>PLSH01000066.1:25859-76212 GCA_003165095.1 Acidobacteriaceae bacterium
GGCCGTTTGCCGGCTCGGATCGAGATCGACCCTGGCGATAGTGAGCAGCAGCGCCAGTTCCGGTCTGTTGTTTATGGCTGCAGGCAAAGCGACACCTCGATCAGGAGTTCCCATTCCGATTTTCTTGCGATGGAGATATGGCGGGAAAAGACGGCGACGGTGTTCAAGTGCGTTCTAACTTTTCGATGGTCACTGGCGATGAGTTCGCCCAGGACGCATGCAAATTCCAGGAGCCGCGCAGGCGCCTGCTCAAATAGAGCGTGACACGCGTGAAGAGATCCGAGCGGCGCAACATCAATGACATGACACGCTGCCAGAATGCAAGTTCAATCCGGACGGCGCGGCCTGCGCGGGAAATGCCGATCACCTGTCCTACGACATCAGATGCATTCACTGGAGGATCGAAGCAAGGCAGCGCGTCTCCGCGCAGGATCAGCCAATCGCCGGACACGTGCCTGATGCGATGCGCGGTGAGCATTCCATCGCGCCGGTATAAGGCAATCTGTTCCGGCTGCAATTTGGACGGGGCACAGTGCTGAACGGTGACCACATCGCCGGGCCAGAGCGCAGGCAACATGCTGGCCCCGGCAACCCGGAGGCGAACCTCGCCGGAGATGCGAGCTACATCGCAGGTCAACTCGCAACACACGGAGTGACGTTGTGTCTCTTGATTCATGCGCGGTTCAATCTATGAGGCCTTGCGGTTATAGTGGCACGATCCCTGAGTTACCTGCACTTTGCCGCAGGAAAGAGCCAAAGTCTCGAAGACCCGCTCATGGCGCACCTCGGGCTTCTGGTACGGCTTTTTGGCCGTGGGCTTCTGCTCGGGCGTAGTTCGATTTTTCCGTTCCTGCTCCGATTCACTCATCATGACCTCATGATATATCCAGATTGAGCTTTCTATTCAACTTCCCTCCCCTACGGGTTTGACTGCTGCGCCTGCACAGCGTCGATAGTGACCGCAGAGCCGGCAGCGCAATTGCTGCTGGTCGAACCGTTCGGACCGCCCGCAGCCGCGCCGTCGAGATTCACGAGATAGATTTGAGAGGCGCCTGTCGTAGTGGCGTCGTTGTCGACCACGATCCCGCCCGTCGCCCAGCATCCGGGGGAAGCAGGGGTTGTGACATTCAAGCCTGTGCCGGAGATGGCGATCGCCGACGGATTAGTGACGTTAAAGGACAAGATGCAGCCGTGCCCGGCAGAGGAGGTGCATCCGCCCACCTCCGACTGGTTCAAGCTGAAGAAAACGTAGTCGGTGCCGCTGGTCGTTTCTGTTGCACTTGCAGTGCAAGCGCCGTTACAGAATTCCGAGAGAGGAGACGGATACGGATGAGCGCCAGTTGGTGTGAGCACAGCATCGTAAGTGGACCAGGCGCCTGTCATGAAGCCGCCTGAGATGGCAACCTTATACAACGCCCCCGTATTTGTGCCTCCTGTGTTTCCGGCTACATAAAGGTTTCCCGAGTCAGTTGAGGATTCAAACCAGACGTTGTCGAACATTCCCGCGTACAGATAATATCCAGTGCCTCCTGTTCCGAGTGGAACGACCCCAGGGGCTCCCGGTTGCCCGACGGCCACCAGGTCTGTGAATGCGGTGGAAAAACCGTAGAGCGCGTTAGCCCCGGGCTCACTGTACGAGCCGCTAGTGGTGACAAATGCGAAAACTGCTCCTTTGTTGCTATCGACCAGAGGCGCGTCGGCAATGGCATCTCCGATATTCGCCGTGCCGTGGATAACACCAGTAGTTGTTCCCGCGTTCCCGGTGCCCACGGAATGGAGCGTTCCATCCAGGTCGCCCACGAAGACGTATCCAGAGGTGGGATCGTAGATGGGTGACGAAATTTTATACCCAGCGTCGAGCGTTACCGGCCATGAGGTGGTGACGGTCTCCTCCGGTGTGCCAAAGAAAACTCCTTTGAACTGATGCAGCAGGCCGCTGTCATCTCCAACGTAGAGCGCATCGTCGCTGGCGTAGTCGTAAAAAGGAGCTGAGATCGAGTCGTCGTCGCCGTCTTCGAGGGGTATGACGACCATGCACGGGGCGGTGCAAGCTCTATAGGTGGATGTTGTCTCGCTGGTAATGGCTGCCGGTGAAGTGATGGAGCTGGTAGCCGATTTCCATTTAAGCAGGACCAGACTTGCGTTTGCGCCGTTCGATTGCATGAACGCAACCTGGGTGCCGTCCGCGGAGATGATGGGTGAATTGGTGACCGCGTGACCTGTGCCCGCGTTATAGGCCCAGTAAACTGTGGGGTTTGAGGTTTCGCAGGCTCCGGTGCCAACATAGATATTATTGTAGGCAATGATGTTTGCGGCGCCCGTTCCGCCCGCTTGCCCTGCCGGGTAAACGACAAAGTCGTTGGCACAGCTTGCGGTAGTCAGACTTGCCCCATACTTGGCGGGATAGGCATTGGGCTGGACCGTGGGAATTGCGCCACCGTCAAAGCTGACGGCTCCGGTAAGAGCTGAAAAATCCGTGACGGATGCGGAGTAGCTGTTCCCAGCGGCCCCAGCGGTTTTAGCGGTGAAGGTCACGTCCCCGCTTGCCGGCGAATTCGCGGCGGCCGTAATGACCGCGCTCGCGGTGGAGTTGGCGTTGACGGCTGTGGTGATGTTCGAGGCAACTACCGAGGCCGCATCGTAGGTTGTGCCCGTCCAGTACGCGAAGGTTGGCGGCGATGCCGTACCCGAGGTGGTGCCGTTCGTTCCGGCCGTGCCCGCGCCGAGGGTTGTGCCCTGCCATGCGAAATTGCTCAAAGTCTCGGTAGTGGCGATGGTGTCGGCGCCTGTCCCGGGCGTTGCTGCGGTCACGGTGACAACTCCGGCACTTGAAGTTGCGGTAAGAACCGTTGTACTGATATTCCGCGTAATTGCAGCGGCGAGGTTGGTGGCATCGTCTGCCAAGACGCCATCGACGGCAAAGTCCGTACCCGTATTCGTTCCGGTCCCGCCCGTTAGTGTGCCGCCGGCCCATGCAAAGAATCCGGCCGTGCTGGGGGTCAAACCGATGCTGTTTCCAGCGGTGCCTGCTGTAATGGCGGTAAGCGTCACGGTTTTGGTGCTGGAGGAAGCAGTGACGCCGACGGCTGCCGGGCAGAGATTGATCGCCGCGGCAAGGTTGCCCGCCAGGGTTGTCGTGCTGCTGCTCGTCGCGTAAGTTCCGGCGGTGGAACTCGTGCAGCTGTTGGAGCCGGCATTGCCGCCGGTCACGGTAGCCCAGCTGAAGATGCCGGTGTTGTTCGTTGCGTTGACCGTGAGAAAGGGCCCCGGTGTGGGGTTTGTAACCGTAAACGTGTTGCCAGAGGCATAGCTGGCGGTAACGCCAACGGGGTAGGTAGTCTGGCAGCTTGTGCTCATGATGGCGGCTTCCAGGTTCGAAGCTACCTGGTAGGTCGGGTTCGTCGCGCTACTGGCTGTGGCAAAGGTGCCAGTCGTCGAGCTTGTGCACGCGTTCGTACCGGTGGCGCCGGCGGTCACAGTACTCCAAGTGAAATGAGTTGCGGTCTCGCCTGTGCCCAGTGTCAGGGTGGGGTAAGCACCGAGCGTGGTGTTGGTAATAGTCACGACGTTGCTGGCCACGGTGGAGGTTACGCCCACGCCTGAGTAGGTACCGACGCAGGCATTGATCGCAGAATTCAGATTGCCGGCAACTGTATCGCCTGTGGTGTCGACGGGGTCGATGAGGAAGGTGCCGGTAGTAGCGCCGGTGCATGTGTTGGTGGTTCCCACGGCAATCGAGGAACCGGAAGCGGGGCTCAAGGTAAAGACGCCGCTGTTGTTAACGACACTCCAGGTTAGAGCTGCGCCGGAGTAGTTGGTAACCGTAACCTGACCGCTAGCGCCACTGGTGGCAGCCGTTGCGGTAATGTTAGGAACTGCCGTTGTCCCTGTGCCGTAGCAAGGAACTGTAGTGCCGCACGAGCTACTGGTGGCTGTAATTGCTGCAGCGATGTTTTGAGCGTACTCGAGGTTGGTTGTGCCCCCCCCTCCTGGGCGGTCGATGCAGTTGGCGGTGCCACCGCAGTTGGAAGCAAAGGTGTATTCCGTCGCGCCGATTGTGAGGGTATCGGAGTTTCCGGGACGGCCGCTGACCGTTATGGTACCCGTTCCTCCGCTGCCGCCCGTCAAGGTCAGCGTATTTGAATTCAGGCCGTTTGTGATTTTGACGGTCTGGCCGGAGGCCGGCCCGACGCTAGATGCAGTAATGGTTCCCGTCGCGTGCGCGGCCGTGGCATTGGTCGTCAGGGTCAATACGTTCCCATTGACTCCGTTTGTGATGGCGATGGTAGGAGCCGTGGTCGAGGTGGGAGAGGCTGCGACCGTTCCAATGGCGCTCGCCACCGTCGCGTTGGTCGTCAGACTCAGGGTCGCGCCATTCACCACGGTGATCGTGCTGCTCGCTTGAGGCAAGCTCGAAAAGGTTCCGGTCCGTGTAGCTTTCGTGGAGACGCTGGCCGTCAGAGCCACTCCGTTGATCGTCGCCGTCTGGCCGCTGGTGGGGTTGCCGGTGAAGGTTCCGGTTTCGCTGGCCGCGGTCGGGGCGCTGGCGTCAAAGGTCATGCCGTCGATGGTGAATTGCGAGCCACCGCTGATGGAGGATGAGCTAAGCGTCCCCACCGCAACGGTCAAAGCTGCTGCGGTGCTTACGCTGCCCAGGCTCTGGCTCCAGTCCTTTTTCACGCCTTTGCTTGAGGTCCTCAGAGAGTTCCAGCCCATCAGAGGCTCTCTGATTCCATCGGAGAAGTTGTCCTTTTCGGATTTGCGAAAGGCACCGGTGGCCGCCACCACGGGTGGCGTGCCCATGTGCCGCTTTGCCTGCTGCATCTGGTAGCGGGGATCGCTGGTGACTTTGAGCCATTTGTCGAGCTCCCCGTTCTTGACCGCGTCTTCCCTGGTGCCGGGATTGGAGAAGAGCAAGTGGTGGTACGTCCAATCGTCTACGAAGCCGCCCTTCGGCGCAGACGATCCGGTGGCATCTTGCGCCTGCATGGGAGAGATGAACGCGGCTATCATGGCCACCAGAAAGGCGGTTGCAAAAAACCTGAATGAAAACGGATTGGCATTCAGCATGGCTCGAATTCTCCCGTCTTGCATTGACACATTCGTATCTCCCTGCGCCGAAGGTTTCATTTCGCAGCCTGAAGGTCCAATTGAAGGCTGCGAGCCGCCTTTTGCCAGGGTCAAATCGCTGCGAGATGAGAAGACACTCGCAACTTGATTTACATGTGAAGTTGCAATAGCGGTTAGTCCAGATTGTAATGCCCTAATGTCGTATTGTTAGTAAAAAAATACTTACTTCGCACCCATTCAGTAGATTGCTGCCGATTGCGTTTCTGTTGCATCAACANNGACAAGAATGTCCCACATAAGTAACTGCAAAGTAACCTGACACGTCACCAATTACACAATCAATAGTCACCATGAATTTATTAATGCCAACTTTGCCAACTGAATGTCTTACAAATGTCATTCAGGTGTTAACTCGACCTTGCGTTTCCCATTCTCCGGCACAGCGCAAGGATCATTCAGCGGCCTATTTCGCAGGCTGACTGGGGATCTGCTGAACGATTGCCGGTCGCTTAAGACTCTTGTCGGCAGCGCGTGCCATGTAGAGCGCGCCCAGAAGCGCAAACATCCAGCCCGAAACTGCGGAACGGGGAAAAGGGTAGTCGACGCATGCATGCGCCATCACCGCGATCAAACCGACCCCCCATGGATGCCGGATCGCGGTGGGAATGGCGACGGCAAAAGGAACCAGCACCAGGAGCAGGAATGGAACGCCGCCGTCAGCAGCAAACTCAGCCCAGTCGTTGTGGGCATGATTGGCATAAAACGGGAAGTCCTGAATCGCAAATTGCTGGTAGACCTCTGGAAAAGTCCCCAGGCCGAAACCAGTGAGAGGCTTGTGTTCGGCCATGTGTATGGCGGCCACGAGAAATTGCCGGCGTCCGGAAAAGGGATCATGGGTTTGCAGGCGCTGCCAGACGTTCTGCCATCCCACGGCAATGGTAAAGACTGCGGCGAGGATGGGAACGGCCACAAATATCGCAAGCGTGGGGCGTGCATCACGACCGGTTTCGGGAGCCCGCATTTTCATCAACACGATAACCAGGACGCCGATGAACTCCGCCGTGCAAAGCACCGCGCCCGCGCGGGAGGCGGAACCAATCACAGAGGCGTACAGGACTCCGCCGGCCAGCGCATACCACCAGGATTTGAAGCCTTCGCGGAGCGCCCTCCAGAGGGCTATAGGCAGAGCCAATTCCACAAACTGCGCGTAGTTGTTGTGGTTCGGGAAGGTTGCGTAAACATCCGGAAATCCGGTAGCGAATATCCATAGCACGCGGCCCTGGGAGGTAAATAGCTGGGTGAGGCAAAGCACGGCCATGCATGTGGCGACGCAAAGAACCATACTCAGGAAGTTGCGCCTGGCCACCCTGGAGCGGGTAACTGCCTGGCTAAGAAAGAACACACCGGCCAGCGCACCCCATTTCAGCGTCTCCTGGCGTGTTTCAAAGCTGGAAACAGTGGTGCGCGCAACCATCTGCAGCAGGCCCCAAAGCGGAATCGCGTAGACAAACCACGACGCCAGGCCTCCGGCCGTGAGTTCCATTCCCCAACGATTATTCCAGAGCAGATACACGGCAAGGAGCGCATAAACTCCAATCTGGAAGGACTGAAGGGCCCACGCTTCTTTGACGAAGACCGTGGAAGTGGTAAAGAGAAGCAACAGAAACAAACATGCGCCCACGACGACAGGAGCGTTACGGAGACTGTTGCCCGCGTTGCGCCCCGGCAGGACCTTCACGCGAGTCTCCACGCCAGACGATGCGCTCATTTTGAATTTCATTTCCACTTCCCCGACAAGTTGAGAGTCCGCCGTTCCTGGTGAATCTGCCGCCGCAAACAGATGAACTATTTCAAATACGATGAGTTCAACTTCGGCTCTTGTTGTGCCGATGACCTCTTCAGCCTCGCATGCGGGGCGGTTGGAGGACAGCATGAGCACGCCACTCGGCGCGGCACTCGGGCTGGCGCTCGCCCTGGGCGGATGGTCTTGCGCGGCACAGCAGGTTTCAAATTCGCCTGACCTAATCCCGCAAGCACCGCAACCACAACTGGCGCTGACTGCGGAAGGGTCCCCGATCGGGGTCTCCTCGCGCATGATGCCCGGGTTTTCATCTGGGGCCGTCTTCAGTCCCTCACGCCCGGCCGTCAATCCGCGCATCGTGGACGGGACGTTTCTCATGGTCAACGGCCTGCATCTGGGGATGGCAATCCTCGATGAGGAGTTGACGCAACGCTGCATCGGCAGCCATCAATGCAGGGAAAGCAACCCGCTGATGCCCTCGTCGCAAGCCGGACAACTCACCGTCGACCTGGCGCTGGTGTCTTACGGAGCCGGTCTCAGTTACTGGCTGAAAAAGCACAAATCGCGCCGGTGGTGGTTTCCGCCGGCATCGGGCATTGCGGCTCACACCGCGGGGGCCGCAACGGGAATGCTGCACTAAAAAAGCTGAGAGCTGCGGAGAATCACAATCGTATTCTTTGCTGACTTCGTACGCTGCCGCGGGCCAGTGCAAAGCCGGGTCAGAATTAGTCCTGCGCCTGCGAACCGCGACAGAAATTCGCGGCTAAGTGGAGTCGCGAAACAAAGAGCGGCCAGGACTGTACGATAGCGGGCATTGGATATGAACATGCGTACGATGCACGCAACATTCGTGCTGTAAATGAGTTACCACTGGGTCATTGGTTGGTCCCCTGTTGGTAACGATATCTAACCAACAGTTTGGTTACCGAAGCGCCGAATCTGCCGTGACTTGCGGGAGCGCGGATCGTGCACAATTAATGGCGCCTTATATACAGGTTGCGCATCGAGTGCAGCTTGTGCAATTCTGGGCGATAGCGATAACACTTCTTCTTCAACTCCAGAGAAATACAGCAATTCTGCGCCTTGCTGGGAATCCAAACTGGGGTTGGAAGAGATGCCCCAGATCCTTATAAATGCAAGCCCCTTCAAGAGGCCGCAATGACGAATGAGCCATGGCATGTATTGCACGTGTGTGCAAATCATGAAAAAAAGGTCGCACAGCATCTTGCAGTGCGTTGCTTGGAAAACTACCTGCCTATCTACAGGGAGCGTTCGCGATGGACGGATCGCGCCGTAACTCTGGAGCGGCCGCTTTTCCCTGGATATATTTTTGTGCGCTTCACGCCTGCGACCCGGCTTTCCGTGGTCTCCATCCCGGGCACGTTGAAGCTGCTGAGCGGCTATGGGACTGAGACCGTGGATTGCGCTGAGATCGACAGGATCCGGCAATCTCTCGACAGTGGGTGCGTCCTCAGACCCCATCCCCGAATCACCGCGGGGACACACGTACTTGTCTGCCGTGGAATTTTTGAAGGAGTGGAAGGAATCGTCACCGAGCTGCGCCGTGATTGCAGGGTGATTCTTGCCCTTTCAGGCATCCAGCAATATTTTTCGCTGGAGGTCGATCTCCGCGATATTGAGGTTTTGAGCAAGACCGTGGCGTATCCCGAACTGAAATCGCCGGCTTACGCCTGCCAATTGGATTGAGGACTGACCGCGAGCGGGCGCAATCCGGCTGAGCATGGCTGGAATGCGAACGATCGGCGATTCAATTGAGGTGCGGCTTTTCGGGGTCGCGGAGGGCACCGATATTCAGGCCAAAGAGAATGCCTGCCGCGATTCCGAGCACATTGATGACGATGGCGTAAGAATCGATGGCTCGGGTCGCCGTCAACCCTCGCATGACCTGCAGGCTAACTGACAGGATGGCAATTCCGAGAACAAGGGTGAGTGCTGTCCGGCGCCTCCAGGCAAGCAACGGGATGAAGGCGGCGATTGCAAATGCCAAAAAGTGTGCCCAGCCGCTGTCGATGTACAGGCCGAGGAGCGGTTTATGCAGGCTGGCGCCGGGCAGCCACGATGCCAGCGCAATCAAGCCGACAAAAACGCACCAGGAGAGTTGCAGCTGCGGCTTAGTCGGCATTTGCATAAATCTGCGACTCCGGCGCGACTGATTCCATGTCTTTCAGCTTGCTGGTGACAACGCGGGAGGTGCGGTCAATGAAGAGCACCGCCGCTGCCCCGCGGTCTGTGATTCCGGGCTTGCGGTTGAGATTGATATAACCGTGTCCGGGGAACTCGATACGCACCCGCCAGCCTCCGCCGGGCTCTCCGCGGCACACTACTCCGTCGAGTTTGAGCTCGGACCCGGTAAATCCGAATTGGGGACCTGTACGGCAAAGCACTTCCCAGGATTGCTCGAGCGTGGCAGCATCTGAGAGTTCCTGTTCGAACCCAATCAGGACAAGTTCCGCATTGAGAAGCCGGCGAAAGGAGCCGTCGAAAGCCAGCTTTCCAGCTATGCTGAACTCTCTGTAGCCAAGATTCTGGAGTCCAAGCAGGGCGACCAGAGAAACCAGCACGATAATGAACCCCTGATATTTCTGGTGCAATGCGGTCAGCATGAGGGATGCGGCCGCAGCCAGCGCGCAGCACCCATAGAGAACCAGCACCACGCGCCGCGGCGTGAGTCCTTTGGAGAGCAGTTTGTGGTGGATATGAGAACGGTCTGCGCCGAAAATGGGCTGTTTCCTGAGAAATCGCCGCACCACGGCCAGAGCGGCATCCAGCAGCGGTACGGAGAGCGCCAGCAGCGGCGCGGTCATGCTGAGTAATGTGCTGGACTTTTCGCACCACACGATGCCGTAACAGCCGAGCAGGAAGCCCAGGGTCAGGCTGCCGCAGTCGCCGAGGAAAATGGATGCCGGATTGAAATTGTAGCGGAGAAAGGCGAGCAGGGCTCCAGCCAGCGGCGCGGTTGCGAAGACGAGTTCGATGTTGTTGTGGAGCAGGCCTGCAATGAGGGTGGTGATGGTGGCGAACAGCCCTATACCGGTAGCCAGTCCGTCTACGCCGTCGATGAGATTGACCGCGTTTGAGCAAGCGACAATCCAGACGAGGGTAAGGAAAAAACTAAGCGCGATTGAAAATGGGTGGCCGCCGATGGAATCAAGGCGTATGCCGGCTTGCCATGCCAGAATTGCCGCAAGGATTTGCGCAGAGAGCTTGTACCACGGTCGAAGGTCAAAAATGTCGTCGGCAAGCCCGACGGCGAAGATGACCAAAACGGCCGGCAGGAGGCGGATCGCGAAGGGTTCTCCAGAACGAATGATGTGTCCGGCGCTCAGCCGGACGAGTAACAGCAGCGCATATGCGCCCGCCGTGGCGGCGATGACGGCGATTCCGCCGACACGCGGAACCGGCGTTTTGTGCGTCTTTCGTTGATCGTCAGGCCGGTCGACCAAACCAACACGCAGCGCAAGATTCCTGACCAGCGGCGTCAGGAAGAGCGACAGGACGAACGAAGCGAACGCGAGAAAAATGACAGAATACATAGCTAGGTCTCGATTCCTATCGCACGAAACTGATCATTGCGGCCGTCATGGGTTAGGACCTTGAGGGAGATGACGCGTGGAAGATTGTCCAGGGCAAACTGATTAAGGCCAATTGAGATATCCAGCGATCGATCGTTTTGAAAGCGCCTATGGTTTGCGTGGCGAAATGCTTCATCACTGTGGTTTCAACTGTTGTGTGCTTTGGGTGGCGTGAAGATGAGATTGGGGGATTCGCTGCGAATTGTTCCCGGCAAATAGCCAAGGCGGTTCAGGAAGTCCGGGACCTTGCCGTTGTTGTCCTCAACGATCAATACTGGAAGATCGCGCTCGATGGTGTTCTGCATGCCGTTCAAGATCTGCATCTCATGTCCCTCGGCATCGATTTTGGCGAGCGACACGCGGTTCGGAATCCGCAGAGCGTCGATTGAAATCCCAAAGACAGGCGTTGCCCCGTTTTTGCTGGCGTGAGCTCGTTCGTAGTTGCGAAGTCCAACTTGCTCCACGGGGAGTTCAAAAGATAGCGTTCCAGTTTGGTCAGAAGCAGCCAGATTCAGCACCGAGACATTTTGCCATGCTGCGTGTCGAGCGCAGATTGAGGCAAGCGTCGCCGCCGTTGCAGTCACTGGTTCAAATGCCAGCACGCGGCCGGATGGACCGACCAGACGCGAAAGCAGGAGCGTGTACTGGCCGACGTTGGCGCCTACGTCAATCACCCAGTCTCCGGCAGAAACAAACCTGGCAAGAATCTCGGCTTCTGGCTCTTTGGGAGAGAAGTTTCCGTTTCGGGCCCGGAACATAAAGCGGAAGCGCCGCAATTCCTCCTGCAGAGAGCTTGGCAGCGTGGATGCGAGTTTTCGAATGATGAGACGCCTCGTGGTGTTCCAGGATCAGCAAAGCGCAGTTGCGAGGTGTAAACAAAGACTGCGGCGTCGGCTGTAACAGCGTTTGTTTCAAAACACGTTCGGATTGGAATCATGCGGCTCAGCGCAAAATGAAGCCGGTGGCGACAATTGACAAACACTACGCAGTCAGGATGATGCCGGCTTATCGTTGCCGGCGTGACCTGGGCGTAACGCTGCAAGCGTTTGTGCGACTCGGCGAACAACTGAAAACGGCCGGCACACAGCGAGCAGGGCCAGGCGAAGAAAACCACGAGCCGGCTTGCCGCTCGCGATCAGGATTCTTCCTGTCCGGTAGTGCGTGAGTTCCCAAGCCTCAATCGACCAACGCCAACGGTCGATCAGGGAGGCATTCCGCACGAACGATTCGAGCGATGGTTCGGTCAGACCTTTGCGGCGGCAATGGGAGAGATGAGCCGCGTACCGATTAACGCTGACGAGTTCGTTGGAGCGCGCCTGACAGAGTTGGGCAGCGTGCAGCCGGTATTGAAAAAGAACGTCATTGAGGTTCGCAGCGCGCCCCTGTTCACACATGCGGAGACAAAAATCGATGTCTTCACCGATGATTCCTGTGGGATAACCACCACAGGCGATCGCTGCCTCGGTGCGAAACATGAGACTCGGATGGCATAGTCCCGCTCGCCCATTCAGCAACCGGGCCCGAATTCCATCATGGCCGGTGGGAGCTGCAAGGGCCTTCTGAGCCACCTTTCCTATAAGGAATTCAATTTGCGTGCCGACCATTACAACTTCCGGATGGGCGTCCAAATACTCGAGTTGAGAAAAGAAACGATCCGGAATCGAGATATCATCTGCGTCCATGCGTGCCACGTATTCAGTCTGGCACTTCCGCAGCCCCGTATTCAGAGAAGCGCCCAGGCCTTCATTTGCCTGGTTGATAAGCAGAATTCTCGGGTCGCTCAGGGAACTGAGATATTCCTTTGTGCCATCTGTAGATCCGTCGTTCACGATGATGAATGTAAAGTCAGCATACGTCTGGCGCAAAATGCTCTCCACCGCATCCGGCAGGTAGGGCATTCCATTGTAGACGGGAAGAATGATGGACAGTCTCGGACTCATCTGCTCGGCACCATGCGCATGCAGTTCCTACCTCGCCGCGATCTCGGGCCGGAGGCTTTTCTTAAAGTAAATCTCGCTTGCCAAGCTACCCTTCCGGTCCCATTCGTAAAACCAGCTTCGGTTGAGCGCGCCTTGAGCGAGGCGGTATCGAACGGGTTCATCATTCAAACGCACAATTGCATCACGGAGCCCTTTAACGATTTGGAGCTTTGAAGCAGCAGGAACCTTGATTCCACATTCCGGCGTGATCGCGTCCTGGAATCCGCAGTGGTCAGGGCATACGACCGGCAGGCCATTCGCCAGGGCCTCTACCAGGACCGTGGAGGTAAGGTCGTGGACGCTGGTGATGATGAGCGCGTGTGCGGTCTGCATTCTTTTGAGGACGGTTTGACGGGGAACCTGGCCGAGCCAATCGCAGCGGTCGGCGACTCCGTAGTCCTGCGCGATTCTCTGCCACTTCGCTGTGCATGGTCCGGCGCCAACGATTACGAGCCTCCAATCCAGACCGGAAGGAAGCAACCGCAATGCTCCCAGCAAGAACGGGAGCGCTTTTCCAGGCAGATGATTGCCACACCAAAGGAGAGCGAGCGGCTCGGATGGCGATCTGGAGGCCGGCGCTTCCCGCATTCCCGGCGGAAGCCCGATCTCGCTGATGACAACTGAATCATGCCCGTAGAAGCGTCGAATCTCTCTTTGGATTCCCGAGGTGGCTGCAATGATTCCTCCATCGGCCCTGGCGAACGCCCGTTTGGGTGCTTCTTTCAATCGCCGGTGCAGGTCGTTCAACAGGTTTCTGGCCGCATAGTGCAGGCAACCGCGCACTCCGAGCGCGGGCAAGAGCGCCCATGTGGTTTGCTCTAGGCCTCCGATTGGGCCCCAGACAAACGGCACGTCGAGTTTCCACAGTAAACCCGGTACTCGGAATCCGACATAGGTCAGCTGATGGACGATATCAAAGCCGATTCTTTCATGAAGACGCTTCCCAGCCTCATACGCATCCCTCTGCCATTGATTCTTGTAGGTGTGCAGATATGCTGGATGCCAAAACTTCTCCGCCCATAGATAGCGCGTTCTGGGTAAGTAGTGAAACCGAATCCTGCTTCTCAACTCGGGCCGGAGTAATAATTCAGCTTCGACTTCATCCTTGCAATGCGCTCCAACGAGTACCCACAGGTCGTGATATTTCGATATGGCCTCGATCCAACCCCATCCAACTCCATATTCAGAGCCTCGGGAAGGGCTGCACGCGTAGGCGCTGACCAGTACCTTCAGCCGAGGTAGTCCAAGCAGGCCGCAGTTTGCTGGCGGCTTGTCCGCGGCTCTTTCCGCTTCGTTCTGAGAGAGAGAAAAGGAAGAAGGTGACATAAATTCAGCGGCTTGGATTGCTTTGACTCCCGCCAGGAAGAATTCCGGTCAGGCTACCGGTTCGAGTGGAAATGCTTTTTCAAATGAGCCGGCATCGACTAGTCTCGGCGAAGGGCGTCTTGACTTGTTGCGAGTTATGGAAACCGCAAGTACTTCCAGGTACACATATATGGCGACCATGACCAGCAAATCGACGCCGAATTCAGCCGAGGTTGTCTCAGGAATGGAGCGAACGGTAAAGAACATCATGACTGTACCGGCCTCAACCAGACAAAGACGATCAATGGGGCTCAGCCGAGCGCGTCTTTTTTGGAGCTTGAAAAACAATACCCAGCCGACGACCCAGGACAGAAGATACGGAACTGCGCCAACAATTCCGGAATTCAAGAGCGCTGAAAGGTATGAATTGTGGACATGCTCATAAATGGTTACGCGATCCGCCCATTGCCCGTAACCGAAGAGCGGAGCATTCTCAAAGGCGGTCACGCCGTGCTCGTAAGCGCGGGTTCGTCCGGTCATGCTGAGGAATTCATCCCTCGTCTGTCCTCTCTCAAGGTAATCGGTAACCTGCTGTGACAGCGTAGCGGGGGAATCCAGAAGAAGGATCACGACAATCGACAGGATTGCAAACGGTAATGCATAGCGGCGCATTCGGGACGAGACGAGCAAGGCAAAAAGGAGCGCCGCGGCGCAACCGAAGACGGCTCCTCTCGACTGCATCCGGTAAACGATAAAGAAGGCAACGGCGGCAAGGCCAAGGTACGTTGCGATGATAATGACACGACGGCTGTAGTAAGCCCGAATGAGGCAAACCAAGCCAGGAACTGCCGCCCACCGAGCCACTCCCGAAGAGCGCGCAAGGCCCTCCGTGGCTTGATAGACTGCGCCATAGGCGGTTGTCGCGTGACCGAATATGACGCCACTCGCCTGGCGCGCAATAATTGCCGCAACTATGAAAGCGCCGACCCAGGTAACCTGGAGCATCTGCCTGGCAAATTCGAGCGGGGCGTAGCGATCGACGAACGTCCATGCAACGAGGATCGTGGCGATAAAATTCAAGGACCAATAAAGGGACCACAGTGGTTGCGGGGAGAAGATGGCCGAGAATGCGGCGAATAATCCGTAGTACAGAAGAAAGCGCGAAGGGCCGGTCTTGGAGAGATGGAGTTTCCGGCGGCGGAGGAGAACGACGCAGGCCGCAGGAAGTACCGCGAAGGGGAGACCTGCGCGAACCATTAACTGCCAGGTATCAGCGCTGGTCGGCGGAACGATATTCCAAAATCCAGAATTTAGGTTGCACCAGAGACACACCCACAAAATGAGAGCGGCTGCAGGCACATGCCTCCACCATGCGGTTCGATTTGATATAGGTCGAAGGGGCTGTCTCATTGGATCTCGAGTTGGATCGCAAATTGGCGCAGGAGAGGCGTCCAGTCAAATTTGGATCTGACCAATGCAGCGGCCTCAGACGACAGGCTTTTTGTTAGCGACGGATCAGAAAAAAGGCGAGACAGAGCGACCTGGAATTCAGCTGCGGTTTCAGCGTAAAGCACATGTCTGCCGCCTTCAAGGCCTAATCCCTCCGCCCCTTTTTTCGTCGATACGACGGGCAGTCCAGCGGCCATGTACTCCAGAATCTTCAGCCTGGTTCCGCTCCCCTTGAAGATCGGCGCAACTCCGACTCGGCACGCACAGAGCATGGTGTTCAAGTCACCACGAGAGATAACGCCGGTATTTATCAGCCATGGCTGTGAATTCGGGGGCCCTCCGCCAGTGACCACAAGACGCACATTGGGCCGTTGCAAATGCAACTCGGGCATCACCTGTTCCATTAGAAACCGCACCGCCTCTGTATTGGGGGGATATGCATAGAGCCCCATGAAGAGAATCGATTCATCCGTAAGCCCATACCTGCTTCTTACGGCGTGAATCTCGGCGGGTGTCGCACAATAGGCGCTGCAATCAACTCCATTTGGGAGCAGGCCGGGCAAAACTCCGTAGAGCGACGAGATGCGATGGCGGTCTTCCTGCGAGACGGCAAAGCTCCGGTCGCATGCCTTCAGGATTCGTCTCTCGGCCCAGCGTGTAATAGAAGCGACAATCCGGCTGCTCCGCTGCTGCCGGATAAGATACTCAATGTTGTGGGCGTGATAAACAACTTTGACACCGGGCAATGTCCTTTGCAGTACAAATACCAACAGCAGAAGATAAACTGCCCAGGAAGCTCCCTCCAGCACAATATGATCGGGCTTGAATCGTGAGACTTCCCGCCTTATCTGCGCGATGGCCCGCGGCATGTTGACAAGCTTGCCCAAGCGCGATGAAGCGTGTTGCCGCAAACTGACAATGGTGAGATTTGCAACGCTCTCGGTTGCTGCCTTTTCAGAAAATTGCACCAGAAGAGAGGTGCACGGCGTTAACCGAGCGCAATTGAAGGTCACATATGCCGCGCCAGAAGCGGGGGGATAGGCCTCGTAGAGACAGACAAAAGCAATCCTCATCGATTCACCGCGGCGCGACTGCCAGGATATACGTGTTCGAACTCGAGAGCAGCTTCTTCACCGGATTCGCACTGGCTCCCTGGCAGCGCTGAGACAATGGCTGCCACGCTCGCCTCCATAAACTCTCCGGCGCCAAACATCCTGGAGCGGCGCGCCAGGTGAGCGCGCAGAGCGCGCTCTTTTTCCGGGCTCGACAGGGCGGCGCTTATCTTGTCCACAGCGTCGTCGACGCCTGCAAATAAGAGGTCAGGATCGCTGAGGACCTCGGTTTGCCCGCCGTCGTTTGAGGCAAAAACGATGGCGCCCGCTTTGACCATTTCCGCGACCGCGATACCAAAGGCCTCAGCGGTGCTCGTTTGGATGCCGAAACGACAATTGGCGAGAATCTCGGCTTTCCTTGCACCGCTCACCCGTCCTTCAGCAACGATCCAGCCAGCGTGTTCCCGGCAAAGGCGCGCGATGCGCTTTCCATAAAGGTCGTTCTCAATCTGTCCGCAAAGGTGAAACCGAATGGCGTGACCGCGCTTCCGCACAGCTTCAAGGATAGCGATTGCGCGCTCCACCTGCTTCTCCGAAGTAATGCGGCCGATCATCGCAAAAGCCTGTTCCTTTTGGTCCCAGGGAACATGGGGAAATTCTGCCCAGACGGGGGGGTACACAACTGCCACGGAATTTGCGCCTCCAACCTGCCGTATGAGGTCCGCGGTCCAGTTGGAGTTGGCAATCACCAGATCGTCTCGAAGCAGATCCCGCCCGGAGGGTTTTGCGTAAGCGGATGCAATTTGCAGATAGAGCCTGCGCAACATCGTATCCCTGTAGATAAAACCTGGAGATGGTGGGTGAATCCGCTCCCGAATTTCCTGATGCCAACTGAAATCGGCGATAAAATGAATCGCTGGCATGCCCCAGTCGGTGGGATTGTAAGCACTGATGCGCACATCGTATTCGGCCGCGATCTGACGTGCGAAGCGCTGAAAACATGCGCCCCGCAAAGCTGCCGCGCTCTGGTCGCGCATCAGTGACGGAACAGGCGCGATTCGAACTTTGACCTCGTCTTTGTCAACCTGAGTCCCGTAGAAGGCGTTCAGAGCTGCCAGATCCCAGCCTCCGGTGGTCATGACGGTTACATCGAAGTCCCGCTTCAGCGCTTCGATCAGCCACATCACAGTGGATTCAGAGCCACCGAATTGCAGCCTTGGGTGGCCGATGACGACCTTCGGACGGCGGCGAGCACTCGCAGTCAGAGAGGTTTTGCGTGACGCCAACTTGATCTGCGAGCTCGCGTCCTCCATAAACTTGCCGGAGCTGAACATCTGTGCGCGCTCAGCCAGATGCGCTTGTGTGACACGTTGCTTCTCAGGACTGGAGAGGACGGCGTCAATCTTGTCCGTTGCTTCGTCCACATCTTTAAAAAGAAGGCCAAAATGATGAATGACTTCGGTTTGTCCGCCGTCGTTTGAAGCAAAAACGATGGCGCCCGCTTTGACCATTTCCGCGACCGCGATACCAAAGGCCTCAGCGGCGCTTGTTTGGATGCCGAAACGACAATTGGCGAGAATCTCGGCTTTCCTTGCACCGCTCACCCGCCCCTCAGCAACGATCCACCCAGCGTGTTCCCGGCAGAGGCGCGCTATGCGCTTTCCGTAAAGGTCGTTTTCAATCTGTCCACAGAGGTGGAGCCGAATCGCGTGGCCGCGCTTCCGCACAGCTTCAAGGATAGCGATTGCACGCTCGACCTGTTTCTCCGGCGCGATACGTCCAATCATTGCAAACGCCGCCTCTTTCTGCTCCCACGCGATCTCCGGGAACCCAGTCCATACGGGCGGATATACGACTGCCGCGCATTCCACTCCACAAAACTGCTTGAGCAGGGCGGCGCTCCACTGGGAGTTGCTAATAACACGATCGTCGTGAAGCACATCCCGCTCGGAGGGCATTCCGAATGCGGATGCAGTTTTCAGATAGAGCCTGCGCAACACCGTATCCCTATAGATAAATCCTGGGGATCGTGGATGAATCCGCTCCCGAATCTCCTGATGCCAACTGAAATCGGCTATGAAGTGAACCGCGGGCAAGCCCCAGTCCGTGGGATTATAAGCGCTGATGCGCACATCGTATTCGGCGGCGATCTGGCGCGCGAAACGCTGAAAACACGCCCCGCGCAAAGCCGCGGCGCTCAGGTTGCGCAACACGAATGGGACCGGGGCAATGCGAACTTTCACTTCTTTATCCCCGACACGCGTCCCGTAGTACGCGTTCAACGCCGCCAAATCCCATCCTCCGGTAGTTACTACTGTTAATTCAAAATCCTGCTTCAGTGCCTCGATCAACCACATTACGCGCGCTTCTGACCCGCCACGGCCCATGCGCGGATGACCGATAACAACTTTTGGACGAAGTCTCAAGGAAGTGGAACCATCAGACATAAGAAGGGCGTTGGACATGGTTGGCTCCCCCGCAGGACGGGACATGCAAGCATTCCGATTGCGACGGCTAGAAGCCTTTAGACGATTCCCGAAATGCAGAATCACAACTGATACCTGGAAGTTGACTATCCGCTTCGTGCGCAGTCCGGCTGGAATAGCCAAGAACGAATCTTCCGCTGTAGTCCGGCGAACACGGATTACAGGGGGAGTCAAGCTGAGGAATCGGAAAAGTGGTCCTTTTTTCTCCCGCCGGACATCTCGATTTCTCAATCAATGTCAGTTCTACAACTTCGGGAAATCCGTCTTTTGCGACGCCCGCAAAATTGTTGGCGTGAAAATGCACAATCTCAAAACGTTCCTGTAACTTTCTGATCGAGGAAACAAACACAGGGCGCAGCGGGTCTGTGTCGTGAAACTCAATGGCGACACCGACGATCCTGTCGGCAAGACACACGATCCCGTCGATGATCCTGTATTCGCTGCCTTCAATGTCGACCTTCAGAAAGATTCTTCCAGACTGGGTGCGCTCAAAGACTTTTTCCAGGGTCGCATCATTCGGGCGATCGGCACGGCTGTGAACACGCTCTTCAAAATGCTTCACCGATCCAGAAAAAAACGCTTTGTACGACCTCAACAGCGTCGCTCTCTGGTTCACTTTCTTCAGAGACGACATGCCCATGCAGGTTTTCAGAAGCGCCACCGCCACGCTCTTTGAGATCTCTCTTTTTGAAAGCGTATGGTCATATGCATGAATTCGAATCTGAGGATTGAGCTTCTTGAAGTGCTGGTCGAAGGACCAGTCTTCAGATATGCCAAGCGAGACAAGACAATCTGCTTCCGTAATCAACCACTCCGGGACCACATAACCGCCGTCATTTGCCTTGCCTACCCTGATCAAGCCGTCAACAAAGGTTGGAGCGATAAAGTCCAAACTGGACGGGACTCTTATTTCGCCAGTGGGCGCGCTTAGTTCCTGAAGCATGGTCGTCATTCAGCCTGCCTTTCGTATCAATCTCCGCCAGCAGCGGTGCATTCCGCACGAAGCATTTCCAAATCCGCCCGGCTGTATGTAATCGCTATCTGCCGGTCGTTGCCGTCTCCGTAAGTCACATTCTCATAAGAGAGTTCTATCTTGTGAGCTTGCGGTATCGGATGAAACGAGTAATAGGGCAAGCGCGATAGAACCTGTCGAACCTTATGTCCGGATCGAAGAGCCTGCACATGAAGCCAGAGGTCGTCTGCTTTTGGGCAACAGGCTTCAAATGCCGCTCCCGCACGCTTCAGCACCAGCAGGAATGAGGGAGGATATAAAACGCCCATGACGCCAAGCGCGAGGTTAGAATGGCTTGGGCAAGTTGAGTTGCACTGCTTCCATTGCGCGTATTTCCTGAAGCCATCGTCCCCTAGGCCTACGACATGAGCCCAGAAACAATTCACGGTCTCCGGGTACTGTTTGTTGGCACGGACGAGTTTTTCCAGCCAGTAGCGGGGATACAGCAGATCGTCGTCAGCGGTAACGAGGGGGTTATCGAATACTTCCTGCGATTCGACATAGGGATAATACTTGGCGTGCGGCCCATAGTTCCTGCAGAGCCTGACTTCAAGCCCACGTTTCTGGAGACGCCGAATGGCTGGCGGAAGAGCCTCAAATAGAGCCACATCGTCGATCCACAATATCAACCTTGATGGGCGACTGGTACCCCTGGCAATCGACTCGATGGCGAGATGAACCTTCTGACTTCGCTTGCCGAATGTGGTCATCGATACTGTGGGACCACCGGGCTGAGTCACCGGAGAACGGCCGAACCTATTGATCAGCGAGAACCAGAGCAGATCGCCGAGCATAATGGACTCGCGCACAACTCGGCGAGGAATGCGGGACAAACGTTTCATGAACAGAAGCAGGTTTACCATAGCCGTGATGAGCCCTACACTGGCCTATCTTGTCCGGCACAACGCTGCAAAGGAGTTACAGCGGTTTCCCGCAATGCGCTGGGCGGAGAATCGTCAGAATGTTTTCTGGAGAATTGCGCGACGAAACGAGCACGCAACTCCCCGCGATCGTCGCGGTCGAGAAACACGGCGCCTGCGGCGAATAGGGTGATAAGACAAACCGCCAAGGCTGAGAAAACGGCAGAGATCCAGGCCGGAATGAGCAAGAATCTTGCGAGCCATGAGGGCAGAAGTACCGAGAATGCGAAAACAGCCAGAAACGGCAACAGCAGGCGGCCGGCAACAAATCGCACGGGAAGATGCGCCGCAGCGCAGGCATTTCTCACTGCCAGCGGCGTCATGATTGCGATGAGAGGAATGATCGCTCCGAGAGGAACGGCTGAGGAACCAAACCGTCTGACCAGCGCAATAGCAAAAATGATTGTGGCGACCGCGGTGGCGAGTTGTCCCAACGACACAGCCTTGATCCGGTTCGTTGCCCACCCGGCAAGCGACAATATCTGCAAAAAGCCTTCGAGCACGACGACAATCAGGAGCAGATGAAGCAGCCTCGGGTCGGGGTGAATGCGGCCGCGCGACCAGAAGCCGATGAGCCAGTTTCCTCCCGACCAGAGGATCGCCGAAAGGCTGACGGCGATGATGGTATCCATACTGACCGCGATTCGAAAGAGCCTGCGCAGCGAGCTCTTGCTGTCCTGTGCCGAGGCCGCGCTGAATTCAGGACGCAAGGGAGCGCGCAGCAGAATGATCGTTCCCCTGACCACATTGGCGACCGTGCGGGTGGTGGTGAAGAGCGCAACCGCAGGCCCGCCCAGCATGCGGCTCAAGACGACGACCGGACCTTGCACAGCGAGCACATTGGCCAACATTGAAATCCCAAACTGCCCGGTGGGCGCGGCCAGGGAACGGGCCATGTGCCATTCCGCGTCGCGTAAGCGCGGATACAAATGTGCTCCCCGCCGATGAAGCAACCACAACGAAAAGCCGATGGTGGAAAGCGTCGTTGCAGCGGTCACCGCGGCAAGCGATGCCGGGCCGGCTCCCATGCTCAATGCCAGTGCCGAAGCTATGAAGGTAAACAAGGCGAACGCGTTATAGAGCCATTGGTACTTTGCGAATTGCCCGGTAGCGGTATAGACCGCAATCAACTGGCGGCCCGGGATGCCGGCCAGGAGTGAAATGGCCAGGCCGCAGAACACGAGGCGGGTTTCAGCATGACCCATTACCGTCAAGCCCAGCCACCGGTCCACATGGAAGTAGAACAGGGACAATAAGGCCACCACCGCGGCGCCAAATCCTGCAATGGCGAGAGAGGCAGCCCACGCGGTTCCTTGTATGCGCTTGAAAGCCGGCCAGTCATTGCCGGCGTATGCCATGGTAGCGGCATTAACCGCGGCGGCCGTAACGCCAAAATCGAGGCTGCCTATGTAATTCACCACCGAATAAAGCGCCATCCACTCTCCGTAGACGGCAACCGACCAAAAGCGCAGATACAGCGGGAGCAGGAGCAGGTTGCTCGCGATTCCCAAACCATAAGCGACGGCGCCGGCACCTGTTCCGTGGAGCATGCGCGCAATGATTCCGGGGCGCTTTGCCCTGATTGGCGGAGTCGCAGGAGTGGGCATATCGGCGGCCCGTGTCTCACTTTGGGGTAGTGAATTCGGCATCAATCCCGGTTCTCGCTGTGAAGGAATTCCAGACCTGCGTGGAAAAGGAAACGCGGGCCGTCCAGCAGATCCCGCCGCCAAAGTTTCCTGGGCTCCTTCAAAAAGCGGTAAGCCCATTCAAAACCCATACGGCCAACCCATTCCGGACAGCGCGGCACAGTACCTGCGACGAAGGCGAATGCAGCTCCGACGCCGATCACAACCGGAACATTGAGCCGATCGAGGTGTTCGTGAATCCAGATGTCCTGCTTTGGCATTCCGAGCCCAACCCAGAGCACGTCGGGGCGAGCCGCATGAATGCGCTCGATGACTTCCCTGTCCTCCTCCGCTGTGAGCGATCGAAATGGCGGGGAGAATGTGCCGACAATCTGATGGCTGGGGTAATGGCGCGTTAACGCTCCTTGCAGCGCGGACAGGGTGGATTCCGTATCGCCGTAGAAGTAGCTGCGATATTTCTTCTGATTGGCGCGGCGGAAAAACTCGCGCATGATGTCAGCGCCCGGAGCGCGCTCTGCGCCGCGATGACCGCGGAGACGCGCCACCCAGATCGGTGCAATGCCATCCGGAACCCAGAGTTCGGCGCTGTTCAGCATCTGTTGTAATCGCGGATTCTTATACGCTTCCCAGAGTCCATGAAATCCGGTTACAACGACTCTTCGGCAGCCGCCGTCCCGTCTTTCAATCCAGCTCTCGATCCGATCCACGGTGCCGGCGGCCGTCAGGAGGTGGACGCGCGAGCCAAGAATATGGACACATTGAACGGCGGCTGATGTTTCGAATTCGCAATGGGGGGTCACGGCGTCTGATTACTCCGGCTTCTGATAGTGCTGGTAAGGATGGTATCCGTAGTAGGAATAGCCGTCTTCGGACGTTGTATGGGTAACCTGGTTGAGCACAACGCCGATCAGGTTGGCTCGGACTCGCTGGAGTGTGGAGACCACCGCGGCAACGGACTTGCGCCTGGTTTCTCCGGCCCGGGTGATGATCAGTACGCCATCCGCTGCGGTGGCCATCTGCAGGCATTCCGCAAAGCCCAGCAGCGGTGGCGAGTCAAGAATTACGAGATCGTATTCCTTGGCCCATTCGTTCAAAAGCTCTGAGAGCCTGGGGCCAATCAGATCGGCAGCGCGGTGAGAGCCGGGTCCGGAAGGAAGGACGCTCAGATTCTGCCGGCCCTCTATTGGAATCACGACTTCCTGCCAGGGCAATTCGCCGTTTAGAACATTGGAGAGCCCCTCTCGCGGATTCAAGCCAAACCTGGAGTGAACGCTGGGGCGTCTCAGATCGCTGTCGACAAGCAGCGTTGATTTGCCGCGGGCAGCGTTGGCAATCGCGAGGTGGATCGCCAGAGTTGTCTTCCCTTCACCGGGCTCGGCGCTGGTGAGCGCGATGGAGTGCAGACGCTGATCGAAGTCGGAGAGGAGAATTGTATTGCGAATCGTGCGCACCGCCTCTTCAAACCCTGAAATCGAACGATAGTATCCCTTGCGGCGCTTGCCGTTTCCGTTAGCTTCCTGGCCCGCCAGCGCGGCAAGAGTTGGTTTCGAGATGGCATCGGATGGCTTTGCAATGTGCGATCCTGCACGGTCAAGAGGCAATATCCCGATCACATCCGCACCCAGATAACGGCCCGCTTCTTCAGGATCACGCAAGGTTGTATCAAGCGCGTCGTGCAGCAGCGCAGCCCCGATGGCGAGCAGCGCGGAGAAGAGAAACGCCAGCGTGATATCGAGCCTGGTGTCTGGAAAGACGGGTCCGGTCGAAGGCCGTGCAAGATCGGCGATCCGGATATCGCTGCTCTGGAAGCCCGCATTGATTTGAGCGTCGTGAATCTTCGTGATCAGCTCGTCGTAGAGCGCCTTATCCGCGGCAGCTTCCTGCTTCAATTGCTGGTATTGAAAGGAGCTGGCGTTGACTCGGTCCCATTCAGACTTCGACTCCGCCACCGCCTGCCCAAGCATCTGCTCGCGATTGACGCTCTCACGATACTGCAAGTCAATTTTGTTGCTTACGCTGCGCCACATCGCATCGAACTGGCTTTGCACTTCGGCCACTTCCGATGCGGCTTTACGGTACTCCGGATGATTCTGACCATAAGTTGACTTCACTTCGGCCAACCGCTGGCGAGCTTGATTCAAGGTGTCATTCAATCGTGCCAGGGAATCGCCNNTCGGCCTGAGCAGTCGTGTATTCAGTGTTCAGCTGCAATAGGCGCGCGGAAAGAATATCTGTTTTCTCATCCGGGTTGATGACATCCATTTCCTTTTCAAACTGCGCCAGGGCAAGGTCTGAACGTTCCATCTTCGCCTTGAGTTCGCCCAACTGCTCTTCCATAAAGGAAGACAAGCTGGCCGATGAACGAATGCGGAGATTATAGGTATCGGCAAGATATGAGTTGGCAACCGCATTGGCAATCTCCGCGGCGACGCGCGGATCGGGAGAACGATAGCTGATGAGCAGCAGATAAGTGTTTGCCGGACGGCTCACCCTCAGGCCGCCCAGCGACACTGGTGCGTCTGCCAAGGCATGGACTCCGGGCGCGTTCGCGCCCTCATGACCCGCTTCTCCGCCGAGTAAATGAAACTGTTCCGCTACCGGCCGCAGCACAGAGTCGGATTGAATCAGCTTGACCTGCGTAGCGAAGAAAACATCCGGGTCGAAGGTATCAACGGGCGTTACCGAGCCTTGGCCAACGACTGCCGATGGCGCCTGCAAGTCAATATCTATGGTTGTCGTAGCCTCATAGACCGGCTTCAGCCGCGCTGAAACGATAAAGGTCACCAGCATGCACGCCGCCACAAAGACGACCATCTTCCACAGATGCCGACGCAAAATCCAAAGGTAGTGCGACAGTGGTACGGGTGGGGCTTCCGGCTCCACTTCCGAAGACACTGAGGCGGGGATGTAGTGTTGTGGAGTTGCCCTGTTTTGGGACAAATCCGTTGAGATTTCAGCGGCCATTGATGTTTCTTTGGACATAGATTTACGCCACACGCCTAGTGATAGAGGTAAAGAAGAGTGGTACCCATGGCGACACCAATGAGGAGCCCGCGATCCAGAGCCGTCATGGCCGCCTTGCGTTCACTGGCTTCAGGGATGTATAGAATGTCGTTCGCCATGAGAGGAACATCGGGCGACTTGCGTTGCATGACTTTTTTCAACTCGATGGGGATGTCGTTTTTTCCACCGCTGCCGCCTTCAGTGCGATAGATGTAGGCTGTACGCGCGGTATAGCCGTTGAGCCCTTGCGAGAGAGCCAGCATCTTCAGGACGGTGGTTCCGGATTCATCTTTGATGGGAAACGCTCCGGGATTCTTTACGTTCCCGACTACATAAACCCGTCCGGCTTCCGGAACCCGGATCACTTCCCCGCCGTTGAGCTCCGGATTCATGGAGGGATCCGCTGCGCTTAAGAGGCTGCGCGCAGGGATTCGCTGGGTCAGGGTTGTCGATTTACCGTCCGCGGCCAACTCTTGACGGCTCACCAGAATCTCTGACCCAGCATCCTCTGCAAGCCCACCAGCCTGAGAGATGGCGTCAAGCACGGTTACTACGCCGGTAGCCTGAAATGTTATTGGGTTCTTTACTTCCCCGACAACGGTGATCGGCCGGCTGCGATACTCCACCACAGATACCGTGACGATGGGATCCACCATTACCTGACCGTCGACCAGGGCTGCTTGAACCGAGTTTTCGAGCTCTTCCGGAAAAAGTCCGGCGGCTTTGATGTGTTTTCGAAGCATGGGCAGGCGAATTTCACCATCCGAGTCAACGCGAAAGGTGCGGGTCAACTCCGGCGAGTCGTACACGGTGATGCCGATCAGATCGTTGGGACCAATGCGCTCGACGGGAAGATTGGCAGCTTCGTTGAGCGAGGTTGCGCCGGCGCCGGCACGTGTCGAATTCGACTGATCCTGCGCGGATGCCGCACAGGGAGCGAGGACCATGAGGATGGCAATTACCAGGTTCTTCATAAACAGGCCTTGGGAAGAGGATTGCAATACGCGATTGCCGCCGCGCATCGAAAGCGCGGCTACTGAGTGGAAAACGTCTGTGCGGATTTCAACTTTCTGGCTCGGTTCTTGGTGGCGCAACCCGTGCGGCAAGCTCTTCGATTCTCTGATCCAGGTTGCTGATTTGCGTACGAAATTCGTTCACATAACTGCCGAGCGGGCCTTCCAGGGACGGGTCAGTAAGAAGGCTGCGCATGGCATCACGCGTAAAGTCAGAAACGCTTCGCGCGCCGGTTGCGGAACAAAGTTTCCGGAGCGCACAATATTCGTCTTCAGAGAGACGGACACTAATCATTCTTGACCGGGGTTTGAGGACTGTCATAGGGAATTTCAGTTTTCAGCGGAGGGTTTCAATAAAACTCTTGTCTCCCATGGATAGAGAGTTATTGATGGAACTTACCGGGGTGCTATGTTCTGGCTGGAAATGCTGGAGTGCAATCCGAATGGGAATCCAGGCTTGAAAAGAACATGGCCTTTTCAACAGGGAGAATCTCGAGGCGAGCTTCGCTCCTCTCGGTCCCATGATGGCAGGACCAATGATTTTGCGCTGCATCGACTCGCGTCAGAAGGCGAGATGATGCACTCGCCGTCTGCCGTTAAAATGCGCCCCTGGATGTCAGATTGACCAACTGTACCATTCGATTTCGCGTCATGCAAGACAGATGTGAGACATTTGTACAACAATTCGCGATTTCTTCCAGAGCCCGTAATAGAGCGCACCAACACGGGCCTCTTTAATTGATTGGTTACTCGCGAATATTCTCCTGCACACTATCAATATGCGATCGAATACTCATCCAAATTGTCTTTCGCCGTAAGGGCTTCCGGGTCAATCTCTTGAAATGTCGATATAACCCTTGAGTAACACATTTGAGTATTACTTCAGAGTGCTATCTATTCGTCAGAGCCGTCGGCAAGTAATCGCCATACACCACTAAGGTCATGACTGACAGCCAGTCTCTCATTTTTCTTCCTTCGTTCAGGCGTCAGTGGGCAAGACCACGGCTACGCCGCCAACACCAGGAGAACAACTCTGATTACAGACACGCTGAGCTTCGTCTCGGCTCCATAACAGCCAGCCGGCGCAGGTGAGGTCACTTCACACGATCAGGTCTGCATGCCAGAGTCTTCCGCTGTTCCCTCACCGCGAAACGATCCAATTCAGCGTTACCGCGCCCGGTGTTATGGCAGATCTGCTTCCGTTGCAAACGTCGAAGTTCACAAAACCTGCCGTGGGATAGGCCGTGATGGTCAGCCCTCCCCTGGCCCGCGAAGCGTAGCCCGCAACGGCATGGATGCTCTTGTCGGGGGTGAATGCAATCACATCCGCGCTGACGACGCCAACAGCTTTTGCGCTGTTGACCGTGCCGGCTATCACTGCCTGGCAGGAGTCTGGCGATATGGGTGACGCAGCGAGCGAAAGCGAGCCCTTCGCAACGGTGACGGCTACCGGCGACCCTCCCGCCGTGAGTTTCCCCGCCACACTGACATCGCCAGTGGTGTTGCGTGATCCGGGGGAATATGGGATCGTTCCATTGCCGAAATCGATGATGTCAGCGCTCAGATTCATGCTTCCCGCTGCATTGTGTTCCGTCTTGAGCTGGTGAGTGGTATCTCTAATCAACACTGTCCAGGAGTTGCACCCATCTTCGATCGGGTAGGCAATTTGAATGTATGAAGAGGATGCCGCGACCGTTAGTCCTGAGCCAGTCCCGCCGCTTGTGGTGAATACATTTTTGGCGCCGCCTCCGGGAAATGGCAAGGTGTTATAGTTTGCTCCCTGGGCGATGAGCGAAACACCTGTAACTGCTCCACCACTCACGGAGGTTATTTTTCCCACTCCGCCGGAACCGGTGGTTGGAGAGTGAATCGTAAAGGAAGTCCCCACATCCCCCGAAACATATCCAGAACCGCCGTTGACGACCGCGATGGTGAGCAAGGCTCCAAGGGTGGCTGGCCCATTTACAGTTGCGCTGGGAGTTGAAGGAAGAGTGGTTCCCCCGTTGGCATCGTTGCAAACCAACCCATACGAGGAGGATGTCGTTCCTGTTCCACCTCGAGCCGTGAGCGTTGGCGTTGGGTTCGGCAGTTGGTTGAAGATCGTCTTCCCGGTCGCGAATGTTCCGGAATGCGGCTTGCTCAAGCCCACATCCCAGGTTGAGTGACCATAGAAGCCAAAGATCCGGCTCTGAGCCCCGTTCCACGCTGGGCCGCTGCTGAATAGATTCACGTTGTTATTTGTGCCACCCAATGCAGGATGGTAGGAATAAGGATAGTTGCCATCAAACATTCCGGTTAAACCGAATCCTATATAACTCTCGGACGATCCATTGCCGTTAAGACCTATGCTGGCCGGCGCGCTGCCCGAGCCCCACACAAAGTTTGATGCCGGACCTCCGTACCCATTTGTCGGCCCGGTGCAGTAGGTCGGCTGGTACACGCCGCCGTTGCCACTTGCCCATGCGCCCTCAACATAGTTTCCAACCCCGCAAATATAATCTCCAGAACCAGCCTCCTCATACGGATTGTGAACCAGAACACCGCCATGACTCGCCAGCACCATGTAAGCGGATACGCGCAAGTCAACTCTCAACCCGGAACCAGAACCAGATAACGTGCTCGTGGCTACGCTCTGAGCATTGCTGTAGGACGCACCCGGAGCGGTGACGTTCAATGCAGTGACAGCTCCGCCTGAAACAGCGGCGACGGTCAAAACGGAGGTAGAGTCCCCACCGGCTGGTCTGACCGTATCTCCGATTTTGAAGTTGGCTCCAGCGTTATAGCCATCGGGCCCTGCGTAGAGGATTGCGCCTGTCGAGCTCCGATTGCTCTCAAAATCGAGATAGTTATAAGTAAATTTTCCTGATCCGGTATCAAACAGGCCAATGGGCGCCCATACCCTGCCCCCCGTCCACTGATTTGAGTTAACCCCGGAAAAGTAGCCGCTGTCGTTCTTGCTGCGAATGCCGATGGAGGTTCCATATGAGTTGATGGTATTGAATGTGTTGTAACAAATGCAGCCACCTACACTATCGAGCAGCGTTCCAATATCCGCTCCGCCGATACTGATGTTTGAAAAATGACTCTGCAGAACATCGACATAGCCCGCACCTGCTAATTGCAAACCCACAGAACCGGGCGCATGGGTGCCGGTGACGCCAATATCGAAGTTGGAAAGATTGGCTGAAAAGAGCTGCCCGGCCGGTTCATCAAAACTCTGCACACAACTGGCGACAAGGTTTGTGCAGACAATATTACTTCCCCGCGCTCCCTCAGCAGCGTCCCCTCCCTGGCCCATAATCGACGAATAGGCGCGGTAGACAAGCTGTTTACCTGCCGCGAATATCACCGTTCCCACCGGCAGCAACAGGGTTGTCAGATGCGCTCCATCTCCAACCGTGATGGTTTCAGAGGCCATATTGGAGATGGGAAAGTTCCGTGCATCGCAGGTTCCGCCGCCGGCAGCTTCTAACGCCGCAAGACAGGCGTTCACCTTGAGGCTGAAATCCGCGCCCGGGAAGTTCATTGCGTCATAGACGCCGTTGGTCTTCTCCGCGAGGATCGATTTCGTATCAACCGGTGTCTGGCAAAAGGCAGTTCCAGCGAGAATCGTGAGGGCGGCCAGGATGCGGCGCATGTCTTCTCCTCTCTCCAATGAAACAGGCTATGCAAATGCGTTCCTGGATTCAACCGGAAGCTTCATCGTAAACGCCACGACGCCGGTCGCGCTGCCGGGAGACAATTCGGGCGTTCGGATGACATTGCCGTGTTGGCGCTCGCGCGTATGGCGGTTCAAAGACGAGCTGTGGAGTTTGGGGTTGCGAAGGCCGGAAATGAAGGCGCGGAAAAGAGGGCTTGAAGGGTTTTGCCGATCTTTTTTGGCTGCCCCCCAGGGATTCGAACCCCGATATGCTGATCCAGAGTCAGCTGTCCTGCCATTGAACGAGGGGGCAGCAAGTGCGGGACGCGTGGCTCGTCTTGCAACCGTTTTGGCTTGAGTACGGCAGGGCGCCGCGACAGAAAAGCCAACCTGTTTATCATAAGGGGATTCTTCGGCAGGGTCAAACCAGCACGGCTATGAGTCCGCAACTCTGGTTTTTGCGGTTCGGCGCTCATTCTTCAAGAACTTTGTCCATTTTCCATCACACTTGAGCCGAGCTCTATCCGCATGCGTCTAAATACCAGGAAGAGTGTTGTTTTACCTTCACTTACACGCTGTTGTAAAATCGACTCAGAAATCATGGAATTGCTGCTTAATGTCGCGTGGGCTCTGCTGGCTATAGCAATGGCCTGTCTATGGTTGTGCTTTGCTCCGCGCGGGGCTGGAAACCGCCGCGTGCAGTTGATCGCCCTGGCCGTTGTGATCCTCATCCTCCTGCCGGCTATCTCGATGACCGACGACTTGTTGGCCGCGCAGAACCCCGCCGAGACTGACAGCTATCTGCGCCGCGACCAGGAGCATTCCCGCCCACACTCTACCTTTTCCCCGGTTTCAAATGTCCCATCGCCGGCTTTTGCGGGCCTGTCCTGGAGCCATCCGCACCTGTCCGCGCCCGCCATTCTTCCAGCGCCGACCGTCGCCTCTCCTTCCCTGAGCTCCATCCAAGATCGGCCTCCGCCGGCTGCCTGACCCGCCCCGCGCTCCGCTTTTATTGCTGGCCTCCTTCCTCTTTATGTTCGCCGTGCACACCACGGCGCAAAGGCTGTGTATGAAGCAACACCTCCCTTTCTTATCAGTCCTGGCAGTGGCTGCTCTGCTGTTTCTGGCGCCGGCGTTTGTCTGCGCGCAGCCAGGCCTCACCTGGGACCAGGTCAAGGCGAGGTTTGAGGCCACCAACCCAGCTCTCAAGGCCGATGCCGACAACGTGGACGAGATGAAGGCCGAGGAAATCACGGCCTATCTGCGTCCCAACCCGCAATTCACGGCCACCGCGGACGGAACCCAGATTGCGCCCGATCATGGCGTCTGGAAACCGTTCGGCGGCACCTTCTTTTCGCCCAGCTTCAGCTATCTTCACGAGCGCGANNTTCGTGAGCACCCTTGAAGCCAAGACCGTGCTCGATCTGGCCAAGGCAGATCTCGAGTACTACGACCACATCATCGAGATCAGCCGCAACCGCTTCAGGGCCGGCGACATTGCCCAGATCGATCTGGACCGCATCGAACTGCTGCGCGTGCAGTACGAGGCGGAGATTCAAACCGCAATCGTTAACCTGCGCACCGCCAAGATCCAGTTGCTGCAACTGCTGAACGACCGCACCCCGGTGGAACAGTTCGATGTCAGCGGGCCGTTCGATTTCTCCGACACGCTACAGCCTCTGGACGATTTCCGCCAGATGGCACTCAGCGCGCGGCCTGACCTGCGGGCGGCTCTCGAGACAATTCAGCAGTCGGAAACGAACCACAAGCTGGCCGTTGCCAATGGTTCCACCGACCCCACTTACAGCGCGTGGTACACCTGGAACTCATCGAACAACAACCCGGACGGGCTGCAGACGCTGGGCCTGAGCGTGAACATTCCGTTGCGCATCTTCGACCGCAACCAGGGCGAGAAGAAACGCACCGAGATCGATATCGAGCGCAGCCGGGAAACCAGCGAAGTCACGCGCGCCCAGGTCTTCAGCGACGTGGACACGGCCTACGTCGAAGTCCAGAGCAACATCGAGCTGCTCAAGCCGTACAAGGCGAAATACAACGACCAGGCCCTGCGGGTGCGTGACACCATCACCTATTCCTACCAGCACGGCGGAGCTTCATTGATGGACTTCCTGAATGCGCAAAGCGACTACCGCCAGGTGCAACTGGCTTATGTGCAACTGATCGGCGCCTATCTCACCGCCGCCGGACAACTGAATCTTGCCGTCGGAAGCGAGGCAATCCAATGACTTCGAAATACCTGCTGCATTCAATTCCCAAGGCTCTGCTTGCATTCTCTTTGGCTGCATTCCTTGGATCGTTCTTCGCCGGTTGCAAAAAGGATGACCACGGTGACGGAGCGCCGCCAGCGTCAAATGTCGTCGAAGTTTCCGACATGAACGTGATCGCCATCGACAGCCACGACCTGCCCAAGTTCCCGCTCGTTGCCGCAACCCAGCTTGAGGCTCCATCCGGGTTGGATGTGACCGGCTCGGTCTTTCCAGATATCTCCCGCGATGTCCCGGTGATCTCTCTGGCTAACGGCCGGGTGGTGGACATCAAGGCGCGGCTCGATGACGACGTGAGGAAAGGCCAACTGCTGTTGCGCGTCCAAAGCAACGACGTCACGAATGCATTTGACGCCTATTTGAAAGCCGCCAACGATGAACAACTCGCCAATAAAGCCTGGATTCGTGCTGAAGATTTGTTTCAACATGGCGCCATCTCTCAAGCCATGCTGGAGCAAGCCGATGATACTGAAAAGGACGCCAAAGCCGACCTGACAGCCGCGGATGAGCAGCTAAAGACTCTGGGTGTAGACAAGAACCACCCCACCAGCATCGTGAACGTGTATGCGCCCATCTCCGGCGTGATCATCGGCCAGAACGTAACCAATGCGTCCGCGGCCGGCGTCAACCTGTCGGGATCGGCAACTGCGTTTACCATCGCCGACCTGAGCAGCGTGTGGATTATCTGCGACGTCTACGAGAATGACATTTCCAAGCTGCAGCTCGGCCAGGAAGCGCGCATTGTGGTGGACGCGTATCCCAATCGGCCGCTGACCGGCCAGATCAGCGACATCGGTCCGGTTCTCGACCCCTCGCTTCGCACCGCCAAGGTGCGCATTCAGGTGTCCAACCCCGGATTTCTCAAGCTGGGGATGTTTGCCACGGCTACCTTCATGAGCCGCACCAGGCAGACATTTACGGTGGTCCCCGCGGATGCTGTTCTCCACCTGCACGACCGCGATTGGGTTTATGTTCCAGCCGGCGGCAACCATTTCCGCCGCACGGAAGTGCAGACGGGGAAAATACTCGACGGCAACCGGCAGCAGATTCTCTCCGGACTCCAACCCGGACAACAGGTGGTTACCAACGCACTCTTACTCGATGCCGCGGGGAACCAGTAGATGATTCGCGCACTCGTCGATTTCGCTCTCAGGAACCGCTGGCTGGTGCTCGGCGGGACTGTTGTGCTGATTGCCTGGGGCATCGTCTCCTTCCGCAATCTGCCCATTGAGGCCTATCCGGACGTGGCCAACAACTACGTCCAGATCATTACCCAGTGGCCCGGCCGCAGCGCCGAGGAGATAGAGCGCCAGGTCACTGTGCCGGTGGAAATTCAGATGGCCGGCATTCCCCACCTCACCCATCTGCGTTCTACCACGCTGGCCGGCCTATCCAGCCTGATGCTCATCTTTGACGACGACTCGACCAGCGATTTGAATCGGGAGCATGTGCTCGAGCGGCTGAGCATGGTGAATCTTCCCGCCAACCTGGTGCCGCAGATGGGCAGCGACTGGAGCCCCGTCGGCCAGATCTTCTGGTACACCCTGGAGAGCACCAACCCGGCCTACGACGTGATGGAGAAGAAATCGCTTGAGGACTGGACGCTGGAAAAAGACTTCAAGAGCGTTCCGGGCGTGGTGGACGTTTCGAGCTTCGGCGGCCCCACCAAGGAATACCAGATTCGGCTTGACCCCGAGAAGCTGGTCTCTTATGGGCTTTCGATCTCCCAGGTGGAACAGCAGATCGCCAACAACAACACCAACGGCGGCGGCAGCTTCATTGAGCAGGGCGCGCAGCAGGTCAACGTACAGTCACTGGGCCTCTACTCCAGCATCGAGGACATCGAAAACACTGTCGTCAAGACTCAGAACGGCGCGGCGATCAAGATCAAGAACATCGCCACCGTCACGCAGGGACCGAGGATCCGCCTCGGCCAGATCGGCCGCGCCACGCATCTCCCCGGTGGCACAATCCTTGACAATCCCGACACCGTGGAAGGGATCGTTCTGCTGCAAAAAGGCTCCGACTCCGACCCTGTGCTGCAAGGGATACACGAAGAAGTCAATAAGCTGAATCACGGCATTCTGCCGAAGGGCGTCAAGATCATGCCCTTCCTGGACCGCTCCGACCTGGTGAAATTCACGGTGAAGACCGTGGAAACCAATCTGACCGCGGGCATGATCCTGGTTTCCATCATTTTGTTTCTATTTCTGGGCAATGTGCGGGGCGCCGTGGTGGTCGCGCTTACCATCCCCTTCGCTCTTCTGTTCGCCGCCATCTGTCTCAATATCATCCACGTTCCGGCCAACCTGCTTTCGCTGGGCGCGCTGGACTTCGGCATGGTGGTGGACGGATCGGTGGTGATGATCGAGAATATCGTCCGCCATCTNNGGCATCATCATCGCCTCCTACCTGCCGATCTTCACTTTGCAGGCAGTCGAGGGCCGGCTCTTCAAACCGATGGCATGGACAGTCTGCTTCGCCCTCTTTGGAGCGCTGATCTTTGCCATGCTGGTGGCCCCGGTCGCGGGACTGGTTCTCTACAAAAACGGCGCAAAGGAGTGGAGAAACCCGCTGATGGAGTGGCTGACTGACCACTACCGAAACACGGTGCGCACCGCAATCATCCATCGCTACTGGACTCTGGGCATTGCCACAGCCCTTTTTGCTTTTGCCGTTTACCTCGCTGTCGGCGGACCCATCGGTTCCGAGTTTCTGCCCCATCTAGACGAAGGCTCCATCTGGGTGCGCGGCACGCTGCCTCCCAGCGAAGGCCCCACTGCCAGCATCGACTTCACCAACAGGGCGCGTTTGGTGATGGCCTCGTTCCCTGAGGTAACACAGGTGGTCAGCCAGACCGGGCGTCCCGACGACGGCACCGACACTACCGGCTTCTTCGACACTGAATATTTTGTCGACCTCAAACCCATGAATCAGTGGCGTCCCGTTTTTCACCAGAAGAAGGACCTGCTGATCGGGGCCATGGACGAACAATTGCAAAAGTTCCCCGGCGTCATCTGGAACTACTCTCAGCCCATCTCCGACAACATGGAAGAGGCAGTCTCCGGTGTCAAGGGCGAGTTGGCCGTGAAGCTCTACGGCAGCGACCTGCGCACTCTCGAACAAACCGCAGACCTGATTCAGGCGCAGATGGCCACGGTAAAGGGTATCGAGGACCTGGGCATCTTCCGCATCATCGGCCAGCCCAATCTCAACTACGCTGTGGACCGCGATGCGGCGGCGCGCTGGGGCATCAACGTCTCCGACATTCAGGATGCCATTCAGACCGCGGCCGGCTCCAATGCGCTCACCCAGGTGCAGCAGGGCGAGGCCCGATTTGACGTGACGCTTCGCTATCAAAAGCAATACAGGGATACGCGCGAGGAGATTGGGGATATCCGATTGCTGGCTCCCTCAGGCGAACGCGTCTCGCTTGCGCAGCTAACCAAAGTCTCCACCGACGATGGCGCCGAGGAGATTTATCGCGAGGGCGGTGAGCGCTACATCGCCATCAAATACTCCGTGCGGGGTCGCGACCTGGGTTCTACCGTCGAGGAAGCGATCAAGAAAGTCACCACCAACATAACCCTCCCCACCGGCTATCACCTGGAGTGGGCCGGCGAGTTTGAAAGCCAGCAGCGCGCCAACCGGCGCATGGATCTCGTGGTGCCGATTACCGTTCTGGTGATCTTCCTGATCCTCTACACCATGTTCCGCTCTTCCAAGTGGGCGGTGCTGATCCTGGTGAGCGTCGTCCTGGCCTCGGTCGGCGGTCCGCTGGCGCTGTTCATCACCCACACCAATTTCTCCGTCTCCTCGGCAGTTGGGTTCCTTGCTCTGTTCGGTGTGTCGGTGGAGATCGGCGTGATTATGCTCGAGTACATCAACCAACTGCGCGCCAAAGGAAATTCAATTATCGAAGCGGCGGTCGACGGCGCCGTTCTCCGTCTGCGCGCAATCATGATGACCATGCTGGTGGCTACTCTTGGGTTGTTGCCGGCGGCACTTTCTCACGCCATCGGATCCGATTCGCAGCGCCCCTTTGCCATCGTCATCGTCGGGGGACTTATCACCAACCTGCTCATCAGCGTTTTTCTCCTGCCGACGCTCTATGTGTGGGTAGCGCGGCCAGACGACATACTTCCCGCCACCGAATCCTCTGAGGAGGTCTAGCGGCCTACCGGTATCTCAAGTTGTCTCGCCGGGAGCTTGCCGGTTCCCGGCAATCCATAAATGAAGATCAGCCTCATTGGGTCCGCTACTCCTCGCGCAACACTTCCAACGGCCTGAGGCCGAGAATTCTGTAACTCGCAATCCAGCCCGTAGCCGTGGCCAGCACCGCTGTTCCGACCAGCGCCAGCATCGTTGCTCCCCACTCGATGTGGAAGCCTATATCCAGCCTGTGCAGCAACACGCGCGTGAGCAGGTTGGCGAAGACCACGCCCACGGCGCCGGCCAGCAGGCCCAGCACGCTGAATTCCACGCTGAAGGTGCGCACAATCCGCATCCGCGTCGCGCCCAGTGTCTTCAACACCACGGCTTCGCGCATGCGCCGGAACCGCGTGCTGGCAATGCTCGAGGCGAGAATCATGAGGCCAGCGAGAATTGAGAATCCCGCCAGCAGCCGGACCACAAACGTAATCTGATCGACCACGCTCTCAATCCGCTCCAGCACGTCGGCCACATTGATGACCGTGATGGTGGGATAGGCCGCAAACAGACCGCGTTCCATGGTCCCAACCTGCTTGGGATCGATGTGCGCGCCGCCGTACCAGGTGGATGGCTGCCCATTGACCAGGCCTGAAGGCACGACGAACTCGACACGCGCGCCCAGGTGCTGGCCATCCGAGCGGTAAACTGCGCCCACTTTGAGCGGCGTGGCCGTGCCACCCAATTCCAACTCCACCGCCGAGCCCACGCCGAGGTGCAGCCGCCGGGCCACGCCTTCATCCACGGCAAGCTCGGCCGCGCCCGCGTCCTTCCACCATGCGCCCTGCGTGATTTTGTCGCCCTCGGGCGGCACGTCGGCCCAGCTCAGTTCGGCGCTCTCCAGCATCCGCAGGGGAAAGTGCTGCCCTTTCAGTTGTTCTACCGGCTGGCCATTGATTGAGACAAAGCGGCCCATCACCACTGGAATCACATCGAGCGGCTGGGTTACACCCGGCTGATGGGCGAAGAACGCCTTCACTCCCGCAACCTCGTCGGTGCGCACATCGGCCAGAAATATATTGGGCAGTTTTGGCGAAGCCGTCTCACGCAGGTCGCGCAAAAGATCGGCCTGGATGAGATAAACGGCCAGGATCAGCATGACTCCGGTACCAAGCGCAGCCAGAACCGGCGCCGACTGGTTTCCCGGCCGGTAAAGGTTGGCCAGTCCGTGGCGCAGAAAAGAAGGCAGAGCCAGGCGCGTTCTGTTCAACAACAATCGGAGTGCGAATAGCAGGGATCCGGCCAGAATGAGGAGCACAACCAGCGCCGCTGCAAATGCGGCCGCGAATCTCACCCCCACGGCCGCCGAATCGGACAATGCCCAGGCAATGCCGATCAGAGGCAGAACAAGCCCCACGGAAAGAAGCAGTTGCGGCCAACGCTTCAACCAGCGTTCGAAGAACCCGCGCGAACCGCCTGACCCTTGCTCCACTAGCCTGCGCAACACTAGCACCGGCCTCACGCCACGCACGTCCAGCAGCGGCGGCAGGCAGAACAACAGCGTGGTCAGCAGCCCTGTGCCGAGCCCGGCGAGCGCCGATTGCCAGGGAAACCCGAGGACCGCATGAATCGGCAGCAGGTTTCCGAATGCGGAAGGCAGCGCCGCCATGACACCCACTCCCGCCGCGACGCCCACGAGCGCCCCGGCCAGTCCCAAACCGAGCGTCTGCAGAAGAAAAATCCGCAGCAAATCGCCCGATCCGGCTCCCATGGCCTTCAAAATGGCCAGCATATCCATCCGCTGTTCCAGGTGCGCGTGCATCGCCATGGCCACGCCGATAGCGCCCAGCACCATGGCCACCAGGCAGATCAGGCTCAGGATCGACGTGGCATTGTCCAGCCCGCGCGTCAACGCCGGATTCCCTTCCCTGAAATCCATGACCTGCGCGTCGGGAAGCGCAGTTTCCAGTTGACTGCGCACGGCCGCGGTTTCAGATTCAGCCGTCTGCCCGCGCGGCGCCTTGTCAGGCAGTTTCACCAGCAGGCGTTCGCTCGCCCGGCTCCCGGGAACCACCAGTCCGGTGCGCACAAGCGCATCCTGAGAGATCATCACCCTCGGACCCAGCCCGGCGCCGGCCGTGATCCGGTCCGGCTCCTGCTCGAGCACGGCCGCGATGGTGAACGTGCGGCCGCCGAGCCGGAGCGTCTGGCCCACATGCGCATTCAGCCGAATCAGAAACTCATCGGCCACCACTGCCGAGTCGCCCTGGAGCGCTTGGCTGAGGCTCATCGCCGGCTCCAATTCCGCAGTGCCGTAGTAGGGATACTCGCCCGGGTCGACGGCTTTCAATGAAACCAGCAACGGCACCGGGTCCTGCGGAACAGATGCCATGGAGATGGTTTCCGTGACCCAGGTGGACCGGATTCCGCCGGCATCCTGTTTCAAAGTGCCGGAGATTTTTGAACTTTCCTCAGCGGTTGGCGGGTGAAAGATGCGCGCGCTCAGGTCGGCGGCCATCAACGACCGCGCCTCGCCTGAAAGGGTACGTCGAAAACTGTCGCTCAATCCGCGCACGCCTACCAGAGCCGCCACGCCCACCGCGACGCTCAGCACGACGAAGCTGAATTTTCCGGGCGCTGATTTCAAATCCCGCCAGCCTATGGCCGCGGCACGCCGCCAGCTCAACGCCCGCTTAGCCATGCTTTTCCTCGCTCGGGACGACTACCCTGCTCGAACCGCCGGTTTCCCACGTGCCCGGAAGCGTGTCTTCCACTACCAGACCATCCTTGAGCACAATTCTTCTGTCCGCCTGGCTTGCCACATCGGGATCGTGCGTCACCAGCACCAGCGTCGTGCCGGACTTTCGATTCCGTTCCAGCAGCAAATCCAGCACCAGCTTTCCATTCGCCGAGTCCAGGTTCCCGGTGGGCTCGTCGGCCATGACAATGGGCGGCTCGACCACAAACGCCCGCGCCAGCGCCACGCGTTGCTGTTCACCGCCCGATAACTGCACCGGGTAGTGATCCAGCCGTTCGCCCAGCCCGACTTCGGCCAGCATCCGGCGCGCTTTCTCCAGACCGCTCCCCTCTTTGTTCAGTTCATAAGGCAACAGCACATTCTCAAGCGCGGTGAGCGTCTGGATGAGCTGGTACGACTGAAAGACAAAACCGATCTTCTGCCCCCGCACCGCGGACAGCTCCGACTCGACCAGGTTGTGAATCGGTATGCCATCCAGCCAGATCTCACCGGCGCTGGGGGTATCCAGCCCAGCCAGCAGGCCAAGCAAGGTGCTTTTTCCGCTGCCGCTGGCACCCAAAATGGCAACAAACTGCCCAGCCGGAATCAGCAGCGAAATCCCTCTCAGGATCTCAACCCTCCGCGCGCCATTCTGGATCCACTTCCTCGCATCGCGAACTTCGATCACCCGTACCCTCCTGATTGCCTTAGCCTGCTCCCCGTTCCACTAAACTATTCTGGTGGACGTTCGCCGCGCACTTCTCGTTTCAATCGCAGTGTTTCTTTTCTTCGCCCGGTCTCTTCCGGCGGCCGATTCCCGCGTCCTGATCTGCTACGGAGACAGCATTACCGCCGGCTACGGCCTCGATGAAGGGCAGGCCTACCCTGACTTTCTTCAGCACGACCTTGACGCCCAGGCCCTCCACTACAAGGTGCTTAACCGGGGTACCAGCGGCGCCACCACCAAGGACGCGCTCGCGAATCTTCCCTCGATTCTGGCCCTGCACCCTGACGCTGTCGTGGTCGAATTCGGCGGCAACGACGGCCTGCGCGGCCTTCCCCTGGAAGAAACCCGCCGCAACCTCGATCAGATCCTCACCGCGCTCGAAGCCGCGCACATCAAAGTCCTGCTGGCGGGCATCACGCTGCCGCCGAACTACGGGCCCGACTATATCCAGTCCTTCCAGCAACTTTTCCGCACCCTCGCCACTCACCACCACGTCGCCTTTGTGCCCATGATTTACAAAGACCTGATTCCAGTCCCCGGCAGCATCCAGCCCGACGGCATTCATCCCACCGCCAAAGGCTCCGCAATCCTGGCAAAAACCCTGCTCCCGGCGCTGAGGGCGATGCTTAAAGGCAGGGAATAGGGAATAGGGGATAGAAAAGCCGGGTTGTCTGCTCCCCGGTGGATTTGTTTCGAAATGCATGGCGCGGTAATTCAGCGTTTGTCTCGCACGCAGCGCAAATGCTCGCACAACCACAGAACGAAGTATTCCCTATTCCCTATTCCCTNNTTCCCTATTCCCTGCCCTTTTCACCCCATCACCACTACCGGTTGAAACAGAGTTCCTGCCACTCTTTTTGCGATGGCCACCAGTTCGCGCTGGCCTTCGAAGACCTTTACCAGCGGGGCCTCTGAGAATTCCGGAAGGTTCGCCTGCGCGCCGTTCCGCAATCGACCCAGCGCGTGCTCGTCTCCGCTCACCGCCGGCATTTCCCTGAGCATTGCGCGCGGATGCACGCACTTCGCTTCCAGCGCCTCGCTATTCCCGGCAATTGCCTCCAGCTCATCCAGCTTGCACGCCTCATCGAGCGTAAACACGCCGGCCCGGGTGCGCCGCAAGCGGCTCAAATGCGCCCCGCACCCCAGCGCCTGGCCCATTTCGTGCGCGACAGACCGCACGTACCCTCCGGCGCTGATGGTCATCGAAAAACTGGCTTCCGCGCCTTCCAACCCGGTAATCTCAAAAGAAGAAATACGAATCTTCACCGCCTTGAGTTCCACCGGCTTGCCTTCGCGAGCCAGTTTGTAAGCCGGCTTGCCGCCAATCTTCTTTGCCGAGTAGGCCGGAGGCATTTGCTCCATCTCGCCCTGGAACTGAGCGGCTGTCGCGCGCACGGATTCGAGCGTGACCATGCTCTCAAGGCCCACATCCGGCCCGTCGGCCTCGCCATCGGCGTCGTAGGTATCGGTCGAGAATCCAAACCGGATGGTCCCGGAATAGCTCTTCTCCGCGGCGGAGAAATACTGCGCCAGGCGCGTATATTTTCCCATCAGCAAGGGCAGAACTCCGGTCGCCATGGGGTCCAATGTTCCCAGGTGCCCGATCGATCGGTCTGCGGTGATCCTGCGCAACCGGGCCACCACATCGTGGCTGGTCAACCCACCCGGTTTGTCAATTACCAATAGCCCATTCACTTCATTCACTCTACGGCAAGAACCAGAGGTCCTGCGCCGCGGACCTGGTATACGGCGTCTCCGGCATTGCGGCGGGCAAAGCCAATCCCTTGCCAACCTTGCCCGTCACGCTCCAATCTAAACAAAGATGGTAATGGAACTCGAGCGCGCGCAAGAGCCGCTTCGCAAGCTGCGCAGATCACTGAAACGGCTGCCCAACAAGCTTTCGCCAAACGAGGTGCACAGGCTGCGCACCCAGGCGCGGCGGATCGAGTCTATCGCTTCCGCGCTGGCTCTCTCTGGCAAGAAGGAGGCCCACCGGCTGCTTGAATCCATCAAGCCGGTCCGCGAGGCCGCCGGAGGCGTGCGCGATATGGATGTTCTGACCGGAACTGCACTGGGCCTGCCGGAAGAGTTTCACGACGAATCGCTGGGCCGTCTCGTCGAATGCCTCAAAAGCGCGCGGAAAGACAAGCTCGAGGACCTGCTCCATGTGCTCGGCCACCAACGGCATGCGGCGCGCCACAGGCTCAAGCAATACTTGAAGCTGCTTGAAACACTTTCCTCGGGAAAGAGCTCCGCATCGTCGGCCGCGCGCGCCACGTATTCGGAACTGCATGTTCGCTCGGTAGCCACCGGCCTTATGCGGGAGCTCGGCGATTGGCCGGCGCTCAATGAGCTGAACATGCATCCTTTCCGTCTCAAGGTGAAAGAGCTGCGGACCATTCTTCAGCTTTTCCCCAACTTCGATCCGGGGTTGCTGGATGCTCTTGGCGCGGTAAAAGATCGGATAGGCGACTGGCACGATTGGCAGCAACTGGCAGAGGCGGCCGGGCAGGTTCTCAAACCTCGGCAAGACCGCGCATTACTGACGCAGATCAAGTTGATGGCCAAACGGAAGCACAGCCACGCGCTCGCTTCTTCGAATGCGCTCCGTAAGCGCTATTTCAAGCCCGATACAATAAGCTCGCCGGCCTTTTGACCCGCATCTTGAGACGTTCGGTCATTTACGGCAGTTCGCCGGAACGCAACCAGCGGCCTCACAATCCGCCCGACGCAGGCTGTCTCAACAGCGACAGAAACTCCGACCGCGTCTCCTTCTTCTGGAAGCAACCGACCATTGCGCTGGTCACGGTTGAAGAGTGCTGCTTCTCGATTCCGCGCATCATCATGCACAGGTGCCGAGCCTCAATCACCACGCCAACGCCCTGCGGGGCAATCGCCTCCTGAATGGTGTCCGCTATCTGCCGCGTCAGCCGCTCCTGCACCTGCAGCCGCCGCGCAAATACCTCGACAAGCCGTGGAATCTTGCTCAGCCCGATCACTTTGCCCTTGGGAATGTAGGCCACGTGCACCTTGCCGAAGAACGGGAGCATGTGGTGCTCGCACAGCGAAAACATCTCGATGTCTTTCACGATCACCATCTCGTCGTAGTCCACGTCGAACATTGCACGGCGCAGAATCTGGCCAGGGTCCTCGACATAGCCCTTGGTGAGAAAGGCCATCGCCTTTTCAACGCGCGCCGGCGTAGCAACCAGGCCGTCGCGGGTCGGATCCTCGCCAAGGCGGCTCAGAATTTCGCGATACATCTCCTGGGTGCTGAACCCGCTCAGGCCTTCCTCTGTTTCCGCGGACCTGCGAACGGACTTGCTCACTACAATCGGCTGCGCCATCTCTTCTCATCCTTCTTCTGTTTTGTCGTGCCGGCTCACCCCTGATGAGCCGGTCACTCCGTGCGCGGCGGGTGCAGAATGTGCCTTTGCAATTCGTGCCATCGCCTCATAGCGGCTTCACTCACCATCGTACTGAAAGAAATTCTTCTCCGTCTCTTCCACCCGGACATGTGCCAGCCTGCCCGCCGGCAACTCATGGTTCAACAACTCAAATACAGCCATGCACAGATTTTCCGTCGTCGGCACCCGATTCACAAACAGCGGATCCAGATTCAGATTGGCGTGATCGAAACGATCCGCTACCTTTTTTCGCATCACTTCATCCAGCTCAGCCAGGTTCACCACCATTCCCGTTTCCGCGTCCACCGCGCCGCCCACCAACACTTCAACCACGTAATTGTGCCCATGCCCATGCGGATTGTTGCACTTCCCATACGCTGCACGGTTCTGTTCAGTTGAGAGCCCCTCGCTATGCAGACGATGGCTGGCGCTCAACAAATAGCGCCGGCCAAAATATGCCTTGTCCGCAGCGCCCTTCATTGGCCGCCCCGGTACTCGGCAAAAATCTCCGGCGTCTCGTACACGCGAACCTTGCTTAGCCGCGCTCCTCCAGCCGCCGTCACCGCCGGCTCCAGCCTCTTGAAGGCCACAATGGCAATGTTCTCGGTAGTTGGAATAAGCTTCCCTGCCTTGAACTCCTCAACGTCGAGATTCAGGTGGCGATGATCGAAGCCGGCGAGCACCTCGCGCTCCATGATATCTTTCAGCCATTTCAAATCGACCACAAAGCCGGTTACTGCGTCGGGCTCGCCGGCGACCGTCACTTCCAGCGTGTAATTGTGGCCGTGGCCGTTGCGATTTGCGCAGCGCCCAAAGACCTGCTGGTTCCTGTCCGCGAGCCAGGACTCGTTCCAGTAATAGTGCGATGCGGAAAATGTTGCCCGCCGCGTTAGGAAGACCATGCCAGCCTCTGATCAAAAAGATGCATCGATTCTCGTTTGCGCTTCATATCTTTGGTTTCCAGCAGCCTTTAACCCGCATAACTCCGTCCCTTCCAGCTTACGCGCTTGAGAATGCGGTGCTGAAACCAGCTTCGATAGAGCAGCCCTACAAACAGCGGCAGTCCCAGCGGGGCCAGCGCGCAATCCACAAAGGGAAAATTCGACTTGGCGACCCGCGCGTAGAAGCGCACCAACGTCCGCACCCACAACAGCGCCAGCAGCCAGCCGGCGCCGAGCCACTCCAGCGAGTGCGCGGCAAGGCGCGCATTCCAGAGATGAATCGCCAGCAGGGGCAGGCCAAAAAGAAGAAGGAAATCGAGCGCTCTCCACATTGAGAGCATCAGCGCATTGTCAAACAGCAACAGCAGATTCTTGGTCCATCCCTCCACCATCGCCCCGGTCGACCGGTACATCCGAGCCGCCAATGCGTCGTCCGCATACCGAAAGCGCAGCCTTATCCTGCGCCGCTTGGCCAGAAACGCGAGTTCCACGTCTTCGAGCACTTTGTCCGCCACGCTCGCGTGCCCGCCCAGCTTTCTGTACGCCTCTCGCTCCACCAGCAGAAACTGGCCGTTTGCGGCCGCAATCCTCTCGGCCGGGTCAGAGACCTTGGCGGGCGGATAAGCCAGCGCCAGTTCGCAAAAAACCAGCGGCATGAGCGTTCGCTGCACCAGGCCGCGCACATTCTGCCGTGGAGAGTAGCTCAACACTCCTGCCTGGTGCCGCTCCGCCTCGTGGATTGCGCGGCGCAGATCCCCCGGCTCGTGCACGGTATCGGCATCGGTAAACAGCAGCCAGCGCCCTCGCGCCTTCCGGGCCGCAATCCACACCGCATTCGTCTTTCCCGTCCATCCCGGCTCAAGCTTGCCCGCCTCCATCACTGTTACGCCGGCAATGCCGCGCGCGATCTCATGGGTCCGGTCGGTCGAATGGTCGTCCACCACCACCAGTTCCCAATCTTTGCCCAGCTCGAAAATCTCTTCGGACTGGCTCACCAGGGACCGGAGGCACTCCCCCAGGCAATCCTGCTCGTTCCGCGCCGGCACAATCACGGTGAGCTCAATCAGTTGCTCCGGCTCCGGCTGATCGAAGACGGTCCCAGGCAGAGTTCTGGAGGCCCAATCCCGCCAATCCGGACCCGCAACCTGATCGCGGGGCTCGTCCGAGAGCCCCAGAACCGGCTTCCAGCCGCTGCGTGGCGCTCCCCCGACCGGCTCATCCTTTCTCATAGCGACTCCCAGCTTCCTTCCGGCCCTTTCGCTCCGTATTATAAAGATGTGCGGTTTCCTCGGCTTTTCGCTCTCATGGTTCTCGCCACTCTGGCCCTTTTGTCCGCCTGCAACCGGGGCGCACATCCGGCCCAGACCGGCATCGCTGCGCCCGACTTCACTGTCTCAGACGGCGCCAACAGCGTTCACCTCGCCAGCTATCGTGGCCGGGTGGTCCTGCTCAACTTCTGGGCCACCTGGTGCGAGCCCTGCATCGTCGAGCTGCCATCGCTTCTTCAGCTTCACCACGATCAGCCCGGCCTGGCTGTGCTTGCCGTCAGCGTCGACGAGGATCCCGACGCATACACCCGCTTTCTCAGCCGGCATCATGTGGATTTCATCAACGTCCGCGATCCGGACGAATCCGCGGCCAAGCTCTACCACACCGACATGTGGCCGGAGACCTACGTCATCGACCGCAAGGGGGTCATCCGCCGCAAATTCGTAGGCCCCCAGGATTGGTCCAGCCCCGAGATTCGTTCCTTCCTCAACGGGTTGTAACGGCACTGATCCTCAAGGCCTGCCTTGCTATCATGTCCCTATGACCACGGTGGAAGTTCTCTACCGCTTCAACACTCCGCCTACGGAGCAGGCAGCCCTCGCGCTGGCGCATGCCCGCGACGTCTACGGCATCCGCCGCCTCACTCTCGATCGTGTAGCGCGCACCCTCCGCGTCGAGTTTGACGCCACGCGCCTCAACACCGCGGCGGTAACCAGGCTCATTGCTCTCGCCGGCCTTGAAATTGCCGAGGAATTGCCTCTGATTGCTCCGCCCGCGCCCCAACCCGCAATCACTCCCGCAGTCTCGTAACCTGCGTTGCGCCGGCGCTTGAACCCTGATAATCTGTGTAAGGTTCTGCCAGGAACCACAAGTGTGCGCCCGTAGCTCAGCTGGATAGAGCGACTGACTACGAATCAGTAGGTCGGGAGTTCGAATCTCTCCGGGCGCACCATTTAACTCCAATTAAATCAAACCTTTCAAGAGATTCAAACAGAAACTGGATTGTGGAAATCTTTCCTCGCTAGTGCCAGTGTCAGTTGTGGTGTCAGTTGTGCTTCCATGCGATGGTGTGCAACACGATGCATGGGTCATTCGCCCATCTTCTGATAAATAGACATCATTGCGGCGATGGCCCGCTCGTCATTCTCTGGTGACAGGTGGCTGTACCGCATAGTCATCTGGATGTTTGAGTGGCCCAAGTAGTTGGAGACCACTGCCAGGGGTAAGCCATTCATCACCCACCTGGAGGCGGCGGTGTGGCGGAGATCGTGGAAGCGGAAGTCGTTAATCTTTGCGGCATCCACGCACGGATCGAACCAGTACTTCGTCACCTTGACCGCCGTCTTCCGATCTGGCTGGGTGCGGAGGGGATCGCCGATCTTCTTCCCCGCTGCGAGGAAAGTGTACGCGGCGACTGCCATCGGGGTTATCGGCACGTGGCGGACTGCGGCGGACCTTCTTATCTTCGTCTGGCGGATCATCAACTTCCCTGACTCACCGCTGTAGCCGCCCACCCGAATGCGTAACAGTTCGCTGGCTCTCGGGCCAGTGTGCATCGCCAACACTGCGATCGGGGTGTAAGTCGGGAACCGCTCAGTGAGTTGCTTGAAAAGAGCCTCCTCCTCTTCCAGGGTGAGGGAGCGGCAGCGTGAGTTGTCTTCCTGAAGGTGCTCGATGCCAGAGGCTGGATTGTACGGGAGTTTCTTGTCATCGACCGCGATGCGGAAGATCAGGCTCAACGCAGCCTGATACCGGTTGCGGGAGGCGTTGGACCAATCACGCTCCTCCGTCATTGAGTCGAGCCACTCCAGAAGGTCGGACTTCGTGACCTCGGAGGCGGTCAACTGGCCAATCCCTTCCACTGTATCCACACCGGTGCGGATGTGCTCGAACTTCCGATGAAGGTCGTAGGCACTGCGATGGCTATTGGTGGACGTGATAGCTGTGTCGATCAAGTCGCTGACCGTCAAGGCCGGAGTACTCGTCTCCTCGGCCTTCGCCTTGAACATCGGCACCTTGCCAGCCATCTGTGTCGATAGCTTCCCGCTGAGACAGGAACTGGATTCCGAGTTCATTCAACTCGTCGAGAACCTGCAAGAAGTGCTTGGTGCTTCGGGCCAGGCGGTCACAGGCCCAAACGACGACGACATCAAAGCTGTGCCTTTGGGCGTCTTTGAGCATCTTGTCGAGGGCGGGTCTCCGCGCTTTTGTGCCGCTGATGCCATGATCTGTGTACTCTTCAACGATTTGGAATCCGCGTTGACCAGCGAAGTGCCGGAGTTCGTTGAGTTGGTTCTCCGGGTGCTGGTCCACGGTGGAGACTCGCATGTAAAGTGCAGCACGCTTCATGGTAATGACTCCTTTAGCCTTCGGCCACCCATAAGGCCGCCATTGTGATCGCCATTACAAGCCTAACGAGCGCTGTGTCATAAAGTCTAAACTGAGCTTGGTTTGGCTCCGAGAAAAAGGAGACTTCGATGCCGGAACCCGGAAGAACTTCACGGCGCAACTTTATTCGCAACACCATCACCGGTACTGTAGCGCTCCCGCTGCTTGGTACTCTGGCCGTGGACGATTCTCAAGCAGAGACTGCCGGCGCCAGGTCGCAGGTTTTCCGCGTGAACGGCTGTCCAGTTCACGACGGGAATTTGCGACATGTTGGCGTTGACGCTTTGCTTCATCTTGTCTCGGTGAATGGCACGAAATTCTACAAGTCAGAGCGGCAAGATGATTTATGTGGCGTCTCTGGCCTGATCGCGGCTGACGACGTTGTGATCCTGAAGGTGAACGCACAATGGAGATGCCGGGGCGGAACGAACACCGACATGCTGCGTGGCCTCATCCATCGCATTTTGAATCACCCGGACGGTTTCAGGGGCGAAGTAGTTATTTTTGAAAACGGGCAGCGCCGGCCAGCTTCGTTCGACGGAATTCACGGCGACGGCGACAAGGGAGAGTACAAGCCGTTCCCTGAACTGGAAGGCAAAGTGATGGTCAATGCCGAGCGGCAAGAGGTGACGACGATCGATTATCTCGTCAACACCGTCTTCGCCGGCAAACCCGTAAGCGCCTTTCTGATGGATCCGCACGCAAATACTTGGATCGGAGCGAAGGATCATACGACCAATGGATACCGGCGCATCGGGGAGCCGGGCAGCGCGTGCATCTCCTATCCATGCTTCACCACGGCACGGGACAACCGCATCGAGCTCAGGGAGGGCCGCTGGACCGGCTCGGGCTACGCGCAGAACCTTAAGCTGATCCACTGCGCCATCCTCAAGGACCACAGTGGCGATATAGGAATGACGGGGGCTCTGAAGATAGTCTACGGGACTCTCTCCATGTCGGATGGCACCTCGGCTAAGCGTCACTATGAAGATCTCGGCGCGCAGTGCGCCAGGATGTGGACGGAGGTGCGCTCGCCCGATCTGAACATTTTGGACTGCATCTGGGTGAGCTATGGTTCGATGACGGCGGATGGCCAACACGTGAGCGGATGCATTGGATATCCGCCGAGCATTACGAGCCGCCAGAACATTCTGCTAGCAGGACACGATCCGCTGGCGATCGACTACCATGCCAACAAGCACATTCTGCTGCCACTGGGCGGAAACAGTGCAGCGGCGCACGACCCTGACAACAACTCGCGTTTTGTGCGCGTCTACAATGATGCCGAGGCGGAAATGAATCGTGCGGGCGGTATTCGCGGCCGCGAGGTGAGAACCGGCGACAACAACATTCGACTCATCATGTCCGGTGCGCTCGATCCCGCTTCGGCCAAGGCGTGGGAGCGTTACGCATAAGCCGGCTTTTCCAGAATAAGTGTTTAATTCAGGTGCGCAAATTGTGCCTGTGCCTCGCCAAAATTCCATCTGGCGCAGCCAGGACGCGAGTTTTGAATTCGGATCAGCCCGGCATGGATTTCCGACTGAGGAGACGGGTGCTTCGGAGACCTCGGTGAATCATGAAGACACCGCCAAGGGGGCGGCGAAAGATTGGCGGCCACACCTCTCACCGCAGTTCATCTTCGACTCTGAGGCGATCTGTTCGAAGCGGACCTCAGGCGGCCAGATCGTAACGATGATGCAGACCGGCAAACCTTGGAGTCGATACGATTCCACGGTGTGTATCGGAGGTCCTGGCAGCTTCACGGCCCGCTGGCGTTTCCTTTGCCGGCACAAGATGCGTTCGGTCCTCGTGGTAGTAACGGAGGTACTCATTCATGAGGCGTTTCAGATGCCGTTCGTTGACTACGATCGCATGGTCGAGCATATCTCGGCGGCAATTGCCGATCCAGCGCTCGGCAACACCGTTCTGCCATGGGCTTCGGAAACTGGTTCGTTTGGGCTGGATACCGAAACTCTTCAATGTGTCGATTGCTTCTTCATTGAAGTTTGTGCCGCGATCAAAGATCAGATAGCCGGGCGCCGAGTCATAGGGGAATGCCTCGCGCAATTGCTGAATGATCCAGGCGCTGGCCGGGTGTTTGGTTACATTGAAGTGAAGGATACGGCGCCGGTCGTGCGCAATGACAAAGAAGCAGTACAGCACGCCGAAGGCGAGCGTCGGTACGGTGAAGAAATCCATTGCGGCCTTGGCCTCACGATGATTGCTCAGAAAGGTCGCCCAGCGCTTTGCCGGCTCTGGATTTCGAGGAGCCTTTCGCATCCAGCGCAAGACGGTTCGTTCCGAAACATCGAAACCAAGCGTCCTCAGCTCACCGTGAATGCGTGGAGCACCCCACGTTGAGTTCTCGGCTACCATGCGGAAGATGAGTTCTCGCAGTTCGATGCTGACGCACTTCCTGCCCGCACGAGTTCTATGCCGCGAGAGCCAGGTCCAGTACGACTTGAATCCTGCCCGATGCCA
>PLSH01000066.1:76223-76372 GCA_003165095.1 Acidobacteriaceae bacterium
CGAGCTGTTGCCGAAGAGCCAGGTTTTCCAACAGAAGGTCGCGGCGAGAGCGGAAGAATCGGGTAGCCAAAACAGGCAAAAGCCTTAGCAGGCGCAGCATAAGACCAGTTTTACACGGAGACTGACCAAATCGGACAATCCATTCATCT
>PLSH01000143.1 GCA_003165095.1 Acidobacteriaceae bacterium
CGAAACGTATGCGGCGCGGTTTCTGTGCGCGGTGCAGTTTGTTCCCTGCGCGGGAGCCCAGGACGCACAGGCTGGACGGGCGCTGGAAGCGGCGTTTCGCAGACGGGACTCGCGCAAGGTGAGCCGGCTGCACCGGAACGAGCACCCGGATGAGAGCTGCTGGTGCGCCGGGCGGGGATGGTGGCTGGCGGTGGACACACCGCGTTCCGGCGGTTCCTGACGCCTGGCGTCAACGGTCGAACAGCAATGTCCCAGCAGGTTCCTTTTGTCCACTAGAACCATGAACTAAACAAGGCGCGCAAGCACTCTGCGCAACTGCCAGCTGACCCACGCCAACGCGGCCAGACCAGCGCCCCACACCGCGAATAAAAGTTGCACCACCCACGCCGGCGCTTCACCGGTGCGCTGCAGCAGGAAGGGCAGGAAATTCCACGTGGAAATGTGGACGTAGTCCCATGGGTCCTCGGTCATGGCATTTGTACCCAGGCCCCAGGCGTCCATTTTTCCCAACGCGAATGCAACCACGTTTTCAAGGCGCAAGAAAACCACGAAGGTTGGGCCGCTGCGCAATTCGATCTGGTACAACTCGAGCGGCAGCCAGAATGCAACCGATGCGGCTTGAACCACTGCGCTGAAAACAACCAGCGCGACTCCGGTGCGCCAGGCCATTTTTCCAATGCCGCCGCGATGGCGCAACAGCAGCGGCACAGCCAGCAGAGCCGCCAACTCGGCGGTGGTGGAAACGTAGCGGTCGCCCCAGGCGGAATTACCGCTCCACACGGTATACCGGGCGTAAAAACTGATGTACGCCAGCAGCAGCAGGGAAAAGGTGATGGTATAGGCCTTGACGTCTGGGCTGAACCGCTTCCAGGCCATGGCGGCCAGCAGAATCACCAGGATCAGCAGCGGATCGAAGAGAAAGATCGACTTTTCCGGTGAGAAGAGCGCCCCGAAAAAGCCAATATGGAATGGAGTCTCAAATGGATAATTGGCCGGCAACGTCGGATCGCGTTGCAGCATTTCGCGGGCGGTGAGGCTCATGTAGGTGTTGAAGAACGACCCGAAGCGATAGAACTGGTAGACGCGGTCGAGCAGCCCGAAGAACGCATAGACGGGGAGAGCGGTGGCGATGTAAGCGCGGCAGCGAGTCCAAAGCGCCCGGCCGCGAATTCCTTCCAGCCAAAGCACGAGCACAATGAAGAGCGCTCCGGCCAGCAGGTCCATGCCGGTGGTGAGACGGGTAAGCAGATTCAACCCGAAGGCGGCGGAGCCGATGAGCAGCGCGCGGCGATTGCCGGTGCGCAACCATTCGTATTGATAGGAAAGCCCGGCGAGCGTGAGCAGGCAGATGTAGTTGTTCTCCATCAGGTTCTGCGTGTAATGGAGGTGGGTGGTGAGCACCAGCAGGGCCAGAACGCCGGCAACTGCCTGATTGGTCCCGAATCTCAATTGCCTCAGGAACCGGAAGCAGACCACGGCAGTAAGCACCGCGAGAAAGATATTGGTGCTGTAGCTGACGATGATGTTGCGCACGCTGGGATCGTTGCCGTTGTAGACGGCGAACGCCGGAAGCCGCTCCACATAGGTTCCAACCACATCCGCCGGCAACAGGAGCAGCGATTGCCCGATACCATAAAAGCTCTGTATTTTGCCGCCGCGGCCGCGCACGCCGAAGTCCGGATACTCCGCAGGGAACACGGGCGGTTCCGAGGTCCAGAAAGCATGCGCGGATTGTTCCCGATGCTGGGTGTCGGCCGTGCCCAGCTCGCCGGATTGCACCGCGAATGCGATCAGGCCCGCCGCGAGGGCCAGCAGGACGAGCGGATTTTGGAGCCAGTTGCGAATGGGAGCCATCTCGATTCAAGCGTAACGAAGATTCCCGGCATGTGCCTCAGGAAAAAGGGCCGAATTCACCCCATGGCGCGGCTCTGCCGTTGCCTTGCAAACGCTGGTGGCGAGTAGGGCGGCCGAGCGGGCGGATTACCTGTAGGCCTGCTCATCCGCCCAGTCCCCAATAATCGGGAGCCTGAAGCGCCTGCCATTCAACGCACTGACCACGCACCAGAGCCATAAGAGGAAAACGGCCAGCCCCACCAGGCCGGCCAGGCATACCAGACCCCACAAGACACGAGGACCAAGGAGCGCGGTAAACGGCAGGACAAAGTACAGGACGCAGCCGAAGAGGAATAAAAAAGCGTTGAGTACCAGCGACTGCCAGGCGTGGAATCGCACATAGGGTCTCTTGTTGTAGCGCCGAATGGACAGAAAGAAGAACGCCAGGAGAGGAGTGAAGTAGGCCAGTGCGCCAATCGTATTGTCAGAGAGGCCGGCTTTTTGGGGATTGGACATGATCCTCTCCTTTCGGGATCTGGAACGGGCTATCTATTTGACGTTGTACACGCTGGGGAGATTTTTTGCATTCTTTTGGTCGCAGGAACAGGGTAAACCCTAACGGGCCGTCTCGAGCGATTCTACAACTGCTGTACGCCGAAACCGCTGCTGCCAAACAGCTTCTCCCTTGAGAAAAAGCTACCTCGCTCGACGCCAAACAAGGCACACCTGTTGTAGAACCGCTCCTGGGACTCCGGTTGCCAAGGTCGCGAAGATCGTGGCCTTGAGCGCGTCCACAATGGTGCTCATGGCGAAGCGATATGGACATTTCTCTGTGAACTATCTGCGGGGAGCCGTTGAGAGCATTGGCGGGAACGAAATTGAAGCGGGATACCGGGCAATCGCCCCGGCAGCGGAGAATTCGCCGAAGAGCATCGCCCTGACTCATTTGATTAATTTGGTGGACGCGGTAGGAATTGAACCTACAACCTGTCGGTTAAGAGCCGAATGCTCTGCCAGTTGAGCTACGCGTCCATAGGTGATTTCAAAACCGCGCGGCAGGATGGCATTTGCACGGTTNNCGCGCTCGCGCAATTCGCAGTGGTGCATGGTTTCGGGCCCGGAGTATGCTTAACCCATGATTCCGCGTTGTTTGCGCTTCCCCTTTTTGATTTTGCCGGCGACGCTTGTGTTCGGAGTCGTCCTGTCACATTCAGAGCAGCCAACCGGCGTGCAGGGGCAGGCTCTTGCTGCGCTGGTGGTTGAGGGACTGGGGCGCGGCACGGTTGCCCTGGATGGCCCATGGCAGTTCCACACCGGCGACGNNTCGCTGAACCGGTAACCGATATGCGAGTCTGTCAGCAGGTATTTGGGGTTGGCGGGGTCTTCCTCGATCTTGATTCGGATTTGCCGGATGAACGTGCGCAGATATTCCAGCTCATTGCCATACTCCGGGCCCCACACGGAGCGCAGCAGTTTGGCGTGAGGAATCGGCCTTCCCGCATTCGCCATAAGAAAATGCAGCAACTCAAATTGTTTTGGCGTCAGGTGCACCGCGCGGCCCTTCTTTTCCACCAGGTGGCGGCCGGGATCGAGCAGGATGTCGCCAATCACGATGGCCGCATCGGTGTCTTCGACAACCTTGTTGCGGCGGACTGCGGCACGAAGCCGGGCAGTCAGCTCGCGCAATTGAAAGGGCTTGGTGATGTAGTCGTCGGCGCCGGCGTCGAGCGCATCCACTTTGCGGTCCTCGCTTTCCTGTACCGTCAGCATCAGAATCGGCAGCCGTGGCGAGGCCTTGCGCATGATCCGGCAAACCTCGATGCCGCCCATTCCCGGCATATTGATGTCCAGCAGCACGGCGTCGAACTGCGCCGTGCGCACTAGCGCCAGCGCCTCTTCGCCGCGCGCGGCTTCAACGATGTCATAGCCGAAATTCCCAAGAATGGTGCGCAACGAAAGCCGGATTGAGCGTTCGTCATCCACAATGAGCAGGCGGCCTGATTCCGGATTCATTGTCTTGACCCTCCATCCTGAGGTATCGAAAGAAAGAATGTTGTTCCTTCATTTGCGTTGCTGATTACCCACACATGGCCGCGGTGAGCCTCGGCGGCCATTTTTACCGTCGATAACCCGATGCCTGTCCCGGCAGCCAGGTGCATCGTTCCCTCGCTGCGAAAGAAACGCTGAAATATCTTGTCCCGGTCGGAGATAGGAATCGCGGGTCCGAAGTTATGAACCGAGATAAGTACTTCCGAGTGGCTTTCCCTGGCTTCCACCTTTACCGCGGTGCCGACAAAGGAGTACTTGGCGGCGTTATCCAGATACTGGGTCAGCGCCATCGAGAGCAAATCGCGGTCGCCGCGAATGGTAAGTGTGGGATTCGGAACCGAGACCTCGACCGGATGGCCCGACATGCGCCCGCGCTGCTCTTCGAGTGCAGTCGACACAAGCTCCTCGAGGACAATCTCGTCCTTGGCAACGTTCAACTCCTGCGCCTCCAGCTTTGCCGTCTGCAGCAGCCGCGTGCTCAAGAGGCTCAGTTGGCTTAACTCGTCCTCAATCAGCGCCACCAAATCCTGTTGCGGTTGGTTCAGAGCACCCACTTCGCCCAACCCCGCGTTAGCGGCCTGGATGGCGGTGAGCGGCGTCTTTACCGCGTGAGCCAGCGAATCCAATACCGCGGCGCGCAGCCGTTCGGCCTGGTGCGCCGCCGCAATCTGGCTTTCCTTCTCGAACGAAACGCAACGGTCCAGCGTAATCGCGGTCAGCGACGCCAGCGCATCGGCGACCAGCGGCCCCAGATTGCCCCGTATTGCGATCGCGCCGATTGAGTCGGCGCCGACCCTCAATAGCCTTCGCGATGTATGAGCCGCGTTGTCTTCGTCGTCGATCTGCGCCAGAAAACATTCCTTCGCCAACTCCCGTTCGTCCGCACCCCACACGCCCGCCATGTCGCACAAGCCGGAGTTCGCGTCGAAGATAGCCACCGCCTCCGCTGAAAAAATGCGTTGAATCAAGTGCGTCAACTGTGGCCCGGGCGCCTGATGCAGGTTGATAAGCAGCGTGCTCCGGCCCAACTCGTACAACTGCTCCATCGACGTCCGCTGCAGGATCGCTTCGCGCGAGTTCAGACGCTCGCGCGATGAAAGCCGGCTTACCAGAAGAGCGCTGATCTCGAAGGCTCCCAGCGCAACCCAGTCCTGGGGATCGGCTACGGTGAATTGCAAAAGCGGCGGATAAAAGAAGTAGTCCAGGCAGGCGCATGCCAGGATCGACACTACCGAGGCCTGCCAGAACCCGCACAGGATCGCCTCGCATACCACCACCAGCAGAAATAGAAAGCCGACCGGCGCCGGGTTGAAGTGAAGCTCGTAACCGGCAAAAGTCAGCAGCGCAACTACCCAGCACCCCATCAGGCTCTCGCCGGCGAACTGCAGCCGGCTCACGTGATTCCGCTCTCCAAGGATTTCCGATATCTTCATGGCGCCAAGGCTTGACGTTTCCGGTGTGCGTCTAGGAAGAGAATATCTAGAGGGGCATCAGCAAAACATAAATAATTTACAAAGAAATAGCGGGGATGAGTTGTGGATCGCTTTTCGGATCCAGTTCCCCATCCCCGCCCTTGTGCTGCGCAACGCCTTTGCGGCGTATTGATTACTTGGCGCTCGTTGAAAGGCTCTCATAGTGCGCGGCCTGGGCGCTCATCTGCTGTGCCTGTGACGTGAAGTACTCGTAACGATTCCGTGACGAGTCCATCGGGCGAGGATACTTGGCCGCCGATCCGGAAACGTTCTGGCTGCGTTGCTCCCATTCGGTCTTCTCTGACTGCGCCTTCTCTGCAAAGACCACCTGGCGCGCGTGAAAATAGCTCGCCAGCATCTGGTACTGTGCTACCGTGTGCGCACTGCGGAGCATCTGTTCAGCCTGGGCATGGCTGATGCCCGCGTTCATAGAATTCTGCGCGCGCGCGAGACCTGCGCTAACCGTAATTGCCGCTATTGCTGCTAAGACCTGAATCTTGCGAGTCATGGCGATTTCCTCCTCCATTTAGAGCATGGGGCTTAAAACGTGAATGAAGCATGAAGAATTAGCTGGATTTGTATAAGGTGTCCCCATATTTTATGAGGTACTTATGACTTACGTAGAAGCGCGCCTGCCCTGTCCTGTTGCATCCCTTGTTCAACTTACTTAAGCCGCTGAAGGCCGTTAAGAGAGCCTAATGCGGCAATACAGTTACTCGCGCTTCGGCCACAAACCCCAAAAACCGTCGCGCCAGCTCATGGATGCGCTGATCCTGGCGGCGGCGGACTGCGTCCTTGGGCAGCAACTCCGAACCGACGCCGATGGCGGAGGAGCCGGCCCGAATAAAATCGACAGCCGTATTTTGGTTCACGCCGCCGGCGGCGATAAGCAAGACCTGCGGCAACGGCAATTTCAGCGAACGGATGTACTGATCTCCTCCCATGGGCGCGGCCGGGAAGATCTTCACATAATCGGCGCCGGCCTTCCACGCGGAGATCACTTCGGTGGGCGTTAGCGCGCCCGGAATCGCGACAATATTGCTTCTCAGCGCAAAGCTGACGACTTCTGGAACCAGGCCGGTGCTGGTGAGGAATTTGGCCCCTGCGTCGACGCATTTCCGCGCAGTCTCTGTATCCAGCACGGTTCCGGCGCCGACAATCATGTCGGGCAGACGCAGCGCCAGTTGCTTGATGACGCCGATCGCGCCGGGAGTGGTCATGGTGATCTCCGCGATGGGAATGCCGGCCTGGTAAAGCGTTTCGGCGGCAAACAGGGCATCGGCGGCACTGCCCACACGGACTCCGGGGAGAATTCCAATTTCTTCGATGCGAGCTTTCGCTTCATCCCTGGTCATGAATGATTCCTGTTCTCACTTGAATTTCGGCCGCCCTCTATTGAATTGCCTCGCTTCCGACGGCAAGATTCAGTTGCCCGGAGGCGGTAAGATAATCACCGATCAGCTGCACGTAGGCCAGTTGCACCTGGCGGTAGTCGCTCTGCGCATTCAGAAAATCCATCAGCGATGCGCCGCCGTGCTGGTAGGCAAAAGTCACTGTATCACGCACGCGCAGGGCCTGGTCGTTGTATTTCGCCTTGTACGGCTTGAGCAGCTCGATGTTGCTCTGGACTTCGACGTAGGCCGTGTCTACGTCGCTGAAAACCTGGGCGCGCGTAGCCTCGCTGGCCTGCCGGCTGCGTTCGATATCGATCTCGGTACGCTTCTTCTCGCCCTGGTTGCGGTCGAAGATGCGCAGCGGAATGTTCACGCTGAGGCCCAGCGTCTGAGGCGCGTCAGGGTTGTTGTTCGACGAGTTCCAGGTGTACCACGCGCTGTAAGTGGGGTCGGTGGAACCGTTCGATACGGCCAGCTTGTGGTTCGTTTCCGACTGCTGGATGGTTTGCATTGCCGCCCGCAGATCGGGCCGCGCGCTGAGCGCCATCTGGCGGAAATCGTCCAGCGGCCGGAGCGTGTCGGAGAAATCGAACGGCCCGCTGACGTCGAACTGTTCCACCGGGGTGCGGTCGTTCAGCAGTTGCAGCAACTGGATCTTGGCCGTGCGCAGGTTGACGATCGCGGTTTGAATCTCGGCTTCATATTGCACCCGCAGCAGCTCGATGCGATCGAGATCGATCTGGGCAATGTCGCCGGCCTTGAAGCGGGCGCGGCTGATCTCGATGATGTGGTCGTAGTACTCGAGATCTGCCTTCGCCAGATCGAATACGGTCTTGGCTTCGAGCGTCTGCACGAAGGCCGAGCGCAGCGTGAACTCCATATTGCGCTTCAGGTCTTCGTGCTGAGACTGGGTGATGTGCGTGCCTTCCTGGGCGCTCTCCAGGCGCAGTTCGCGCTTGTGATCGCGCTCGTGAAGATAGCTGACGGTGGGCACGACAAACGTGCCCCGTAACGGCACGTATGCTCCGTCATGGGGAGCAATCTGCGTGCCGTCGACGGTCAGGCCCGCCTGCGGGTTGGGCCGCAGATAGGCTGTAATCTCCTCGGCCTTCATCTCGTCCACGTTGTCGGCATCGGCCTTGAGAGCGGGGTTTGAGGTTTCAAACCTCGCCTTGACCTGGTCCCAGGTGAGGCCTGGCTGCGACTGCGCCGCGCCGGATGCCAGCGAACCCATCCACAGGGCGCAGATTGCAATGCACGCTCTGTTGCGCTTGCCACCGCTGAGTGCGAGACCGATTTGGGCAGTCTTAGTATTCAAAGGACGCCTTCCCTTCCGGTTCCGGCAGCGTGTCACCCTCTCGCGCGAACCAGACATACAAAGTGGGCAGCAGAAAGATGCTCAACACGAGAGCTGCCACGAGTCCCCCCACAATGACAATGGCAAATGGGCGCTGCGTGTCGGAGCCAATGGCGTGGGACGTCGCCGCCGGAAGAAGTCCCAAAGTAGCTACCAGCATCGTCATCATGATCGGCCGCAGCCGCAAGACTGCGCCCTCGACAGCGGCATCTGCAACGGTATAGCCACGAACTCTCAATTGGTTGATGTATTCAAGCATGATGACGCCCGTCTGGACCGAGACGCCGAACAGCGCCAGG
>PLSH01000233.1 GCA_003165095.1 Acidobacteriaceae bacterium
TGAGGAACCAGAACGTCCTCCGGGATGATGCTGCCGATGGGAAAATCCAACTCAGATTCGACGATCCGTTTGTCGCCCACTGGATCAGAATGCGCGCTATGAATTTGAAATAGCCCCTCGACTCAGCATCCGCACTAACCCAAAGTCAGCGTCCTCCGCTGGACTAGGGTGGGGATCCACCAAGGCCCTGCTGTGGTACGCTCTCGGCATGTGCGGGCGCTACTACCGAATCGCCGACAAGCAGACGATCGTTGACCACTTCCATTCCCCTGCGGCAACCGATGAGCCGTTCCCGCCGGGCTACAACATCGCACCCGGCACCACCCAGCCCGTCATCCGGCAGGGACGCGACACTGGAGCCCGCGAGTTGGTCGGCATGCGCTGGGGCTTGGTTGGATTTGGCTCCAACGGTCTAGATCCCAAACGCTCCACCTTCAACGCCCGCACCGAGAATCTCACCAAGAGCGGCCTCTGGCGCGTTCCACTACACAAGCGCCGGTGCCTCGTGCCCATCTCCGGCTACTTCGAGTGGGGGCGCAAGCCCGACAAAGTACCCTTCCGCTTCACCCTACGTGACGAGACGCTGTATGCCCTGGCTGGCTTGTGGGATGCCTGGAAGAATCCGACTGGCGACTGGTTGCAGAGCTTCTCAATCATCACCGTGAAGGCCAGCGCCGCGATGAGTGCAGCTTAAGTCGACAATCATCGATGGCGATTGGACGTTTGTAACCAACAACAGTATCGACTTCCGTGGCACTGCAAACAAGCCGGGCTCGACAGGAGAATATGCGGATGTGCGACTTCACGCCGGTCTCGTCTGCATTAACGCCCCATTCGGGTTGAACCTTGATCTACAGCGTCAGATATTCAATCTAATTCTTGACGAATTTGTAAAGAACGGCGATCTGACAAACCAAGTGCTGGAAGTCGATCTAAAGAGAAACGGCGAAGTAAACCTTCGTCGCATTGCTCTTCCCGCGGAATAGACGGCGTCCGAAAATATATCCGCCGCACTGATGGGCGCCGGGGGCAACACTGTCAACGAACAATCCTATACTGACGATTGACGTTGGTGTGGCAGCCGAGCATTTGACTCGCAAGGAGCATCTCATGAAAATCACACACCACATGCCAAATCCCGGTCCCACCCGGCGCGGCTTTCGTGTCCTCCTGATTGGTTGCGGAGGAAACGGCAGCGCCGTCCTCTTCGGGCTTCCCTACCTACATCACGCTCTCATCGCGTGGGGTTTTACCGATGGTCTCCAGGTCAGCGTGATGGATGCCGACACCGTCTCCCCCACCAGATGTGTGCGTCAGCCCTTTGGCTCTGCCGACATTGGGCAGAATAAAGCGACTGTCCTTATCAATCGCGTTAATCTCTTTCACGGACTCTCATGGCGGTCGGACGAGACATTTTTCACGAAGGATGCCCCGAACAACACCGGCAGCAGCTATGACAACACGGTTGACTTCGTCATCAGTTGCGTCGATACCCGAACCGTGTTGGTCTTCAGTACGCCAGTAAATAATGTCTTGACAATGTCATTACATAATGGGCTATACTTGGAAAAGAGGACTGAACAATGGCAACTCAACCGATGGTGACGGAGCGACGCACGGTAAAACTGGATGTAAGGGTTTCTCCCTCGGCAAAAGCGAAGCTACAGGCTGCCGCGTCCACCTCGCATCGCTCGATGAGCGACTTTGTAATGGAGAGCGCCCTTGCAAAAGCGGAGGAGACGCTTGCGGAGCGACGCATCTTCGCTTTAAATGCAGAGAGTTGGACAGCTTTCCAGACCGCCCTTGATGCTCCGCCACAATTCTTACCTAGAATGAGAGCCTTATTGGATGAGGCGGGGATTTTCGATTCAGGTTTTGGGCGTTGAATAAAACCCACACCATAGAGAAGCTCCGGCGCGAGCACGCGGTCGAAACGTTCGATTGCGGGCAGCCTGACCTCAACAGTTGGCTCGTCAAGCACGCCTTGCAGAGTCAAGGTTCAAATGCAGCTCAAACCTATCTCGGGCTTGTAGACGGTGCCATCGTTGGGTATTACAGCCTCGTCGTAGGCCAGATCGAATACTTGGATGCCCCGGAACGCCTCCAGAAGGGACTGGCGCGGCATCCTGTTCCAATCATGCTGCTGGCCCGCCTCGCGGTTCACAAAGACTGGCAGCGGAAGGGAATTGGCCGCGCTCTCCTGCGTGATGCTATCTTGCGCACTTTGCAGGCCGCCGATATTGCTGGCATTCGGGCTTTGGCTGTCCATGCAAAGGATGATGGAGCAAAGCGGTACTACGAGCAGTTTGACTTCGCTCCTTCGCCCACCGATCCACTGCACCTGTTTGTCTTGCTCAAGGACCTCCGAAAGCATACCAACACATAGAACTTTCTCGACTCCGATTCTCTCAACTTCATCCAGCGAAATCTCGTCGCTGCGCCGGTCGTACAAGCCCGTCGTTCTGGTCGACTCGTGGGCTGCCATCTGCTGGGCGATCTCCAGCTTGCCGCCATTCTTCAGATAAGCCGTGATGCCGGTGGCGCGAAAGGCGTCGGCAGTCCGCGCCGAGAGATTCAGCTTCGGGGGCATTGTGTTCATCTTGTCCTCGCCGCGTTTGGGCCTCCTTACCGTGAGTGAAACCCCTACCCCAAGTTGACTCCTTCAGGCTATACAGCTACGATATACAGCAACAGGAGGGTTTATGCCAAACACTACAAGAGCACGGGTTTTTATGAGTGGCAGAAGCCAGCATGTGACGATTCCTTTGGATTTTCGCTTTCGTTCTCCCGTGGTCTCGATCCGCCGCGATCCGAACAGCGGTGGCGTCATTCTGACGGAAGTTCCGAGTCTAGCCGAGGTCTTTGCAGCGCTCGACGCAGCCAAGCTCCCAGATGACTTTATGAACGATGCTGACCGCGACCGCCGCCCTGCGGAAGAGCGTCCGGCGATCAAGCAGCTTTTTGAGGATGATGCCCCTGAAGGTTCAGAACAACAATGACTACCACCTATTTACTCGACACGAACATGTTCAGCTATATAGCCAAAGGGACTTCTCCAGCGGCACGGGCGGAATTCCAAAGACTCTCTCAGGACGGGGATGCTGTTCTCTGTATTTCGGCAATCACTGAAGCGGAGGTGCGCTTTGGAATGGCAAAACGCTCTCTGTCTCGCACCCGCTGCTTGGCAATAGAGGGGCTGTTTGCCAACCTTCAGATTCTTCCGTGGGGCTCAGATGAGGCGGCGGCTTACGCCCAGGCTAGAGTCCTACTCGAACCACAGGGACTTACAGTTGCCACTATGGATATGCTGATTGCCGCCCAAGCAATCGCTGTCGGTGCCGTGCTGGTAGCCCGCGACAACATCTTTGGCAAAATGGCCAAAGTGGTAGACCTGATCGACACCGTTAATTGGGCAACCGATATTTAGTCCAATAGCCCACTATAACGCGGCTTGTCGTTGCTGGCGGACGCATCATCAGTGGCTCGGACTATCATGCTGCTTGTATTTTGCTGGGGCTGCAATGCTTGTTGCTTCTCCCGATCGGCCCGCATAACGGACAGCTACCGATAGAGCACGGGCCTTCTAAGCCGGAGGTTGCAGCTCCTCTCAAATCACGATCCGCTCGACCTCGTCGAGGTTCATCTCGTCCCGCCGCCGGTCATAGAGCTGGGTCGTCCGTATGCTGCGATGGACAGCTTCCGCGATAACTGGTGGGGCTCACGCTGGGGAGACGGCGATTGGCGAGTGGAAAGATACAGGACGAACGGCGCGAAGTCTAGCGCACTGGGACACGCGGAGTTTCTATCGACATCGCAGAGGAAGGACGCTCAGGACGAGAACGCTCATTTGAACTCGCTGCCGGTGGCTGGCGTCTGGCTGGGACAGCGCGCCATCGCGTACGTCAAGGCGCACCCGGAGGACAACGACGCGGCGGAGGCGCTTGCGCTCACCGTGCGGGTCACACACCTGAGTTGCTCCTCTGGCGAGTCCAAAGAGGATGGCGAGAGCGCCGTCAGCAAGCAGGCCTTCGAGATGCTGCATCGCATGTATCCCAAGAGCCCCTGGGCTGCAAAGACGCCGTACTACTACTGACGAATGGCCGATGCATAGCTCTTGGCGATCGTGTTGGGTATCCAGGACTACGATCCGCGGCGTACCGCCCAGCCGCCGAAAGGCCTTCTCATGCAGCTCGGCCCATACTCGCGAACTCGAACGGAAAACCAGCAGCCGAATCGATTTGCGACTGTAGCCCAGCATCATCACGAACAGCCGCGTGCGCCGACACTTGCCGCTGTCCGGATCGCGCACCATCGGCCCGGTGCCTAATCAACCTGGCATTCTTCACCTGGTCGCGTCTCGATGATCACCCGCGCTTCCGGCGATACCGCTCCGCGCAGCTTGCACACGAAACGCTTGACGCTCTGGTAGCCGCCCCCGCAAACCCGTGCCCATCGACCAGATCCTGCCAGATAGCCGACCGACTCCTTCTTTGGATGGGGTCGAGCAGCTCAATGATCTCGCGCTGGTCTGGGGCTAAGTATTACGCCTACCGCTGCTTGACAAACTGGCGGCGCAAGGTTTCGTCCACGGTTGACTGCCAGCCTTTGCCGGTGGCTCTCAAGGCGGCGAGTACGTCGGAGGATACGCGAAGCGAGATAAGTGTCTTCGTGGGCGACTTCTGCGGACCTCGCTTCCCTATCGAGATCGCTTGCTGCAGCCCCTGAGGGAGCTCATGGAAGCGCTTGGCCCTCGCGAACTTCTCTGGCGTCCATTCCGGGTTTTCTGCGTCGGGTACGGGCTGCTGGCTACGATTCTTCGTCATAGGTTTTCTGCTCCTGTCTGGTCGCTTTGCGAAGGCTGATCGCATGGATTGCTTCGCCGTCCTGAGTGAAGGTGAGTGTGTGGAGTAAGGCGTCAAGCCAGCCGATTGCGTTGTACCGAACTTCGCCGTAATCCTGGGAGTCGTCCACATCGTAGAACGCAGTGACGAAGTCGAAATCTTCCGTCCGCTGAAGAGAGATGCCGTGCTTCTTGATGTTGATCTTGTTCTTCGCGGGGTCGAAGGTGACTTCCATGTATCTAATTGTAGCTACAATAAAATAAAGGGTCAAGCAAACTATGCGGATTTTCTATGCTTTTGCAAGCTGATACAGCCATGGAAGACGTCTCCCCCCGACCTTCTGTTTGATCACGCTGGTGGCCACAGTATGTCCGCGCCCTGGGCGGCGACGTCGAGATCCGTGCTTTCGGAGTCAACAGAAAGGATAGTTCGTGCGAGCAAGTCTCATGGCACACACTGCATTCATAAATCTGTTTTCTGAGCGTCACCCAGCGCGGCTTCCCATCCGGGCGATCCCAAAATCCCTGTGATGGCGATCCATCACCCTTCAGTGTCTCTTCTTTGCCGCAATTAGGACATTTGTTCATCTGTTCTGCTTCCTCCGCCTTTACCGAGATTTGCTCGTCGGTTTCTTGAATCTGCGTTGTAATGATTCCAGGCAAATCCAGATAGTCAACATGCGCGACGGAGTTCAGAGGCCGATTGAACAATCCGTGTACTGACATGAGTGTTTAACTCCCTACCTGGCGTCGCCATGCCCTTTATCGAGAAAGCGTGACCATTAATAAAAGGCGTTGAATCTGAAATCGACGAAGATGCTCGACACGAGTTCGTCGTCGTGGAGTTAATCATGGAAACCGTGCGAATCAACATTGGCTTCAGAACCGGTGGCACTCTTTTCGTCAGGGGAGAGGTTGATTGAGATCAGCCCGAGTAGATTCAGTATCAAGAGGAATTTTCGAGGGCTTGCGGAGTTTTGGCGGCACAATTGGGCCCGGATGATCCACGCGCGAATATCGCACTAGCTCTGAGCGGGGAATAAGTCGACGTCGGCCGATGGCCCGCGTCTTAATCTGGCCAGATGCCACCAGATAATCGATCGCTCTTACCGAGATGCTGAGCTGCGCAGCGCTATCGCGGCGGCTAGAGAGTAGTTGTTGCGGATGTCTATCGTCCATGGCGCTACTGTAGCGCTCGCCCATCGGGAACGCTGGAACGATTTGCATTTAAATCAGGAATGATTGGAAAAATCGGAATAAACGAGCATTCAGGAGCAAATTCGGACGGCAGGATTTCGATCTACGCAAAACATGTGCCAGATCGAATGGACACCCGCCGCTGCAACGTGCGCAACTGCCCATCCTGAAAACGACCGGGGTTCTGCCGCTGCAAGTACTCGAAGACCGTCTTGGCCTCAAGTCCGGCGTTGCTTTCATAAAACGCCTCGACCTCCTCCCATACCTCGACAAACAGGTCTGGCCACGTCCGCCAACGCTCCGTTGCCGCCAACTCACTCGGCAACCGGCCCAACCGACGATACTTCCGCGCCGTCTTAGCATCCATCCCCGCCTTCGTCGCCGCCATCTCTTGATCCTTCTCCGTATTTACCAACACAAACAACCTCCGTACCTGCCTGTCTGTGACCAATCCGTCTCCCCTCAAATCAGGAATTCGCCTGGTCAAATTGTCGTCGCCGGTCGGGAATTTTGTTTGTCGTCGCTCGGGAGGTCTAATTTTCGCCCATCAGGCACTTCAGTTGTCTGACTACGAATCCGGCTTATCTGATTTCTGCAACCAGTTGATTCTGTTTGACTATTTGCCGGACAGCCGTGAGTGAGGATATTCTGAGGTTGCTTGGCGAAGTGACCGCGACGGGAGCTGATAGGACGAGCATTTCCGACGATTTACGGATGAGGATTGTGGCGGCGCACGAGCGCGGCGAGGGCAGATCCGGCGACGGGGTGGGGATGGACAATTTCGGTTTGCATAAGGTCAAAAAAGTACGCCAAGCCATCAAAAAGACAGGAGCCGAGCCGCTTGATCTGCCGCCCGATTCGCCAAATCTGAACCCGATCGAAAAAGCCTGGGCCAGGCTCAAGCAACTGCTCCGCGCCACCAAGGCTCGATTCAAAGGGGAACTCAATCAGGCCATCGTCAATGCTCTCAAACTCATCTCCTTCGACGATGTCAAGGCTTGGTTCAGATTACCTCTCAAGCAGGTACAGCTACAGAGATAATGCTCTAATAGCCAAACTTAATGCGATATTTGTTCCAATACCGACGAATAGTTGCTGGATCCTTATTCACAAGTAAGCTCACAAGATGAATTGCCAATTTATCGTTGTTGCAACCATTAATTTCCTGGCAGATACGTGTAGCCTCATCTGGATTGCGTTTAAACAACTTTGTGATGGGGGATTTCGGATATTTCATAACCCATTGATCAAGCTGAGGGGATTTTTGAGACGTTTCGCGGCAGATCGAATCGAAACCACACAGTGTCTGATAAACCAATATTGCCCTTTGGTAATCAGCTTTTTGCGACACAGAGGAATTATCGATTTGAGATGCATCCTCAGCATCGTTTATTTCCAGATGTTTTTGTGTGCCGACTTCAGTTGGCCGTGCATTAGGAGTAACGGAACTGCCGTCAACAGAATATTGGGCGGGTTTAGATCCAAAATCTTTTCTGACTTTGCAATTGGGCAGGCATGAATCAGGACGGAGGGTCTCGTCTATTTCGATGCCAATATCAGTGAGCAAATTGTCGATAAGCACTGCATCTGCTGCAATCTTTTCGATGAGAGCCGTAATCTTCTTTTTCGTGGATCTCAACGCATTCTTTTGGTCCCTTTTGGTTATGTCGCATCCGCGGCGGACAACTTCCATCAATATGCGCGACACATGAGACGAATTAGATTTTCCGATGGTCCGCGCACGAAGCAACTTGATGCGTCGCCAAAGAACGGCATATTGCGTCTCCATCTCGAGAAGTTCAAGTCTGTCATTAATATAGGGCACGATGCATTCGGCGGCTGACCTAGCTTTGTGTCCCTCTGTTTTGCGTACTGAGAGCAAATCCTTTGCAAAGGCCTTAAATTTGAGTACACGACTCTTTCTCTCCAACGCCGAGAGCTTGTTCTCTGGTGGTAGCCCTCGAAGTAATTCGTTTCGCATGTGCATCCCTTATTATGCGCGCCGGAGCAAAAATAGACCACAGAACGCCGCAAAAGCGGTGTGACGCGGCGGTGTAAAAGTAGTCCACCGCCGGAACTTGGTTTCGTGAGCTATTGCCTGGGAGGGACGGTTTATGGGACACCGGAGGGATGTATACGATGGAGATCTACGGGCGGGTGCGGCGAGCGGTTCTGGTCGAAGGACAGAGCCGTCGATCGGTGGCGCGGGAGTTTGGTGTCTCTCGAAAGACGATTCAGAAGATGCTGACATACTCGGTTCCGACGGACTATCAGCGGCAACTGCCGATACGGCGCCCCAAGCTGGGGCCTTGGCTGGGCGTGATCGACGCCATTCTGAAAGAGGACAAGACGCGGCCCGTCAACCTCTCCCTCTGGAAACGGGAAGCCGCTGCCCGGCTCGTACGAGACGATCGCTCGCACATTGCCAGACTTGGTGGCTGTCAGCCAGACAGTATGACAAGGAACCTGCCTGCCAGCGCAGCTAATTTAAGCGGACTATGCCCTGATTTCCTAAGCGCCGCAATGTTCTGCCCGCCAATATAACTCTTGAATTGCACGGTCACATCTGCTATGTTAGTGTGCATAAAGTATGAAGAGGCCGCAAATGCAACCCGAACTCCATGAACTCGAGCGCTACGTTCAAGACGCCTTGGGCGTTTCCGTGAAAGCCACGCCTTGGAGCGGGGCCGGCCAGTTGCCCCCCGTCCTCAGGGAAAGATACAGTTTCGCGCAAGCGGAGTTGCTAGGACTACGCGCCCTTCTCGTCATCGACACCAACTCCGAGGAACAGTCGCCGGCAACGGTGCGCAAGCACATGGACATGCTCCAAACCATGAAGCACGCGGACCTTATCTATGTCCGCGCACAGGTGACGGCATACAACAGGAAGCGGTTGATCGAGCAAAAAGTTCCGTTTATTGTTCCAGGCAACCAGATGTACTTGCCTATGCTGGCAATTGATTTGAGGGAGCATTTCCGCAGAATTCGCGAGGAGGCTTCCACCTTTAGCCCGTCCACTCAGGTTGTCGTCCTCCACGCAATGCTCCGCGACGCAGGTCAAGAGTTGATTCCATCTGAAATGGCCCCGCTGTTGGGATACTCGGCCATGACGATGACCCGCGCTTTTGACGAGTTAGAGACGGCTAGACTTGCTGAGGTGACGGTCCGCGGCCGGGAGCGTTGTCTCCGCTTCAACGGGGGCCGAAGAGAAATCTGGGAGAAAGCTCAACCCTTCCTTCGCAGCCCGGTGAACAAACGACTGTTTATCCGCCGTATTGATGGCGCGGAAGGCGCTATCCGTGCGGGACTCACAGCATTGGCTCACTACAGTATGCTGGCACCGCCGGCGTACACGACCTACGCGCTGACCCGGGAAGATTGGAAAGCGCTGCGGCAACAACACAAGATCATCGAAGTGCCTGCTCAAGACCCGGATGCCAGCGAGATTGAGGTTTGGTGGTATCCGCCGGCGCTCTTCGCCGAACACGGCATGGTTGATCGGTTGTCGCTTTATCTTTCTCTGAAGGCCGACCACGACGAGCGCACCGAAACTGCGCTGGAAGAGATGATGGAGAAATTCAAATGGTAAAGGGTTTGGAAGTCTTCCGTGAGCACTTCCGGAATTATGCCGACCGCTATGTGCTCATCGGTGGCACCGCATGCGATATCGCCATGACCGGAGCCGGACTCGCATTCAGGGCCACAAAGGACTTGGACATCGTTCTCTATGTCGAGGCTTTAAATAACGCGTTTGTACAGGCTTTCTGGGAATTCGTGCGGGCGGGCGGCTACGAAGTTCAGGAGAAGTCAACCGGCGAAAAGCAATTNNCCGCTTCCAGAAGCCCACGAACGCGAACTTTCCTTTCATGCTGGAGTTGTTCTCACGGCAACCCGATGTATTGCAGGTTACCGAAGGCAGCCACCTCACGCCGCTACCGGTTGACGAGGATGTGTCCAGCCTTTCGGCGATTCTCCTGGATAACGACTATTACGATTTCATCCGAGCCGGCAGACAGGAGATCGACGGACTCCCCTGGGTGGGCGTCGCGCAACTGATCGCTTTGAAGGCGCGGGCATGGCTTGATCTGACAGAGCGCGCAAGGCGTGGTGAACAGATCGACAGCAAGACGATCAAGAAACATAAAAACGATGTGTTCCGGCTTTACCAGATTCTCGATCCAGCTATTGATCCAGCGGCTCCGGAGACCGTCAAGGAGGATGTTCGCGAATTCATCTCCCGCATGCGCGTCGAGGAAGTTGACCTCAAATCCCTGGGTCTGCGCACCGGCACACGCGACAGTATTCTGGGAGAAATCGCCAGAGTATACCGTCTCGCAGAGAGTGAATAGTTCCAGGCCTGTCGCTTACACCGGCCTATTTTCTGAAATTTTCTGCATCACAATCGCGGATCGACGGGATCGCCTGAATCTTCCTGCCGTATTATTCATCTTCTCAGCCAAGGAGATAGGATGGCAGGTACGATGAACCTTCGAGCAGGCCTTCTTGGTTCTGACATCCGGTTCGCGCTTTGTACCTAGAATGTACCCAAAAGCTGCGCTTTTGGCGTTTCTGGCGTTTCTGGCTGTTTGTATAATCAATAACTTACATGGGTAGAATGACGGTTGGGGTTCGACCCCCCCTCCCGGCACCAATAAACTATTTAGAATCAGTAATTTATCAATATTAACGCACTATGAGTTACACCCAGCTTAACCTGCCTGTAATCAGCAATTTCCGATTTGTTTACCACATGCTAAGTGCATTGATGATCTTTTGAACTATCAGTTTGAGTGCTAGTGCAGCACAGCACTGAAGGGCCCAGCACTCTGCTGAACAAAAGTTGTCGAATCTGTTGTTAGGCGCTGCTCCAGAAAGTGCAGGCTCAGAGACACAGCACGAGTTGAATATGTGTCTATCAAGGAACATCGTTTCATATATTATCTGGCCGTTACATAGCGGGCATCAATCGCATGTTGGACGGTTTGCGTGAACGCGGGTAATGCGCAGGAAAAATCCTTCTCGCTGCAACCGGGAAGAAATACGGGAACGCGTGCGGGAGGATTGCTCAGGGTGAGAGTGGCAGACGACCGCATCTGCTCAAGCGTCTGAACCGTGAAGAAGGTGCGAACGGAGAATTGCCCGGACTTTCGGTCACGCCAAAGCTCGAAGATGAGCGCCCCGCCGGGAGGCGTGTCATCGCGCCGCCCATCGGCGATCCAGGTCAAGTTCAGCAGACCTGCAATATTGGTCAGATTCGTGTCATGGCCGATCAGGAAGAGCGCACGATCTCCTAGCTTGCCAGGGATTCCATGAATTGCCTTTTTTGTAACTGCCTGTTCGATCGATTTGTCGATAATGTTCAGCAGATTCGAGGCCACGATCTTCGCAAGGACGGGCGTGCGTTCAGTGAAGTCAGTGGCGGCTGAGTGCAGTTCCATCAGAGTCCGGAGCTTAGGACCATCCACGCAACCCCAGCCGACGTTGGATGACTCCATTCCCTGCGTGTACTCCAACAAGAGATTCTCAACCAGAGTCGATGCGGTGTTCAGCGGACCCCGTAACTCTGCAACATGGCCACCGCTTCCCGGCGTCAACGTGGCTGGAATGTCGAAGAGGGATACCCGTTTCTGTTGAGCAGAGGACGCGGTACCGCAGGTCGCAAGGATGGTGTCCAATGTCCCAAGTTGCGTGCGATAGGCTTCCGTAAGGTTGGCCGGATCGCCCCCGATACGTCCGGCAATTGCAGCAGTTGCCTGAGCTGGTGTCTTGATGCCCAGTTGGTCTTGAGTCGGATGAAAGTGAAACAGTGGATCATTGGTACCTTCCGGGAGAAATTGCACATTCGTGCGGCATCCGGGGAAGAGTCCCTCCGCGATTGCCTTCCCTGTCTCGCGGGTGCGCTGGTCGGAGTCCGTGTAAATGCTGACCTTGCTCGCATCATCACATCCGTTCGGGCTCAATAGCTCTTCCGTCGCCAGCTGCATCCGGTCATACGCGCCGAACAGCTTCATGAGTTGGTAGCCATGCGCAGTCAAGTAACCCGGCGACACATCCCAGGTCGGCCATGGTGCAAGCGAATAAGGATTGTATTGCTCCGGCATCCCTGTCGGGGAACGAACCCCGTGACGGCTAAGGTATACAACGAACTTCAGGTCGGAAGCTTTGCCCTTTGAAGAAGGTATGGCTGATTGTGCTGCTGTGAAGGCCGGATTGAGACAGATCAAGCAGGCAATGGATATCAGCCATCGTGACATCGTGTGTGCCATTCATTTCCTCAAGACATGTGCGCGTACGAGAGTGGTCCGGGTGCTGGCCCGCCAGTCGCTTGATTGATGTGGTACACACCATCGAGATGACATGTACACCGCCTAAAGAAGCAGCTCAGGATTCTACCGAAACTACCGATTGTGACCCAGGGTGTATCGGAGACCGGCGGTGTAAGTCGGTTTATAGTACTCGCGCTGATTCACGAACTGCGTGCTTCCCTGATAGTAGCCGAAGACCTCATTGTTCAGGTTGAGCCCGTCGACTACCGCGCTGATGCCCTTCCATACGCGATAGCTCGCCTGCGCGTCGACTTGGAAATGGGTCAGGGTAAAGACATCTCCCGAGGGCCCTTTGGTTCCCAGACCGCTCGGATCCGCGCCTGTAACCAAGGTCGGAGAGACGTACATGTACTGAAAGAGACTTGCCTGGTCATACGCCAGACCGACGCGCGCCGAGAACCGCTTAGTGTCGTAGGTTGGGCTGATCTTCCATGTATTGGGCGCCTGGTCGATCATGGTCGGGGAATCGGTACGCAGAGGAAGGCCCTTCTCACGCGACGCCGTGTAGCTGTAGTTGGCCGAGATGCCAAGGCCGCGCAACACGCTGGGGAGGAAGCTCAGGTGTTGCTGGTAGCTCAATTCCAGACCATAGATCTGGGCGTTCTGCCCGTTCGTGTACTGTGAGATTGCGTCGCCGGGATATTGTGCAAGCACAGATTGCACTGACGCCGGGAAGTAGCCGGCAGGGAAGGCCGATAGATTGAGACCGCCGGGGATCGACGTCTGGACCTGCGGCGCGCTCAACTGTTTGAAGAAGAACCCGGCTTGAATCAGACCCAGCGGTCGAAGGTAATTTTCATAAAGCAGGTCATAATTATTGGCGTGCTCAGGACGCAGGCTCGGATTTCCGATCGACACTGACACAGGACTAGCGGTCGAGTCCTCGGTGATGTATGGCACCAGTTGATAAGGATCGGGCCGGGCAACGCCGCGCGCTACCACCGCTCGCAGCGCAGAGTTTGTCGTCAGCGAGTAGCGCGCCTGCACGCTTGGCAGCACGTCCACATACGAAGGGTTGTTGTTGACGCCATTCGCCGTGTAGCAACCGGTGGGGCTCGCTGGCAGGGGCGTTGCGCAAGGAGTGCCTGAAGTGGGAGCAGTCTTGGTGGTGGGATAGAAGGTGAGGTTGTATCCGAAGGTCATCATCTGCGTGCCTTCGAGGCGCAGTCCGGTCTGGATATGCAGCTTGCCAAAGTCGATGGTATTCATCAGATAGCCGGAGGTGATGCGCTCCACATAATGGAAGAGATTCGGGAAGGTATCGCCCACAGTCTTCTGCTGGTCGAGGTCTCCCTGGTAATTGGCCATGGTGTAGTTCGCTGCCGAGGTAAAGTTCGATACCTGCCCGTACTGCCCCCCGAAGAAGTTTCCGCCGAAGTAGTCCGTGTTGTTGAAGGTGTCCAGAAGTTGTGTCATCAAAGGCGCAGAGCTTCCAAAAGTGTCGTATACATTCTCGGTTGAGTCCGAGCTCTTGTGGCCGTTGCTGATCTTGAAGCCCGTCTCGAAGACGCCGAAGTGGCCGTTGGCGCTGTAGTTCTTGGCAAACGATGTCTGGGCTGTCAGGTCAAGCTCGGCATCCAGCCCTTTGGCGATGGTGATGTCCTTGAATTGCCAATTGGCAGCGTTCAGCAGCGGCGATGTATTCGAGTTATCGCAGTTGGCAAAATGCGGATGATACAGATCAGTCTGCGCCGAGGGAATATAGTCGCAGTAAGTCGTCGGCCCAACCCAGCTAAAGTCGGCCTTGGGATTGCCCGCCGAATCGACCTCATACGCGCGCGATGCGGAGACTTGATAGGTGAACAGCGAGTCCTGATGCACCGTGCGGCCACCCAGAATTATCGTGCCGACCGATGCATTGGGGCGCTTGCTCGATGTGTAGAACTTGGGTGCCGACGACTTTGTGGTCGCGGTCGGCAGAACTGGATTGGCCGCTGTACCGGTAATTGCAGCAGATTGAGGCGCGTAGTACCACTTGTCGCCCCAGTCCTTCAGATCCGAATAGAATCCGTGCGCGTAGATGCCTGTGTTGTTGTTGATGCGATAGTCCGCGCTGCCGTCGAAGCCGTAGCGCGTGCGGTAGTAGCGGTACTCGCGGATTGTGTTGCTGTCGTAAAACGGCATGGCCATTGTGGAAAGCGGATCGAGCGCGGGCTGGAAGTTGTCGATACCGCGACCGTTGTAATCGAAGACTGCGTTGCCCAGCAGGCCAAACCGCTTGCTTGCGCCGAAGCGCTGGCCGGCCGTCCCACCAAACGCGTAGGAGCCGCGCCCGTTCATGATGTTCGTGTATCCGCCGTTGCCATAAAGGCTGACGGTAGGCTGGTCGCCGGCCTGCTTGGTGCGCAGGTTCACTGAGCCGCCGATGCCGTTGCCGTCCATGTTCGCGGAGAGCGTTTTGTTCATCTCGACCGCGTCGACCATGTCGGATGGAATCACGTCCAGCCGCACCTGGCGCACGGACGGCTCAGGTGCCGGAATGGTGATGCCATCTACGGTGGTATTCGTCAGGCGCGGTTCGGTGCCGCGCACTTGGATATAGACCCCCTCGCCTTCAATGCGGTAGAGAGTGACGGAGGGAAAGCGTCCAATGGCATCGGCCACGTTGGCATTGGGCAGGCTTGTGATGACCTCGGCCGGAAGCACCTGGAGCAGGTTGTCGGCGGTGCGCGTTTCGTTGATGGCCTCTGCCTCGCCGTGCGGACGCTCCGCCGTCACCATGATCTCTTCGCTAGTGGAGGCGACCTTAAGCGCCAGAGTCAGATTCAGACTTTGACCCGCGGCGATCTCCACGTCCGACGTCTGCGGCTCAAATCCCACATAGGAGACCGTCAGTGTGTACTTGCCGGCCGGGACCTCGGGCAAACGAAACGCTCCCTGATCGTTGGAGACAACAGTGATCGCCAGAGGCGAGAGTTTCAGTTGCGCGCCGGGAACAGCTGCTCCCTGCGAGTCGACGACCGTACCCGCAATCAGCCCTTTAGCCGATTGAGTCGATGTTGGGGTACTCAGTTCGGCAGTGCTCGAAGACGCAACGAGCGTTTGGGCAATAACCGGCGAAGACAGCATCGGCAGGGATACGAGCAGGCAGGCCAAGGCCAGAATTTTTTCTGTGAACCTTACAAATTGTGAGAGGGAGACGAAGAGGGAGTTGGATCGATGGGCCGAAGTAATACCTTGCATGGAAGCCTCGCAGAACAGAATCAGTGCGCGCAAACGTCGCTGATCGGTTTAGAAAACTGGAACCGGATGAGTTGAAGGTAGGCGCGCAGTATGAATGCAGATTCATCGTCCTGTAAATAAGTCCTGAGATGGCATGGCGACCCGCTTTCACAGTACTATAACAATTTGCGGCTAGAGTGAGAGCTTGAGCGACCCTCAGTAATCTCATGAAAACGCCTACAAATCTGCGTATTCTTGTCATTGAAGACGATCTGCGCATGGTTGAACTGCTGCGCACCGGCCTATGGGAGCATGGCCACACCATCGTCACGGCCACCACGGCCGAGCAGGGTCAGCAGCTTGTGGACGTTGAAATATTCGACGCCATTATTCTTGATATCGGTCTTCCAGGCCGCAGCGGATACACCATCGCGCAGCATCTGCGCACGCGCCCCAACCGTCCGGCTATCGTCATGCTAACGGCGCTCAATCAGGAGGACAACATAGTCTGCGGCCTGGACGCAGGGGCAGACGACTACCTCACCAAGCCTTTCTCGTTCCCGGAGTTGCTTGCGCGCATCGGCTCTGCAGCCCGCCGCGCACGGGTCGCTGCGACCGACGAGTTCTGCTTCGGCCCTTTTCGCCTCGACACCAGGTCGCGCCGCCTCCTCTGCAATCGGGTTGAGGTCCACATCACCAGAGGCGAGTATCTTCTGCTGCGTGCGCTATCACTCGATCGCGGTGAAGTGGTCTCGCGCCGCCAATTGATGCAGGCCATTTGGGGCACCACAACCGTCAGTCACGGCGCGCTCGATACGCTGGTCAATACCCTGCGCGAGAAGCTCCACGCAAAACACCCCGGCCTTATCTCCACCGCGCGTGGCGTCGGCTACTCGTTGGTGGAAGACGCGGATTTGTAGTTGAAGGCTCGTCCACGGAGCCAATCAGCAGTACAAAGGAGCTCTGCCTAATTATTACTCGCCTCCCACTTCGTGTTCGTCTCACACTCTGGTACTCGCTGGTTTTTGCGACCGCACTGTTCTGTCTGGGCTTCGCCGCGCTCTGGATGGTGCATCACGCCATCGACGATCTTGAAAACAATGAGTTGCAGCAGCGCGTCCGGAGTGTTCGCCGATTTGTTGAAGCGCGGCCCGCACACGAAACACCCGACCAACTACGCAACGCCATTACCGCTGCGTACGATGTAAGCCACGGAAATAAGTGGGAACAGATCATCGACGAGCGCGGCAACTGGCTCTACCGTTCGCCGCACGTCGCCTCTATCTATCCACAGCTCGTCCTGCCACAGCAGGCGTTACCGACCGGTGTCTACTTCACTTACACCGCGGAGTCGATCCACGTCCGCGCGCTAATCGAGCCCATCACAGTCCACGGTATTCGCTACACAGTGCAAACCGGCCTCACGTTAAGCAAGACGTTGGCCATCCTCTCCAACTTCAGCATTCAGCTCTTTCTGCTCACTGCGCTTGGCTTGATACTGTCTTCACTGGCCGGATATTTCATGAGCCGCAAAGCCCTTACGCCCATCGCTTTCATCGCAACCGAGGCACAGCGCATCAACGACAAGAACCTCAACAGCCGCCTGCCCGATCTCAACACTCGCGACGAACTCGCCGCCCTCTCCAACACGCTGAACCAGATGCTTAGCCGCATCGAGGCTGGCTATCAGAGTGTCCGGTCGTTTACCGCCAACGCGGCGCATGAACTTCGTTCCCCCGTCGCCCTGCTGCGCGCAGAAGCCGAGGTTGCCCTGGCATTTCCGCGCGATGCCGCGTACTACCGCAACACCTGCGAGCGCGTCCTGCATAACTCTGTACAGATGACTCGCCTCATCGACCAGCTTCTCTCGCTCGCCCGCGCCGATGCCGGCGTCGAGGTTCTTCGCCTCGAACCTGTTAACCTTCCCGACCTCATCGAAGAAGTCGCCGAACAGTGGGCCGAGCGTTTCGCCGAAGCGCAAATTCGATTCACTCACGAACTCGATCCGCACGAGCTTTGGATCGAAGCCGACTATGTTGCGCTCAAGCGCCTGCTCAATATCCTGCTGGAGAACGCGTGGCGTTACACGCTCTCCGGCCAGTCCGTCACCCTTGCGGTTCGCGCGCAAGTGCAGGGCCTAAATCGCTCTGCCGCGGAGATTAGCATCACTGACACAGGCATCGGCATCTCTGCCGAGAACCAGAGCAGAATTTTCCAGCGTTTCTGTCGCATCGCCCAGCCACTGCACGGCGATTTCTCCGGCACCGGCCTAGGGCTCGTCCTCGCTCAATGGATCGCCGAGCGCCACGGTTCTGTCATCGAACTGCAAAGCTCTCAGGGCAACGGAAGCCGCTTCTCGCTGCTCTTGTCCAACCTCTCCGCAGATCAGAAGCCGGCCGAGCATCCATCGATTCAAACGGATGAGGCCCTCCATGTATTACCTACGGAATGACTGCTGTTGGGTCGGATGTCAAGGAAAGAAACAGTCTGGGCTGTCATTAGACTGGGTATTCGCCAAGTTAGCTCCCGCAGATCCTTAGACTGGCTCGGCAATTATTGTCAAGAGGCGACTTATAAGATGCGGCGTTCTGGCATGTGAATGCAATCACTCGCTCTTCGTCATAACAAGTAATCCCCGTGCCAGAACGCGAACGCCGAACTCGAAGCCGTGTTCGAAAAACTCGCCGGCAAAGGGAATCGACTCCATCAGGTTGGGGAACTCGCTGGGCGGTAAAAGCCGTAGCGTGGCTTCGGTCTGCTCAGGATGAGGCGGCTGAGTCGCTTCCATTGCCATCCCCATGCCCACCGCGCCGCGCACCGTGGCTGCGATCACCTGCATGCCAGCGAATGCCTGGGCAGGCGGCAATCCGGCATCGCGCAAAATACCGATGAGCCGTTCCACGGGCCGCATTGCTGCGGCTGTGGCTGGACCGTGGGCGAGCAGGATGGGCAGCGCTTTGATATGGGCCAGCATGGTGTCGCGGTAGGCGCGCGCTGCGCACAGGATGCGCTCTTCTGGCGGGGCTATCGGGTTATCGACAGACAGATCGATTCCAGCCATGACTGCCTCAACGATGGCGTCGAGCAGCGCCTGTTTGTTGGGAATGTGATAGTAGACCGCCATCGGGTCGACGCCCAGTTCCGCGCCAAGCCGCCGCATGGAGAGCCCGTTGAGGCCGTCGCGGTCCACCAGCGCCAGCGCAGTCGAGACAATTTGCTCGCGCTTCAGCGGCTCATCCGGCCCCTCCCGGCGCTTGTTATGTGCCGCCGGACGCGGTTTGCTCCTGACAGCGCGTCGAGTGTTCTTGCTTAATGGCATGATCTCCGTTCGTGGCGATAATCGCCCCGTTCGCGACCCGTAGATTATACGGCGTAGAACTGGCAAGTTGCTATAGAAACAGGGGATAGTCTCTTCCTTGGTATGGATTTCTGCTCGATCCAAACCCAGTTGACTATCTAATTCTACAGCGTAGAATTGTATCAGCCAAATTGTTCTACGTTGTAGAATTCGTGAACCAAAGGAATGCCCCATGCGTATCACCATCCTCAATGGAGATCCCGATCCCTCCTCTGCATTCCAGGTGTATGTCCATGATTTTGCCCAACGCCTATCGGCCTCGGGCCACGCCGTCACTACGCTCGATCTGCGTGAGCTCGACCTGAAGGGCTGCTCTGGTTGCTGGGGTTGCTGGGTGAAGACGCCGGGCGAGTGTGTTAAGCGCGACGACAGCGCCACGATCTGCCGTGCCGTTATCAACGCCGATCTGCTACTGCTGGCTTCGCCGCTTACGATGGGCTTTACCACCGCGTTGCTCAAACGCGCCGCCGACCAGATGATCCCCCTGATCCACCCTTACTTCGTGGTCGAAGGTGGCGAGATCCACCATCGTGCGCGCTATGCAAAGTATCCCAGGCTGGGATTGCTGCTGGGCGCGGGCGGCGACAGTGACGCCGAGGACCGCGAGATCACCACGGAGATGTGGCGGCGGATGGCGCGCGACTTGAAATCGCAAATCGTCTTTGCCGCGGTCTCGGACCGTTCTGCCCAGGAGGTTGCCGATGAATTCGCTCGTGTTGCTTAATGGCTCGCCGCGCGGCGAGCGCTCCAACTCGATGAAGATGTTGGTCCGCGTCGCCGAGGGCTGGCAGCGTGGCGGCGGACAGAAGCCTGAGGTCCTTCATCTGGCTCACCGCGCCGGCTTCGACCGCGCCGTCAAGGCCTTTGCCGAGGCCGATACGCTGCTCCTGGGAATGCCTCTCTATACCGATGCGATGCCCGCTCTGGTGAAGTCATACATCGAGGCCCTGCAACCGCGCACCGCAATGGCTGAGGGCGAGAACCCGGCGCTCGGCTTCCTGGTGCAGTCGGGATTTCCTGAGGCGAGTCATTCGCGTCCGCTGGAGCGTTACCTACAGAAACTGGCGCGGCGTTTTGGCTCCCGCTATGTAGGCACCATCGTGCGCGGCGGGGGCGAATCGCTGCAGATGATGCCGGACTGCGCGAACGAAAAGCTATGGGCACGGCTGCGCACACTGGGCGAGCAGTTGGCCCGCGAAGGCCACTTCGGCGCGGAAGTGTTGCGCACAGTGGCAGGAGTGGAGCGGATGTCGGCGCTGACGCTGGTTCTGGCCAAGCTGGCCGTACATCTACCCATCGTGAACTTCTATTGGAACGGCATGTTGAAGAAGAACGGCGCGTGGCAGCGGCGCTTCGCTGCGCCCTATGCGCCTCCATGCAAACTCTTAAATTGGGCCGCTGGCGGGCCACCCGCCCATCGCCTGCTAGCGCCTGCCAGCCGGAGTCGCTAAGTCGCACATCTTGGCCTTTTTGTATCCCAATGCGATCATCTCGTCTGCCCGGTCGAACTCCAACATCTTACACGCGTTCCTGGGGATATCTATGACGATGTCCGGAGGATAGGCGGCCAGCTGCTGGCGGGCTATGGTGCTCTGCATGGCTTCGAAGCCCTGCATGGCGATTTCGTACGGTCCCCAATCCCGGCTGCCGCCGCCTGGCATGGATGGCTGGAGGCGGCCGATGAAACGATTGATCTTCTCACGGAAGGGGGACGAAGGGGACTGCGGGGAGGCAGTTACGACAGCCGGTCCGATCGGAGTTTCAGCGGGCCCGCTCAGATTCACGGCGATGATCATTTCGGTTTCATCGCCAGAGGTGGGCGCGATGGGCACGGGATTCAGAACCCCTCCATCGACAAGATCGACCCCCTTGTACTTGAACGGAGTGAAGAAGAGAGGTATAGCGAAAGAGGCGCGCATGGCATCGAAGAGACTGCCCGACCGCATCCAAACCTCCTTCTGGCCTCTCAGGTCAGTGGCGACGGCCGTAAATGAAATTGGGAGGTCTTCAATCAATTTCTCCCCCACCAGGCCGATCAGGGTGTTGACGAGTTTCTCTCCTCTCACCAGTCCACTTTTATCCCACGAAAGATCGAGCAGCGTGACGATGTCGACTTTCGTCAAGGCACGCACCCATTGCTCATACACATCCAGTTTGCCGGCAGCGTAAATGCCCCCGACGACTGCGCCGATCGAACAGCCGACGATCGACTTGATCTTGAAGTCATTTTCTTCGAGCCAATGAATGACGCCAATGTGCGCCAAACCTCGAGCGCCGCCGCTACCGAGAACCAGGGATACGGTCTTCCTGTTCGACGTCGACATATTCTCAACACATACCTTTCTACGCAGACTTCTTGGCGACCAGTGTATGCCCCCGCCTTCACTAACTTGATGTACGATGGGCTTCACTTCCGAGTTCTGGGAATGTGGTCGGCAACTTGGAAGCGATATTTTGATCTATAGGTTTTGCCTCGAAGCGTCGAGATTCCTTGAAAACAAGGCTTTACAGGTCCGGCATTCTGGAATGGGAATGAAATCAGCCGCTCCTGGTCACGGCAAGTAATCCGCGTGCTAGAACACGAACACCGAACTCGAAGCCGTGTTCGAAAAACTCGCCAGCAAAGGGAATCGACTCCATCAGGTTGGGGAATCAGAAGCTGCCTTTGGCGGTGGAACCCTCAATCAAACACGCGCTATCGTAATATCGCACGCCTTGAAACTCCTGGAATTCAAGAACGGTGCTTACGCCGTCAGAAGTCGCCGATGAGGAGAGAGTTTGGACTCCTTTGCCCTCGCTCACAGTCCCACCAATAAGGGACTCCTGAAGTACCCTTCCACGTACTTTCCCGGTAGAGGGCATGTCGAAGCCGAGAATCCTAGCCATCGTTGGTGCCGAGTCAATATTCCCAATCGGCAACTCGTCGGCAAACCCAGCCTTGAAATCCGGCCCCATCGCCGCCATGTTATTGAATGTCTGGTCGCGTCCGAAGCCACCATGCATTCCCTGGCCTTCCTGAAGGGTCGTGTCCGAAACCTGAACGGCGCTTTGCAGATCACCGGGGACCTGGTAGAAGCCTTTGAAGGTCACCACAATCGCAGGCCTTGGCACATGACTGTCCCCAACAAGACCTATAGCACTCAGAGGCAGCGCACCGGCACAACTTATTGCACAGTAGCTATCATCTACGAAGACGCCGCCCACATAGTCAAGCTCGGTGAGAATGTCCAGAAGCGAACGCACTACCTCCGAGCTACCGCTGGGGACGTATAGCAGGTCCGATCCGCCGGTTGAGGCTACGATGACCTTTGCGTCCGATCCGTCGATAGCCTTCACCGTCTCCCCGAGCAGTGCGCTTCCGGTCGAGGGATGTTGGGACTTCTCCCCGCCAATGGCCAGCTCCGCAAAAACGGAAGGGCCGCCGCTCGCACGTACCGTGGGGTCATACATGCGCATATGTCCACGGATCGCAAGGTCGACCGCCAGAAATCCAGTCGGCAGTGTCCCTTGTCGCTCCGGCTTTTCTTGTCCTATTGTTTCGTATTCGAGAATCGCTGATGGCTCGGCGCTTTGGGTGCCATCTTTCGCAATCTCCCGTCGGCTGATGGTTGCAAAGCCATGATCGGAGGTGACGATAACATCCGTAGTCGCCTTCACCTTCGGATGAGCATCGAGCCAGTCCAGCAACTGCTTCAGGCAGCGATCCGCGTTTTGCAGGCCGCGTTTTGCCGTGTCTCCATTGATCCCGGGCGTGAGTCGCTGTAGGCTGTCTCCCTCATTGTGCTGAGTGCCATCGGGATCACGGGACCAGAAGACCAGCACGAAAGGTTTTTCTTCGCTGGCAAACCTGGGCAGAAGTACCTTCGTCGTTACATCGGCGAACCACTGTTGCTGCGCGTAATTCGCCTCCTGCGTCCCAGAGGTTACGGCATCGCCCGCATGTGCATTGCTCCATGCCGAATTTTCTGAGAACCCGTTTGTCCGAATGGGCGCATCGGTCGGCAACTTGGCACTGTTCAGAGCATCGACGATGTCCGAAGGCAAAGGAATTGCGTTGAGCTGACCGGTGGAATCGTCGATGACGATGGTGCCGTGATTGTCTAGCAGACCGAGCTGGTTCCAGCCAATGTATTCGTTGAGTTGAATCGCGGCGGGTCCAAGCTTACCCACCGAAGCGACGTTCATTCCTTTCTCAAGCGCCACGCCAAGCAGAGTCTTCTCTCCCATGTAATTGCCATGGAATGCATCATTCATGTTAGCGAGCACTTCATCACTCTCAAGGAACCAGAAACCCTGTGGCTCCGGGTGTATCCTCGTGGGTCAGCCACATGCCAGGATAGATCGTATTGCTGTAGTCGCCGGTGTCGCCAAGGCCGTGTCCGGTCGCAATTGCTGACGCGTTTGCTGTGGTGAACGTAGGAAAAACCGAATGGCTGTCGCGAAAGTCCACGCCATCCTTGCGCGCCCTCGCCAGTGTTGGAGTGTCAGTCTCGGCGACGGAGCCCCGCCTTATTCCATCCGCGACGAAAAGAATGATGTTGTGCGTACGATGCGCGTCCGGAGGTTGTGCCGAGGCGCCACCCGTGAATAAACCCGCCGAGATGCTGATCAAGATTGTAAGGGTTCGAATCTGCATGACTCGTCAAGCATATCAACGCCATGAACCTATTGAGTGTTAACAAACGATGACAGGCGGAATCGCATACCATGGGGATTTCTCTTCTATCGACTACTGAAGCAGCTAGCCACCGCAACCGTTCTAAAATCCGGAAAGCAGGAATCCGTTAAGAGTCGCCTGCAAGCTGGGCGTGTGTATACAAACGCAGGGGGGAAACTGTTGGTTATGCCGTCGATGGTACCCATCCAAAACATGACGGGTTACATCGATACAGTGTGCATCCGTGAACTGGGTACACCTTATATGGTAGGCTGTCTGTCACTGAGTACACCAGTCGAAGATTGAAAAACTGATAGCGAATGCAACAAACCCGGCGTAAACTTCGTACATGGTGACTGAAAGATCGTTGGTTACACGCAAGGAAGAACGATTCGAAGGTTGGGGTTGTAGTGTGTGCGGCTGGGTACATCCATCTCCCAGTATGTTTCCCGGGCAGTTCAAGCCGCGAGAAGACATGGAGGCTGCATTCCATCTCCACAGGTGTGAGCAAAACCAAATGCCCAGCAGCGCGCTCCTTCATCAGATGAACTAATCCATGCGCGCCCGCCCTCGCGGGCACTGCATCTTTGCTGACACAGTGCCTTATAGGGGAGCGGCGTTGTGGAGTTCAGATACTTTATCTCGCAAATCTGAATTGCACGTCAACTTTGGAAAATTTGCGTTGACGAGCCTCGAAGAGGATCAATAAATAATCTTCAAGCCGAACTGGATGATGCGCGGCTCGAAGGTGCTTGTGATCTGCCCGCCGCCGTTGGGAACTCCGCCGGTAATGTTGCCCAAACCGACCGTCCCTCCCGTTCCAACGGCCTGGGTCGTTGTGCCTTGGGTTCCGCTGATGGTTCCCGGCAGGTAGAGGTTAGTGTGGTTGAACACGTTGTAGAACTCCGTGCGGAACTCCAGCTTCAGGCTCTCTACCGGCGTGTTGAACTTCTTGTTCAGTGCAAAGTCGGTCTGGTAGTAGGCCGGCGTGCGGCCGGGATTGCGGCTGGCATTGCCAAAGGGGCTTAGTACAGCTCCGTTGACGTCCTTGATCGGCGGCAGCACGAAGGCATTAAAGTTGATGTAGTTGACATAGCCGCTATTGGCAGCGCGGTTTCCTCGTCCCTGCGTGACAGCTTGGCCGGAAACACGGTTCGGTCGATACTCATTGGCCCCGCGGTAGGTCGCCGCGATCTGCGGTGACACCGCCTGTGCTCCATTGGGACTGTAGGTGATGTTGAACGGCGTTCCGGCCTGCAGGGTATTGATCGCGCTGATCTGCCATCCGCCTACGATGTTGTCCAGCAACGGATTGGCGCTGGCCAAGAACTGGTGGCCGTGCCCGATCGGCAGCTCATAGACCAGGCTAGTGATGTTTGACAGCGGCAAGTTGTAGTCCGACTGCGCATAGTCGGCCTTGATGTTGTTGCCATCCTGCGGCGAGGGCGTGTTGCCTTCCAGCGACGCGCTGGCGTTATCCAGCGAATGCTCCCAGTTGAATGAATTGAGTAGGGTCAGGCCGCCCACGAAGCGCTGCTCGTACTTGGCCTGTAGCGAGTTGAAGTTGGAGTAGAACTCGTTCAGCGCCTCGGTGATGTCCGAAGGCCAGCTCGCATAGGGCCGAGCGAATCCAAGCGATGGGTTCTTCTGGTTGGCGTTCAGGAAGCCCTGTAGCTTCAATCCACGGTTGCCCACGTACGCCAGGTCCAGTAGCGTGTTCTTGGACAGGCTGCGCTGAATGCTCAGGAAGTAGCTCTCCACATAACTGTCCCGCGTGTTCTTGGGGATGTAGGTGATGTTGTCGGTGGCGGAGTTGAAGCTGGTCACCAGGCCGCTGGGGTAACCTTGGTCGGCGGTGGCGTAGCATGACGGTGTCGTTGTGCCGGTCGCGATAATCTGTACGGGTAGCGGCGTGGAGCAGTGGTTGCTGGTGGTCGGCGCAATCTGGGTCACCGAGGCAAACTGCGCCTGCGGAGCGTTGATGCCCAGAATGTCGCCCGATCCGGCGCGGGTGTAATGGGCGTAGCTGATGCCGAGGCCGCCGCGCAACGCAGTCTTGGGATCGACTGCATAGGCGAATCCGACGCGCGGCCCAAAATCGCCGTAGTCGGGATTGACCAGCGTGTGGCCGTATGTTCCCGAGCCGGAGAATGTAGTAATTCCGTTGCCCGTCGTCGCGCCGGGAGTCGTCGTCAGCACAGTCTGGCTTACCGGGTCGAAGTTGGAGATGTTGCTATGCAGATCGGCATAGGGTGAACCGTACTCCCAGCGTAGCCCCAGGTTAAGTGTCAGGCTTGGGGTCACCTTCCAGTCGTCCTGCGCATACAGGCTCTGTATGTTCTGCGTCAGGTGTGCCTCGTAAAAGTTGGCCAGCGAGTATTGACTGGTGGTGCCGAACAGAAAGTCTGCCCAGTAGGTGTCGGAGACGGTCGATCCTCCGGCGTTCGAATAACCGCCCCCGTAGGTCCATGAGCCATATAGCGGGTTGTTGTCGTTCACAGCCATCCAAAGGTGCTCGAACTCCCAGCCGAACTTCAGCGAGTGTTGCCCCTCCACCCAGGTGTAGTTCACCTTGGGATTGATCAGTGCTGGGTCCTGCCACTGCGGGTTGGTGCTCTGTCGGCCAAATCCGGTGAAGCCGGAGATGCCCAGCGATGGCAGTCCGCCGGCCACCACGGCGTTGGTCGTCGGTAGCCCGGGAATAAAGTTGAATGCTGTGTTCCCGATGGAGAGGTTGTACTTTCCGGCCTTGGTGCGGTCCAGACCCAGCCGTACGTCCACAATCCTCTTTGCTCCGAAGAAGCGGGTATAGC
>PLSH01000298.1 GCA_003165095.1 Acidobacteriaceae bacterium
GATACGGCGCGCAAGAGCTACTCCGGTTTCAAGGCGGTGGCCGATCTGCTGAACCGGCTCAACGCCGAGGAGTCGAAGAAGATTCTGGAGACCATCGAGGAAGGCCAGCCGGAGCTGGCTCTGAACATCCGCAACCTGATGTTCACCTTCGAGGACCTGGTTACGGTGCTTCCGGCGACCATTCGCGAGATCGTGTCGGGCGTAGACAAGCGGCAGTTGGCGCTGGCCCTGCGCGGCGCCAATGACGACATGCGCGCCCAGATCTTCAAGGCCATGAGTTCGCGGGCCGTTGAGATGTTGAAGGAGGACATGGAGGTGCTGGGCCCGGTTCGTTCGCGGGAGGTGGCGCAGGCGCAGCAGGAAATCCTGAACCTGGCGCGGCGTTTGGAGGCCGAGGGGAAGGTCATTCTCAAACTGGAGACGGGAGACGAGATGCTGGCGTGAGCCGGCCCCTGACCGGCCGATCGGGAGCTTTCAGGGATTTTAAAACGCACGCCAACCGGAACTGCATTCAAACCGAGGGAAAAGGTGCAGAAAAGCTGCGCAGAGGCGAGGATTGAGGTCTATGAGTATCCGGCCTGCCCCGACGAGCCGCCTGGGCCCGAGTGGAATGCGTGGACGGAGTCGGTAGAAGCCGGCGGCGCCGAGGGCGGGAATCGCCAACAGCCCGGCGCATCCGGTGCGGGCGCGGGGCGGGAGGAGTTCAATCAGCGCCTGGCCGAGGAGGGCCGAAAGTGTTTTGAAGCGGGGCGCGAGCGAGGCCGCCAGGAGGGCGGGCAGGCGGAGAGCCAGGCCCAGGCCGCCGCGCAGGGCTCGGCCCGTGAGCGCCAGTCCCAACAGATGGCTGGCCTGGTTCTGAGGTTCAGAGAGGAGCGCGATCAGTACATGAGCGCGGTCGAGCCGGAGGTGGTCAGGCTGGCTCTTGCGGTTGCGGCCCGCATACTTCGCCGTGAAGCGCAGATGGATCCGCTGCTGTTGACGGGAGCGGTGCGGGTGGCGCTGGGTCAACTCTCGGCGTCGACCGAGGTGAAGCTCCGGGTTCCAGCGGCCGAGCTTGAGTTATGGATCGAAGCCATCCGGCTGCTTCCCAACCTGGCGCGGCAGCCGGCCGTGGTTGCGGGAGACGGGATGCGCCTAGGCGACTGCGTAGTCGAGACCAGCCTGGGATCGGTCGACCTGGGTNNTGGCGATCGAGGCGCATGAGGCGCCGGGCACAACCAGGGAGAGCCGCTCGTGATGGCTGACGCGACTCCCCTCCTGGGCAGGTATTTCAGGCGTCTCGGACGAGGCCAGCCGTGGCGCTGGCGCGGTCAGGTAGTCGAGTCGGTGGGGCAGACCATCGAATCGGCGGGGCCACTGGCCTCAGTGGGCGAATGTTGCGAGATCGAAGACCAGTTTCACCACCCGCATCTTGCCGAGGTGATCGGATTCCGCGGCGCGAATGTTCTTTCGATGCCGGTGGAGACGACCGAAGGGATTCGTTTTGGCGACCCGGTGGCGGCCCTTGGGGTGAAAGCGGAGATCGAGGCAGGCCCGGCGCTGATGGGCAGGGTGCTGAACGCGCTGGGGCACCCGATCGACGAAGGCCCGGCGCCGGTTGTCTCCCAAACGCTGGCGCTGGAGGGCGCGGTTCGTTCGCCACTCGATCGCGTGGCGATTCGTGTGCCGCTGGGAACCGGTATCCGGGTCATCGACGCGCTACTGACCGTGGGCCGCGGCCAACGGGTGGGAATCTTCGGCGGATCGGGGGTGGGCAAGAGCACACTGATCGGGATGATGACGCGCAACACCGAGGCCGATGTGACGATTGTGGGGCTGGTGGGGGAGCGGGGGCGCGAGGTGGGAGAGTTTCTTGAGGACTCGCTCGGTGAGCAGGGCCGGTCGCGCTCGGTGGTGGTGGTTTCCACCTCCGACCAGTCACCGCTCAAGCGCATGAGGGCGGCGCTGACGGCGACCACGCTGGCGGAGTTTTTTGCCGCCGAGGGAAAGCATGTGCTGCTGGTGCTCGATTCGCTCACCCGTTTCGCGATGGCGGCGCGGGAGATCGGGCTGGCAGCGGGCGAGCCACCGACAGCCAAGGGGTACACGCCGTCGGTCTTTACGCGCCTGGCCCGGCTGGTGGAGCGCGCCGGGCAATTCCGCACCGGCTCGATCACCGCGTTTTATACCGTGCTGATGGAGGGCGACGATCAGCAGGACCCGCTGGTGGACGCGGTGCGGTCGCTGCTGGACGGGCACGTGGTGCTCTCGCGCGCGCTGGCGGCAGAGGGCTGGTATCCGCCGGTCGCGGTTCTCGATTCGATCAGCCGGCTGATGCCGGTGGTTACATCTCCGGCGCACGGCGAGCAGGCCGCGCTATTGCGCAAGCTGATGGCGGTATACGCCCGTTCGGAGGACCTGGTGCGCATCGGGGCATATAAGCCGGGAGCGGACCCGGAACTGGATCGCGCGCTCGGCGCACGGGATGCAATGCGCGGATTCCTGACGCAGGGGGCGCACGAGCAGGTGCGTTTGGACGACTGTCTGCGCTCGCTGGCCGCCCTGGCCGCGGAGGTGTGAGAGCGTGGCCGTCTCGCGTCCGTTGCGCCGCCTGCTTGGCGTGCTGGAGATTGAAGAGGAGCAATGCAGGGTGGCGCTCGAGTCGGCACTGAGCGAGATGATACGGCTCGAACGCGCGCTGGCCGGCGCAACAGAGCGGGAGCGCAGCGGGCGGCGGCTGGTGGTCGAGGGCGCCCGCAGCGGTGATTTCACAGACCGGCTGGCGGGGCTTGAAGAAGCGCGGGCCGGCAGGCGGGGCGCGGCATTTCTGACGCCGCAGATTGCGAGTGCGGAACGCGACGCGGGGCGGCGGCGCGAGGAGTTTCTGGCCAAGCGGGTTGAGCGTCGCCAGGTCGAAACTCTGCTTCAGGAGGCCGAGGCCAGGGACGGGATCGCAGCGGGCAGACGCAGCCAGCAAGGTCTGGACGACTGGTATCTGAACCGTCAGCATCGCCGGGAAGCAGCGAAGGAAACGAGTGCATCGCCGGCCGCGGGCGGCGTCCCAAAGGGAACAGTGTTCGCGGCAGACGAAAACTTGAGCAAATATCCGCGTTGAAGGCCGGCGCATCCTGAAACGGGAGCGGTATTCCCAGCCCTGACAATCTTCTAACCCTTCCCAATCCCCTTTGGCACACTATCTGCACTGTTCCAGTCCATGACCGTCGCCATAGTAACCGAGATGGAACCGGGAGGTCAAATCGCTCCGGCGCAGGGCCAGACGGTGGCGTCGACGCCGGGCAAGGCGCCCGGCGCGGAGGGTTTTCGCTCGAGTTGGCAATCGTTTCTGGCTTCCCTGGGAGAAGGGATGGCAGGGAATGTCAGGCAGGGCGCCGTGAGTGGCGAGGCAGACACAGCTGCCGCAACGACTCAAAGAAAAAATGGCGATTGGGCGGGAGACTCATCTTCCGGCGCCGGATCGAACCTGCGAGCCAGGCCCGCAAAAGGGCAGGAGGAAAATGCGTCGGCCGATCGCGCAATCAAGTCTTCTGAGGGCGCTCAGGCGGGAATCTCGACGCGACGGCCGAATGGCGCAGCGGGCCGGCAGGCGTCGGTCAATCCGGGTGCAAGGGAATTGACGGCCACGAGCGCGGCGAAGGTCGAATCCGCTGCTGCATCTTCAGATGATTTCGAGGCCGGATCCGCAAATCGTTCAGGAAAGAGCGCCAGGCGGGAGGCGAATGAGGGAGCAACTGCGGCAGAAATACCGGTCGCGGGGGCGATCAGCGTAACCTTGGGCATCGCCGCACCGGAGGCTCAAGTCCCGGCCGCGAGCATGGTTCCCGCATCGATCTCTGCGGAGGAGATGTCCTCTCCAACGCCGACAGTTCTTACTTTGGGATTTCTCAACGATTCTTCACGTGGTTCGGACCATTCGGACTCGGTTTCCGGTTTGACAAGTCAAACGCGGGGCAACTCCACGAATTCAGCCGCCAAGGCAGTTGCGCCGGCAGCGAATGCTGCGCCGGTTTCGAGCAGGGGAGCGCGCGCGGCCGGATCCCGTGGCGCGCAGGATGGGAATCTCGATCCAAGTGACGGACAGGCTTCCGGCACGGTGGAAGCGGACTCCGATGAAGGAAACGGTCTGAGCGAAGGTGTGCGCGGCCAAGCCGGCGATCCCTCTCAGGCGGCCTATACGGGGGTGAATCAGATCCAGACACAGCTGACCGGGACGGGACTGCCGGACGCTGTCGCGCCTCTCGCAGGCGATGGTCCCGGTTCAAGACCGGATGCCGGGCCAGATGCAGGGCCGTATACAGGATCGGAGGTTGGCGAGGTAGCCAGTCTCTCATCCCCGGGAAAGCCCGCGGATGCAGGAAGGTCAATCGTGGCCGGCGACCGGCGCGTTGCCGAGCAGGCTGCTCTGCGCGATACGCGCGGATTGGCCCCGGTTGAAGCGGGCCAGGCGGCAGGCCACAATGCGCAAGCACTGGCTTCCGCCGCGGACGCTTCGTCTGGGGTACGCGACACTGCTGCAACGCAAGTGGCTACGAACGGAATCCGCGAAGCTCCCGGCGGCGCAGCCGAGTCGGCGGCCGGATCGGGGACCGGATCGGCGCGCGAGACGTTTACCGCGCTCGATGCCGGGACGGGAGCCGAAACGACGAGTTGGATTCATGCCGGAACACAGAGCGCCGAAGCGGGGTTTGAAGACCCGGCGCTTGGCTGGGTCAGCGTGCGGGCGGATTTGGGCGCGGGCGGCATTCATGCGGCGGTGGTACCAGGTTCGGCTGAGGCAGCCCAGGTGCTGGGCGGGCAGATGGCGGGATTGAATGAGTGGCTGGCCGAACGGCACACCCCGGTACAGTCAGTGACAATGACAGCGCCGCAGGGAACGGCAGCCGATTCGGANNAGGGTCTCGGGAAACTCAACTGCAATCAGGACCTGCGGGCATACATATATCCGTCATGGCCTGAACCGAGGCAACGGCTGGACAGGAATTGAGGATGGGCAGGGAAGAGGAAAAGGGGGAAACATGGCGGCAGCGGCAGCAGGGATCTTCAGTCACCAGATGACGGCGGGGCAGGCGCTGGCGGGCAAGACGGCGATGCCCATGGCCAGCTCCTCAAGCGGGACCAGCGGGACCAGCGGGTCGAGCGACGCGAGCGGAGATTCAGCCACGATTTCGGCGAACGATTTTCTCACGCTGCTGGTAACCGAGATGCAGAACCAGGATCCGACGGCGGATACCGACCCGAACGAATACATCAACCAGCTTGTGCAGGTGAACAGCCTGGAGCAACTGATCGACATCAACCAGACATTGACGGCGGACTCGGCGACGCCCGCAAGTTCCAAGAGCGTCAGCACCCCCTCAAGCGGGGTTGCGGCGGCAACAGCGAATTCCGGCGTGGCGAGCACAGCGAAGAGTCAGGCTGCATCAGGCGCAGCGGGCCATGGGACCGCAACTGCGAACAGGGCGCGAGCGCTGAGCGCGGCGCAATCAGCCACCGCGGCCAGTGCGGCGGGAACGCAGGCTGCGGCCAGACACCTTCCCGGCAATCTCAGTGTGCCCAGTGCAAGGCCTGCGTCGCGCCGCGTGGCTCACGCACTGAGTGGGCGAACGCACGCGCAGCCGATCTCCGGCGGACCTGCCGGAACCCAATAACTCGCATTTACCAGGCGGCCGCGAACTTATGAGCCGCAGCAGCAGTGAAAACCAGGAGGAGAACCACCATGGCAAGTTTCTTTATTCCGTTGACCGGCCTGGAATCCGATTCCACGGCATTGAACACGATTGCGAACGATCTCTCGAACATGAACACCACGGCCTTCAAGGCTCAAACGACCAACTTTTCCGATCTTTTCTACCAACAGATCGGCTCGACCGGCGCGGGCGATCCGATCCAGGTGGGCGCGGGTGTGCAGGTGGCCGCGAACGAGACTTCGTACACGCAAGGGTCGATCAACTCGACCGGGAACTCTACCGACGTGGCATTGAACGGCAATGGGTTTTTTGTGATCAACAACGGCAGCGGGGGCTACGAGTTCACGCGCGCCGGGGACTTCACGCAGGACACGAACGGGAATCTTGTCACCTCCAACGGCCTGGGCGTGATGGGATATCCGGCGGTAAACGGCGTGGTGAACACCAACGCGCCACTGGCGGCCATCAACATTCCGGTTGGAGAGGTGCAGGAGCCGAAAGCGACAACCACGCTCAACATGACAGCCAACCTGGACGCGGACTCGGCTACGGGGACGCAGTTTCCGGCCCAGGTTACGGTCTACGACTCGCTGGGCGAGCCCCATGTGGCCACGGTGAGCTATCAGCAGACGGCAGCCAATACCTGGAGCTACTCAGTTGCGTTGCCGGCAACGGATTTCACTTCCGGTGTATCGACGCCGGTAACCGGGACGATGGCCTTCAACGCGGCAGGCAATCTGACCACGGTGACTCCGACGGGAGGAGCAGCGGAGACGGTGGGAGCGGCGGTGGGCGATGTCTCATCCATCCCGCTCACCTTTACCGGACTGGCCGATAAGGCCTCGGATCTGAGCATCGGCTGGACGCTGCTGGGGTCTAACGGCACGCCCACCATCAGCCAGGTGGATACGGCCTCAGCAGTTTCCGCGACCACGCAAAACGGCTATGCCAGCGGCCAGTATCAGAGCTTCACGATCGGCTCCGACGGGTCGGTGACTGTCTCCTATTCCAACGGACAGAAGGAGAACGTGGGCCAACTGGCGCTGGCGAATGTGACCAATCTGCAGGGATTGAATCTGCTGGGCGATGGGGATTACGACACAACGCTGGCCAGCGGCACGGCGGCGATCAGCACTTCGGGGACTTCCGGCCTGGCCACACTGCAAGACGGCGCCCTGGAAGCATCGAACGTGAATATTTCATCTGAATTCTCCGAATTGATCATCGCGCAGCGCGCCTTTGAAGCCAACGCGAAGTCGGTAACGACATTCGACACGGTAACCCAGGACACGATCAACATGGTTCACTAGTGTCTAGATCGTATGATTTGGTAATTACCGTTGGACCAGCGCGGGCGGGGACGCNNCCGGTCAGGAGACCGGCGTTACATTTCGGCGATACCACAATCATTCGGTCACGGTACTAAAGCGGAGCGGGGCGGTCTATTGGCCGCCTTCAGCTCTTCGTTCCTACGGGTATCTCGATAAAAACGCCCTTGGCGCGCGCCAGAAGCTTTTCCTGCGCGCCCTCGATGCGGGCTTCTGCCCAGTGTTTACGGCCTTCGCTGCGGATCACGCGGCCTTCAATGCGAAGAGGTGTGCGGGAGGGAACCGGGCGAAGGTAATCCACTTCCATGTGCCGTGTCATGGCCGTCCATCCGCCGGCTCTTACGGCCTTGCTCATGGCTTCATCAAGCAGCGTGGCGATGATGCCGCCATGCAGGTAGGCGGGGTGGCCTTCGAAGGTATCCTGAATGGCCGGAAGGCAGACGACGGACCCGTCCGCGGCCAGCAGGAACTCGAGACGCAGGCCGGTGAGGTTGTCCTGGCCGCAGCCGAAGCAGCGATTGTGCGGCACGTGACGCATGGGAGTGAGATTCTCGATAGATTCCCGCAATTTTCCTCCGCAAACCCTAAACGGCCGCGCTCAGAACGGCCGCATAGGTCTCCCGATCGACGTTACCGCCGGTGAGGATGATGCCGACGCGCTTTCCTTTGAGCAGGCTTTTTTCTTTCAGCGCGCCGGCCAGCGCGGCCGCTCCCGCGCCTTCGGCAAGATTATGCGTGTCCTGGTAATAGGCTCGCATGGCGGTCATGATTTCGGCATCGGAGAGCTCCACGATGCGGCTGACATTTTCAAAGATCGTCTCCAGCGCCTGGGCATTGGGGCGGCGGCAGGCAAGGCCATCGGCGATGACGGTTTGCGCCGCCGCTTCAGTCAGCTCGCGCCGCTTGAAGCTGAGCGCATAAGAGGGAGACTGGGCGGCTACGACTCCGACGATCTCCGTCGACAGCCCCAGCGCGTTGCGCACCGCCGAGACACCGCAGATGGACGATCCGAGACCGATGGGAACATAGACGACGTCGAGCGCAGGAGCGCCCTGAAACAATTCGAGAGCGTAAGTGGCTGCGCCCAGCACCGTCTGTTCGTGAAAGGAATCGACCATGGCGTAGCCACGCAGCTTGGCCAGCTCGCGCGCAAACTCGAGCGACGCCTGGAAGTCGTCGCCGTGGGTAACCAGTTCCACGCCCTGGGCCAGCATGGCGCGATTTTTCTCGACGCTGTTGCCATGCGGGACGACGATGACGGCTTTCAGGCCGAGCAGATGCGCGGCCATGCCGACGCCAAGGCCGTGATTGCCCCGGGTAGCCGCGACGACGCCCTCAAGGCCTGGCTGCTGAGTCATCAGCCAGTTCACGTAGACAAGCGCGCCACGCACTTTGAAGGCTCCCACCGGGGTGTGGTTTTCGTGCTTGATCCAGGCCTCAGCACCCAGGCGCTCGTTGATGAGCGGCCAGGTGTATTGCGGAGTGGGCGGCATATTCCGGTAGACCACATCCTGGGCTGCGCAAATCTGCTCCAGCGAGGGAAGGCTCATGAACTCAGGATACTTGGTTTTTTGCGCGGATACGACAGCGGCGGAGCTGGATTGTCTTCGGGGTGAGCCGGGGCGCACTTGACCTTCACGGCGCGCCCGCTCAGACTGGAGGAACGGACTCCGAGTGCCGGAACCGACGTCAGAGGTCGGTGAGCCGGACGGCGCAACCGAGGTTTTTCCCCATTTCAATGGCTCAAGAAAGAAGAACGGCCTGGCGGGCAGGGAATCGAGCAGCCACCGGCGCAGGGCTTGCGGTTCTAATCGGCATCGGTCTAGCGGGCTGCCGCTCGGCGCCGGAGCTCACCCCGCAGGAAGCGGAAGGGAAGCATTTGTACGATGTCCGATGCGCCCACTGCCACGAGGAGAACGATCTGGGGCTCAAGAAGGTTCCGCCGAATCTGCACGGCGTATTTGAGCGGGCCACTCTGCCAAGCGGCGCATCTGCCGGCGATGCGGAGGTGGAGCGGGCGGTGTTGTCGGGCAAAGGCTTGATGCCGTCTTTCGCCGGGCGCTTTACGGAGGAGCAGATGGCGGCGCTGCTCAAGTATCTACATACGGGGTTGCGCTGAGGGGGCGGTACGCCGCGCGGCAGCCTGCTCGAATCAAATCGTCATCACGGTATACTGGGAGTTGATATGGCAACCGAAAAAACATTCTATCTTGAGACCTTCGGCTGCCAGATGAACGCCCATGATTCCGAAAAGGTGATTGGCACACTCGAACAGGAGGGTTACCGGCAAGTTGAGTCGGAAGAGGAAGCGGGCCTGATCCTCTACAACACCTGTTCGATCCGCGACAAGGCGGAGCAGAAGGTCTTTAACCGGCTCAATGACTACAAGAAACTGTATAAAGCCGGGAAACGGTTCGGCGTGCTGGGATGTGTAGCGCAGCAGGAGGGCGAAAAGATCT
>PLSH01000309.1:0-1921 GCA_003165095.1 Acidobacteriaceae bacterium
GCGGCATGGATGGGGCACCCGGCCCTTGTTACAAGGCCTTTTTCCGCAGGCGGGCGCGGTTTATTTCGGAGCGGGGAGCGGCGGCGTGGCCAGGCGGGCGTATTCCGTGCGCGCTTGCGCCAGCAGCGGCAAGTCGCTGTCTGCTTCTTTCCACCGGGCGAAAAATCGCTCGTATTCAGCGCGGCTCTCAGGGAATTTTTTCTGCTGGACGAAAGCGCGGGCCATGCCGAGATGGGCCAATGCGTAGAGCGGCGAAAGCGGATCGATGCCCTGGTTGGAAAGGATCTTCTGGTATTCGGGGAGGGCGAGGTCGGGCTTTCCGGCTTTGAGCCAGGCTTCGGCGCGTTGTGAGGGGATGGTGTAGCTGGCCAGTTCGAAGGGCCTGGTTGGCTCGAGCGCGGCGACGGCGTCGAGGGGCTTTCCGCGCACCATGGAGAGGGTTGCGCGCACGCGGGGCAGATCGACATTGGCTTCGAGGGTGCCGGGATTGGCGTCGGCGCCATGCGCGGAGAGATAGCGTTCGGCTGCCGAGACATCGCCCAGGCTGGCGCGCACGATGGCAAGGTCAGGCGAATCGGGATCCTGATTTTGCAAACGGCCGAGCGTGGCGCGAGCAGCCGCGGGCAACCCAAAGCTCAGCTCGACGGAAGCCTGATAGATGAGCAGGTCATCGGCGGCCTCCTGAAGGCGTTCATGCTCCGCTGTCTCCCAGCCGCTGCGGAACAGGGCATCGGCTTCCCTTTGTTTGCCTGCAGCCGCGGCGGCCTCGGCGCGCAGAAAGATGAAGTACCAGCCGTACCATCCCGTGTTGTTATTGGCGGCCCATTTTGTTTCCCGCGTGAGCGCGTTGGGGTCGCGGTCAATCACGGCCAGCTCATAAAGGGAAGCGTGCAGACCGGAGGAGTCCTTGCCACGGCGCACGGCATCAAAGCCCACCGATTTAGCCTCGACAAAGCGATTGGCGCGCTTGTAGGCCCGCACCAGGACGCTTGAGTTGATGGCCCGGTTCGGCTCGATTTTGAGCGCCTGCTGGCCGGCGGCAATGGCGGGCGGGTATTGGCCGATTTGGGTGTAGTCGTTGGCAAGATCGACCCAGGGCACCCAATCGTTGGGATAAGTTTCTGTCCATTGCCGGTAGGTGTTGATGCCCTGCTCCATATTTTGCAGGCCTTCAGAGTAGTAATGCGCCTGGAGAATGAGCTTTTCCTTGGCGCTGACGCGGCCGCTCAGGTCGAAGGCTTTTTTGTAGTACTGCGCGGCAAGCTTTGGTTCGCTCAGGTTGTAATACTCATTGCCGATGGCGCCGTAGGCCATGGCGAACTGGGGGTCGAGTTCCACCGCTTTCTGATAGAAGGGGAGGGTTTCGGTCTCGTTTTTGCCTTGGGCATCCATCGATTGGCCGATGGAGTAGGAGGTGAGCGCATCAAGCGAGGCGGTGGTGGCGTCCATGATGGGCACCTGGTAGTTCTCCATGGACTGGCTGGTTTCGCCGAGGCCGCGGCGGACGCGGTCGGCCACTTTGTCGAGCGCGGCAAGCACTTTTTCCTTGGCGCCGGCCTCGGCCTTGGCCGCGGTCAACTGCTTGCCCGAAGCGCAGTCGGTGGCTTCAAGGGTGAGCAGATATTCATGGCCCACGGGAATGATGTCGCCGGTGAGAAGCACATTGCGGTTGCTGCGGGCGCAGATTTCCAGGGCAACGCCGGAAGTGATGGGGGTATCTTCGGTGCGGCCCATGAGATCGAGGGTGCTCATGGCCTCGCGCTCGCTCATCAAATCGATGTAGGGAGACTGTTCGAGATCGATTTCGAGAGCGCGCTTGAGGGTGTGGTCGAAGGTGGCGTCACCGGTGCTGTTGGAGAAGTCGGCGACCAGAACTTTGCGCAACTGGGGGGGATGGGACCATTGTTTCCAGACAGCAAAT
>PLSH01000309.1:1939-4906 GCA_003165095.1 Acidobacteriaceae bacterium
GGGGCCGTTCCGTTGCCGTTTTGCGGGTGCCCGTTTGGAACCTGCGTGGAAACGCTGGCGGCGAACTGATAGCCGCGGCCCGGAATGGTGACGATGTAGCTGGCGCGGTCCCCAAGAGCTTTACGGAGCAGAGAAATGTGCTGGGTAAGGTTGTTTTCTTCGACGAACGATTCCGGCCAGACGGTCTTGAGGAGCTCGTCTTTTGCGACCACGCGGCCGGGATTGCCGACCAGGCAGGAGAGCACCTCAAAGGTCTTTGGCAGGAGCGAGACGGATTGGCCGTTGCGCAGCAAGGTGCGCCGGGAGCGGCTCAATTCGAACTCGTCGAACTGGTATAAATCGTTGGGTAGAAGGGACATGGACCGCCTTCACATTTCTTCAAAAAATTTCAGGCCCGAATTAAGGACTTCGACGTCCCGGCTATGATTCAGTGAAACTGGGGAGATACGCCGGATGTACGGGACGCGAATGCAACAGAAAAAATTGCTTTCTGCCATGATGGACTGTTTTTAGCACTCCTGGCAAATGAAATTGCCGGGTGGGCGGAGTCTTGGGTTTCCGTAAAGAATGCCTCAGGGGCTAAAGCCCGCCTCTTCTTTTGGCATTTGAGGCCCGGCTAAAGCCGTGCCCTTGTTACAAAACTTTTTTTCGCGGGCTAAAGCCCACCTCCTCTTTTGGGGCCTTTGAGGCCCGGCTAAAGCCGTGCCCTTGTTACAAAACTTCTAAATACCCCGCCCATATTGAGTTTTTCCGCAGTCTGTGAAGCCTTGCCCTTGTTACAAAGCTCTTTTCCTCGGCGGTTGCCGAGGGGTAGGGGACGGGGCTATCTTCGGTGGGTGCGCGGCATAGCGGCAGAATTGTGCTGGATGCCGGGCGGGAAGGAAGCTCGCAATGCACCCAACCGATATTCGACGGCATTTTCATGCTGGTATTCGCCGGCATTTTCATGCTTGTAAGCGTCGGCATTTTCATGCTGGTATTCGCCGGCATCTTCATACTTGTAATCGCCCGCGTTTTCATGCGTGGCAATCGTTTCTGATCCTGCTGCTGGTTTTTGGCGGTTCCCGGATGGTTTCCGCGGCGACCCGGGTGGTAACCGACGCCGACAAGGGCGCAAACCTCCAGATCAGTGCCGGAGACAGTCTCGAAGTTCATCTGAACTCGAATCCCTCCACCGGATACATGTGGTACGTTCATCCGCAGTCGACGACCCTGCTGAAGCTGGTGGGGCAGTCGCAGACCCAGCCTACGCAGCCCGGTGTGGGCCGGCCGATCATGCAGGAGTTCCGGTTTCAGGCCTCGCAAAAAGGGGATGGGGTGCTGCTGCTGCATTACGTCCGCTCCTGGGAGAAGCCGTCGGCGGATGAGGAGCAGTTCAGTATTCACGTGACGATCAAGTAACGGCGTGGGGGTAATGGCGAGCGGGCGGGAGCATGCGCCCCCTCGAAAAAGCCGGACGAAGCGCATACAATCTGGTTGGAAAAGGCTATGACTGACGCAAAGATATTTGAAGTTGCCTGCCCGGATTGCGGGGCGATGCTGAGGATTGACGGGGCGACGGGGCTGCTGGTGAGCCACACGCCAGCGCCGCGCAAGCGCATGTTCGAGGACCTGGAGACGGCGGCGAAGGCCATGCGCGAGCAGGACGAGCGCAAGGAGTCGATCTTCAGGCAATCGGTGGACGCGGAAAAGAACCGTGCCGACCTGATGGAGAAAAAGTTTGCCGATGCGCTGCGCAAGGCCAAGGACGCTCCGGAAGGCAAGCCGCTGCGGGATTTCGACCTGGACTGAGCGAGAGCGAGCTGCGCTGGGCTGGGCGGAGGCGAGGAATAATCGCGTCGCCCGCGCGTTTGTGAGCGATACTTGAAACACATTGGCGATACTTGAAGTACCTTTCGGGGCCGTCGTTTTTTGCGGCGCGGAATGGAAGGAGAAACGATGGTGGCATTGCCACTCTCAAAGGAAGCGAGTTTTTACGAGGAAGCGCCGCGCGCCTGCGATTGCGGGGACTGGGTGCGTTATGCCGCGGCAGGAACGCTGGCTGCGGGCGCAATCCTGCTGCTGAGCGGTCAACGGCGCGCCGGGCTGGTGGCAGCGGCTTCAGGCACGGCGCTGGCGATGATCGATCAGCAGGCGACAGTGCGCACCTGGTGGGACGCGCTGCCGGGCTACATTGCGAATGTTCAGGATCTGCTGGGCCAGGCGCAGAGGATGGTTGAAAACATCTCGGCGCAGCGCGACAGGCTGCGCGAGGTTATCGGCCGGTAGGATTTTGGGCCGTTAGCGCCGGTTTTCAGATTCCCAACTGCCGGCGGCCTGCTTCGCTGATGCGATGCGGGGTCCATTTCGGCTCCCACACCAGATTCACTTCAACTTTGCTGATGTCGGGAATGCCGGCAAGGCGGTTGTGTACCTGCTCGAAGATGAGGCCGGAGGCAGGGCATTGGGGGGTGGTGAGCGTCATGGTGACCCTGACCCACTGGCGCGGCCATGCGGGCTTGGAGTCGGGGTCGGGACCGGTTGCGATCGAGTAGATTAGGCCGAGATCGACGAGGTTCAGCTTGACTTCGGGATCGAAGCAATCGCGGAGGGCGGTTTGGATTTCGGATTCGGTGAGCATGATCCCTCGGCTTCCAACTGCTGGCTGGAAGTTAGTGTAGACCGTATGACTTGGTAATTGCCGTTGGGCGAGCGCGGGCGAGGACGCCCGCACTACAGCCGGTCTGGAGACCGGCGCTACATTCCGGCGGCGGTACATTCCGGTGGCGGTACATTCCGGCGATTGCACAATCATTCGGTCACGGTGCTAGCGGCCAACGGCTAATTCTTGCGTTCGACGAGGTAGCGGGCTACGGATTTGAGGCCGTCGGCGCGGACGCCGTAGGGCTCGAGGGCGGCGAAGGCTTCTTCGATGAGCTGGGCGGCGTCGCGGCGGCTTTGCTCGATGCCGTAGACGGCGGGCCAGGT
>PLSH01000309.1:4946-6577 GCA_003165095.1 Acidobacteriaceae bacterium
AGAGCGCCGGTCTTGGCGCGGTGAATGGCTTCGACCAGTTCCGGGGTGGGCTTGAGGTGTTCACTCTCGAGGTCGAGTACCTGGCCGCCGATCATGCCGTCCACGGTGCCGATGGCGTTGGCGATGAGGGCGATGATTTGGACGGTTGCGGCGGGCGGGGAATCGAGTCCGGCCAGAACCTCGAAGGCGCGGGTCTGAAGGGCATCGCCGGCGAGGATGGCGATGGCCTCGCCGAANNTGCCGCGGCGCAGATCGTCGTTGTCTAGGGCGGGCAGGTCGTCGTGGATGAGCGAGTAGGTGTGGAGCATCTCGAGAGCCGCGCCGAGACGGGCGATGCCTTTGGGGAGCGAGCCGGCGATGGTGATTCCAGCCTGCATGGCGAGCACCGGGCGCAGGCGCTTGCCGCCGGCAAAGACGGAGTGGCGCATTGCGCCGTGAATGGAAGCGGGCACGGTGTCGAGGCCGGGAATCAGGGTTTCGAGCGCCCGGTCGGTGATCTCCGCGCCTTCCTGAATCAGCGATTTCACATTGGCGGCCATTCCTCTCATGATAATCGAGGCCGGCGCAGCTTTCGTTCGATTAAACACAGGGTTGTGAGCGCGAGCACGCTGACGAAACTGATGCAGCGGCCGGCGATGACGTCGGGGGTGGTGGTCCAGTCGATGTTTATTTCGATGTGTCCCTGGGGGACGGGCACGGCCATGAGGCCGAAATCGCGCTCGATTGCCGGAGTGACGGGCCGGCCATTGACTTCGACGCGCCAGGCGGGGTAGCTGCGCAGGCGGAGAATGAGGTAGCCGGGATGATCGGCGGTACCGACGACGATCCTGCTCTCGGGCAGGAAATTGATGGCCACAAACGCTTTGCAGCGGGCCTTTGCGCCGTCCCAGTAGGGGCCTGTGCCGGGGTTGGCGGGGCCGGGCGAGGCCGACGGATCGCCGACCAGGCAGGCGTCGGGCTGGATAGACAGAGGCGGGGCATAGATGCCGCCGGCGGGCGCGTATTCCTGCTTGCCATAAACGCCCGTGCCATCGTGTTCCGCCGCGACGATCCGATCCTGATTGTCTTCGCAATCGATGAACCAGTAGTGACCGGCAGCGGCGCTGATGGCGATGAAGAGGAGGGCGCATGCGGACAGGACGGCGATCCGCCTGCGAAGGGGCACAAACCAGACCGCCGCAGCGAAGAAGATCGAGGTTGGGGCGGTCATGACCTCAAGCCATCGCCAGGAAAACTGGAGGTAGCGGAGCTTGGGCAGGACGTTCCACACCGGCATCGAGACGGGGAGCATGAGGAACAGAACTGCGCAGGGAATGAGGAGCAGCGGGAGGGTCCAGCGGCGAGCGCCGGGANNGCCGCGCATGTGGGCAACCAGCGCGCCGGCCAGGGCCACGGCAATCATGGCGACGGCGATCCAGGAGACGACGAGCAGCTTTTGGTCGTGCGCGACGGCAGCCAAGGTTGCGTCGGTGTGGCGCGCGAAGAGCCAACTGTTGCGGACCTGGAGATGAGGAATGGAGATGGCGAACTGGAGATTGGTCCAGCGCTGCTCCCATGCGGCGGGAAGTAGAAAGCCGGCGGCGAGGCCGAATGCCAGGAGCGCGGCTACCGTGGCTCGCAGCACAGGCGCC
>PLSH01000061.1 GCA_003165095.1 Acidobacteriaceae bacterium
CGTTACCAGGACCTATCCGGGCCGAGAGACGAGCCCGAAAGGAGTTCACCGAATGCTCTGTGCTTCGTACAGAGACCACATTCTGATTCTCTATGGGAAACGAGTGCAAAAGCCGCCCGAGTGTCCTCCATCCATCGTCTGTGTAAAGATCGAGACTTGCGGGTCAGAAGTAACGGGGGGTGTGAGCGAGAGAAATCGAGGAAGATTCGGTCCGCTGCTTGGGAACGCCAAGTAGGTGTCGCCCCGCTGAAGATAGATAACATCATGGTGTGCCGGAATGGGCAGCAGGACCTCATGGTCCGGGTTGTGGTCCAAGATGATGCGAATATGCACAATAGGGCCTTCCGGACGCATGAGCAGCACCGAATCTCCATTGCCGGAACCTCCTCCAAACAGTAGGGATCCGGAAACGCCGGCCTTGTTGAGAGCGGCAAGCTCTTCTTCAGAGAATGGTATTTGGAGCGATTGGCCGACGGTGGGGCCCGGGGGGGGACCCAAGCTGATGCTTGTTCCTCCCGGCGTCAGTTTGTAGCAAGTGACGGAGATTGACTCGACATCATAGCCTTGAGAACGCGCGAGCGCATGGAAGCGAGCAGAATCCGCTGCGGTGTAGCTGGTACCGTGTCCATTTGCTTGCATTCTTGTGATCAGTTGTGCGAGCACTTCACTCGCTTCGCCCGAGCCCTGGGCACTGGCCTTCTCGAGCCAACGAGTCGCTTCCTCGTAGGAGGCGTCAATTACTAGCGGATTCTCTCGGAAGACTACACGCGGCGGTTCATCCCCGCTCTTGCCGCAGTGTGGTACATCCTGATCGATCTCAAATGTGCACTGCTCGGGGATGTATTGCTCAGCCAGCAGTAGCTCCGCCCCCAGGTCTCCCCGCTCGGCAGCACTCACAACAATGTCTCGGAAGGACTTCCTGTCGCCGCTTCGCGTGAATGACATCATGCCTTCCTGTAGCACACGATCGCTTTCCAGCAGTTGAGCGAGCGACAAAGAAGAAGGCTTGTACCCCCCCGAGGACGGCAAACCACTCTGCTCCGTTCCTATTTGTATGGCAATTGACTGCTGAGCCTCGAGTGGAAACGAAAGACAAAGCAGCGCGAAAAGTAACCGTCGCCCCAGAATCACCATGCTCTCAATCATAGCGCCGAGTTGAATCCGGATAGGTCCCCACAAGTCGGGTTCCCGACTGTTTTCCGCGATTTCCGAGTTTCGAATGCATGACCGGCAACCCGAAAGTTACTTTTTCATCGATATCTACTCGCTCCTCGATCCAGCGGCTGGAAGATCTGTCCGGAGGCATTTTGGGGGACGGTGACTTTTTAGCCGGGAAAGCGGCCTTGGCTGCTTTTTGGGCGATCCTCCATCAGCCACAGGAAGGTGAGCAGCAGCAGGGAGATGGCGCTGAGGCAGCGGCCGGCAATTACGTCGGGGGTGGTGGCGAAGTCGACAGCGAGGTCGACGGGGCCTTGCGGGACGGGGACGGCGATGAGGCCGTCGTCGCGCTGGGGCAGCGAGTCGACGCGGCAGCCATTGAGCGTGATGCGCCAGGCGGGATAGGCGGTGAGCCGCAGAATCAGGAAGCCGGCGTGGCTGGTGACGGCCTGGAGGCGTTTGCGCTCCGGGAGGCCAGGTTGCCAGTTGAAGGTGGCGCTGCAACTGCCCTGCTCGACCCACCAATCGGGATTTGCGCCCGGGGTGTCGAGGATACCGAGCACGGTATCGGGATCGTTGACCAGGCAGGCGTCGGGAAGGCCGGTGGCGACCGTGGCGTTGTCGGAGCCGGGAGGCGAGTACTCGCCTGACCCCAAGAAGCCGGTTTGGGCGCGGTAGGTGGACAACATGGCCCACACGGCATCTTCGGTGTCGCAAGTCTGGAAGAAATTGCGCGCGGCGAAGACGGAGGCGGCCAGGAAAAAGGTGGCGCAGACAGCAATGACTGCGAAGCGGCTCAAGCGTCGGGCAGCGGAGCGGGGCCAGACGGCAAGAGCGAAGAAGATGGCCATGGGAGCTTCAAGGGCCACGAGCCAGCGCCAGGGAAACTGGAGGTATCTCAGGCGGGGCAGCAGATTCCAGACGGGTAGGGAGACGGGGAGCAGGAGAAACAGGATTGCGAAGGGGATGAGGGCGAGGGGAATCCAGCCGCGGCGCGGGCCAGTGAGACGGCCGCGCAGCCAGAAAATGAGCAGGCCAACCACGGCGACGGCAAGCATGGAGACGGCCAGCAGCGAGACGCGGTGCAGTTCAATGTCGTGGTTCAGCATATCGGGGCCGGCATGGCGGGCAAAGAGCCAACTGCCTTCGATCATGGACGCGGGATCGTCGATGGCCTGGCGGATATCGACCCAACGCTGCTCGAAGGCGGCGGGAACAAGGTAAAGGGCAGCGAGGCCGATTCCGAGGACGGCGGCGGCGGCGGCGCGGAGAATCGGGGCCCAGGATTTCTCAGAGATGGCGGCGGCCAGCGCGACGGCGGCGAGCAGGTAACTGGCCATGACGCCGAGCGGGGCGTTGGAGAGCCATGCGCCGGCCACGGCCAGGGCCAGAGGGACGGCGGAACCGTCGAAGGCGCGACGGATGAGCGGGGCGGATGGATTGCGTTCACGCAGGATGAACAGCAGAAGAAGGGGAATCCAGAAGCCGCCGGCGAGTTCTCCGAATGCGGTGCGCTCGTAGGCGGTGAAGAGCGAATAGCCGGAAAAGAGGGCTGCGCAGCCGGCCAGCGTAGGGATGGCGTCGTCCGATGCAGTGAGGTTGAGCGTTTGGGCGGCGAGGGCGCGGGTGGCGAGTCCGGTTCCGGCGAGGCACAGGAAGGTGAAGGCGATGGGCGCGAGGGACAAGGGAAGAATTGCGCCGAGGGCTGCGCCGAGCATCCAGGTGAGCGGGGGGTAGAAGACGAAGCGCGGCTCACCTGCGCCGTAGTTGGGGCTGGGAGTCCAATGGGGATAAACGAGGCCATGCTTCCAGGCGCTGAGGCAATCGAACCAGGAGACGAGGTGGAAGTCAAAGTCGTGGCCGCAGGAGTTGCCGCGGATGAGCTGCGGAAGGATGGCGACGAATGCGGCGAAGAGGATGAGCGCGNNGGGGCACCCGGGGATCAGATTTCCCCGGTCCCCAAAAGCGAGAGACCTGGGGCACCCGGGGAACGGAGTTCTCAGGCACCCGGTTTGTGTGGGGCCAACTCATGGCAGCAGGCGCAGGGTGTGGCTGGTCTGCGCGGATACGGCTGCGGGGGTGAAGGGGAGCGCGAAGGTTGTGCCGTTGAACCAGTCGTTCCACTGGTCGCGGAAGTATGGGCTCAGGGGATTGCCGCTTTCACCGAGGACGATATTTTCGGTTGAACCGTCGATGTTGTTCCAGTCCATGGTGAAGCGCTGCGAGGGGCCGAGGTCGCTGCCGATCTGCTTGACGGTGGTGGTGTCGCCGCCGATGGATTGCGGGCCGGTGCCGGCGATGCGGCCGATGATGGGCAGGAACCTGGCCAGCGGATGCTCGATGTCGATCTTGTGCCAGCTTCCGTAGGTCCATGCCGACACATCGGCGGGCACTTTGCCGTCGTGCATGGCTTTGCGCACAGCCGCGGTGAGCAGCGCGTCCCAGTTTTTGTAGCCGACGGGGAGCCAATCGGGTTTGGCGTGCATCACGATCTCTTCCTCGGCAAAATCCGACTCGCCCCAATGATAATCGCCCATCGTGTTGCCGAGTTTTGGCTGGAGAATCATGGGCCAGAGGGCAGCGCGGGTGCGGGTGACGATGGATGCGGCGGCGGAGTCGGCGGTGAGGCGGCCGTCCCAGGAGCGCATGAGGTCGGCAGCCTGGCGCAGGCGCGCGTCTCCGTTGCCGGCGGGGCCTTCGGTGTGGTCGATGGCGTAGGCGAAGCGCTGGCCGAGTTCCTGGTCCACTTCGCTGTAGATGTCGGTCTGGACGGCGAGCATGTCGGCGGGCGTGAGGTGGTCGCGGCCGTCGAGGGATTTGTAGATGCGCTCGATGCGGTAGGGGTCGACCCATTCGTCGGTGAGCGGAATCGCCGACGAGTCGGGATTGGAGATCGGCTCGTAATACGGCTTGTTGGTGGTCACACGGGAGTTGGCCGTGGCCAAAAAGCCGGAGGGAGGGTCGACGGCGTTGGGCATTGCGTCGAATGGGATGTAGACCGGCCGCAGATCGAGGCCGAGCCCCCACTCAAAGCGCAGATCAAACTGGTCATGCGGAAGTGGCTTATCAAATATTCCTGTTCCATGCCAGCGAATGGGAACGCGGCCGATGGCGTGGTAGGCGATGTGGCCCTGATCGTCGGAGTAGACGAGATTTTGCGTGGGCCAGCACCATTGCGCGAGCGCGGCTGAAAACTCCGTCCAGTTGGAGGCGACGTTCATTTCATAGAGCGGGAGCGCGTTGAGGGTGGGGTCGTAGAGGGTCCACTTGAGCGCGATGGTCTGGCTCTCGTTGTTGAGGATGGGATTCAAGATGGGGCCGTGGGCCGTGGATTGAACATCGAGCACAACATCCTTGCGGCCGCGCACGTGAATGATCTCGCGATCGACGGTGAGTGGGTACCAATGCGAAAAGAGGTCCTGATAGTTGCCTTTGCCGTCGAGCTTCTCTTCGTAGAGGTCCTGGACGTCGCCCATGAGAGCGGTGAATCCCCAGGCTACGTGTTCGTTGTGGCCGGCGATGACGAAGGGCATGCCGGGAAGCGTGACTCCGGCGGCGTGGAAGCCGGGCGCGCGCAGGTCGGCCGTGTACCAGACGCCGGGAACGGAGAAGCCGAGATGCATGTCGTTCGAGAGGAGAGGCTTGCCGCTGGCGGTGTGGCGGCCGGCGATGGCCCAGTTGTTGGAGCCGGCGGCGCAGCCGTTGCAGGTGGGCAGGCCGAGCAGGGCGAGGAGCGCGGTGACGCGAGTGGAGTTGGTCGCCTCCCCGGTCCCAAACACGGGACCGGGGGCACCCGGAGTTTTCATGATGGCGGGGAGGTTGGAGTCCGGCGCGAGCATGGTTTTGGTGGGCTCGTCGTCGTCCTCATCGTCGGTGGATGGGGGTGGTTGGGGATGCGGGGCGCTGAGGTCTACTTCGATGCCGGTGGGCGGGTGGTCGCGCCAGGAGCCGACGGGGTAGAGGTCGTTTTCGAGCTTCTCGTTCTGCAGTTTGGCTTGGACGTGTGCGCGGCCGAGCTTGGTTGCGGCGTGAGTGTCGAGCATCTGCACCATCATCAGGCCGACGCTGAGTGAGTCCACGGCGGTCCACGGGGCGGGGTGGTAGTGAAGGAGGCGGAACTCGACGGGGAGCGAGTTCTGGTGATCGGCGATGAAGAGATTTACGCCGCGGGCGTAGTCTTCGAATCTTGCGCGGTCCGCGGGGGCGAGGTGGTCATAGATGCGCTGGGATACGAGGCGGATTTGAAGCACGCGCTGGGTTTTGTCGTGCGGGATGAGCGAGGGGCCGAGGATCTCAGCCAGAGTGCCCTGGGAGTTGCGGCGGAAGATGTCCATCTGCCAGAGGCGATCCTGGGCGGTGACGTAGCCCTGGGCGGTGAAGAGGTCGTCCTGAGTGGCTGCGTCGATGTGGGGGACGCCGTGGGCGTCGCGGCGGACAATAACCGGGGCATCCAGGACGTGCGCGGAGAGGCCGGCGAGGTGCACGTCGCCGTCGAGTTGGGGCAGAGCGGCTTTGGCTGCGGAGCGGAGCCAGAGGACGGCGGCTGCGCTGGCGGCGAGAAGCAGAACGAGGAGGGTGAGGGCGGTGAAGAGGAGAATGCGCGGCCAGCGGCGGTTGCGCGGGCGTCGGGGAGGGGTGCCTACGATTGTCTGAGGAGATGAATTGCCGTCGGTCATCGGTCAGCTACAGGATAACGCGGCGGCTGTCCAGGTGCAGCGCGGTCGGCCGACGCCGTTCGGTGGGCCGTCCCGCGCCGTCACTTGACGACTGCAGCGAGGAACCCTCCCCGGCTTTGGTTGCCGACGATCCAATTGCAGGGAATTCCGGGCGACCCCGATGCAGCGATCTTGTCTTGAGCGAGCGCCGGCGCAGAGATGTTCGTTGGCGATTTGGCCCAGAAATCCCACTCGGTGCAGGCGAGCAGCCCGTCTTGTTCTCCACTTTTTGCATTCGGTTTTTCAGTGCCGTCCTCGCTGGCTCCGAGCGCGAAGGCGATACATACGATTGCAGCTGGTGGAAAGGCACACCATGCAAGGTCCTTTATAACTTCGCTTGTCTTTTCCTTGGGTTGTGGCTCAGATCTCGTCAAGCGCAGTTTAGGGCCGTTGCCGATCTGAATTTCCTTTACTCGAATCTCGAGGTCAGCCCATTGATGATAGGCAATACCGCGTTTGGCCTTGGTGACTTTTCCAAAGGCTTGTGTTCCCGCATGAAGCACAGTGACTCCATCTACCACGATGTCTTTGGCCACTGCGAATCGGACGGGAGACCCTTTGGTTGCAGTTTCCGATGAGACCGTTTCAAGGGCTACCAATTCGATCTTCGTGTCTTTGGGGATGGTGACGGATTCCGGCGATGCATGGGCGGTTGTCTGCGGCGAAGCGGGAGCGGCACCCTGCGTTGCGTCGGAGGACTCGACTGTTGCCGGAAGCTGCTGCGCCGCCAGCAGCGGCGCGAGGCAGATGCAGAGAACGGATTGGAGAAGCTTGCGGATCATGGCGATTCCTTTCTCAACTGGCTTGCGTGCGCTTACAGCCCGCTGTCAGCACCCGCCGTCGGCGCGGGGAGCCGGGCGGCGGAGAGTATTTTCACAATCTGCTCGGCCATGGGACCGGAGGCGACGACTCCGTCGAGGGCTCTGACCCTGCCCGAGGCGAGGACGATGCCTGTTGTCCTTTCCGTGAGGACGTAGGTGTGGATATGCGTGAAGACGACTCGGTCGATCTGGAGTTGCAGCTCGGCAGGACGCGGCTTGCTGATGCGCGGATTGTCGTAGCGGGGGCTGTCGACGATCGACAGGCCCAGCTTCTGCCAGTCCTTTTGGTTCAGCAGAGCCCTGGAGAGGGTGGCGGAGGAGAGAAAATCGGTATCCGAAAAGATGCAGATGGTCTGCGCCTTTTTGAGAATCTGGCCGCGATCGAGATCGGCTGCGGTGAGCGGATGCTCTTCTACCGGCTGTTGCGGGGATTGAGTGAGCTCGAGAGAGACGGTGATTTGGATGGCCTGGGCGGGCTGCGCGGTGGTGGAGGGCGAGACGGCTTGCGGGGGCTGCTGTGCCACCAGCAGCGGGCAGAGGCCGAGGAAGAGAACGGCTGGAATCGTGAGACGGTTCATCGGAACTCCTTTT
>PLSH01000025.1:0-4210 GCA_003165095.1 Acidobacteriaceae bacterium
CCCTGCGGCCTGCGGATTTTAAGTCTGTTTATCGCCATTTTGCAGGGCTCTGCATACTCGCGCAATAAGTAGCATATCTCATTTAGTATCTTCAGATACGTCGCATCTAAAGTCCGCACTGTGCTGCAACACATCGCACAGATTCCATGTTCAAACATGCACCAAAACATGCACCACAATGGATTCGCTGTGCCGTGCTTTGGCAATTCGAAACCATAGCAAAGGGGTCGGTCTGGAATGCGTAGGAGCAGTCACGCGACCGTCTCATAGGCGTTTCATTGCATCAGACAAGTGCTTTGATAGGGGCTCGAATCCCCCTCTCTCCGCCAGACCTTTCTGTATCTTCCTCATTCCAATCACAAATAATAGAAAATAGGGCGGTTGGACGATTTCCGTGCCGTCCGCGTTGTCCGCATTTTCCGTCGAATTCGGCCTCTGGGACGCTTTTTGCATGACAACGGCCGGGATGCATGACAACGGCGAACGCGGTCTCCTCACTGCGCCAATCTTCGCGTAGAACGAACCACTAGCATTCCCTCCGTGCGCACAATGCCCAGGTGCATCGACACGCCGCTACCGGAGGAATCGCCCCGGTTTGGACCGCTTGTCCTCGGTCCAAGCCGCGTCCTCCGGCGGGGATATCCCACCAGGGTCCCGGCTATCCCTCACATCCAGTACGGCTTAAACCAGCGTACAGCGCGCTGATCTACAAGCATTCTTCCGCAGAAATACAGCCTTGGAGCTTCATTCGGATGCCACAGATATTCGACAATATCGATAACCAGTTGCTGCCGGCGCTTAGAACAACACTGTCGGTCTCCCATAGGTCGGACTTCTGCGTTGGGTACTTCAACCTGCGCGGCTGGAGGCAGCTCGACGAACAAATTGAAAAGTGGGCGGGAGGTGACGGCGAGTGCTGCCGCCTTTTGGTCGGCATGCAAACGCTCCCCCAGCAGGAGATTGCCAGCGCGTACGGCATCATTAAGCACGACGCTGAACTCGACAATCAGACTGCGGTACGACTGAAGAAGGCGCTTGCGGAGCAGTTCCGGACTCAGCTCACCATTGGTGCCCCCACAGACGCGGACGAGATCGGCCTTCGGGGACTAGCCAAGCAGATTCGCGCTAAACAGGTCATTGTCAAACTGCACCTCCGTCACCCCCTTCACGCGAAGCTTTACCTGTTTTTTCGGCACGATCCGGTGAGTCCGGTCAATGGCTTCTTGGGGAGCAGCAATTTGACCTTTGCAGGTCTGTCGAAGCAGGGCGAGTTGAACGTCGATATAACAGACCACGACGCTTGCAAAAAGCTGGCGACTTGGTTCGATGATCGGTGGAAAGACAAGTGGTGTCTGGACATTTCAGCCGAAATTGCGGACATCATCGATCAGAGTTGGGCACGGCCCCAACCGATTCCGCCGCACCATATATATGTCAAGATGGCCTATCACCTCTCTCAGGAAGCGAGGGAAGGGATCGTTCGTTTTGGCATCCCGAAGGACTTCGGGGACCAGCTTTTTGAGTTCCAGGAGAAGGCGGTCAAAATTGCCGCTCACCACGTACAAAAGCGCGGCGGCGTCTTGCTCGCCGATGTCGTGGGACTCGGCAAAACCCTGATGGCGACCGCTCTGGCCAGGGTTCTGGCAGACGAGCTAATGCTGGAAACACTTGTTCTCTGCCCGCTGAATCTGGTCAAGATGTGGGAGGACTACTGTCACACATATCGACTTCCTTCCTGCAAAGTCATGTCCTACTCCAAGGTTTTGCAGCAGCTTCCAGATCTTCGCCGTTATCGACTCATCATTCTCGACGAAAGCCATAACCTGCGGAATCGTGAGGGAAAGACCTACCGGGTAATTCTGGAATACGTCCAGAAGAACGACAGCAAATGCATACTGCTAATTGAAGTGAGGCGGCGTGTGATTGTTCCGGATGCAAGATTGGATGCTCGGTCGGCAATGTAGAGCGCTACGGGCCTGTCGTCCTCAATGGGTAGATGGATGTACCGGACATCCGCCGTCCTGTGGGCGACGCACTCTTCGCAGACAGTGATTACGGTCGAAATCCGGTTTGGGTTGCCGTTGTTGCAGACTCGGCACGTGCACCATCGAGCTTTTCGCTGATGGTGTTCACAAAAACGGTCAGTTGGGTTGTGAACGCCTCAAGCTGCGTGCTTTGGAGGCTGGCAACGTCACCGATGCGCTGCCCCACCGAGAGACGTTCGTCGAAATCGGACGAAGTGTACGTGCGACCATTCTCGCTTTCGTTGGCCATGAAGTGCTTCATCAGCGAAGCTGCCTGCCAGTGATTGGGATCGGGGCCCTGCATTCCACGAATGAATGCAACCGCCAAGGCGCCGAGGAGGTACGGGTCTTCGCCCATCGACTTCTCAGTGCGGCCCATCGCGGATCGCGGCTCAGGTCAGTATTCGGGGCGCGCACCACGATTCCACCGAAGTCGAAATTCGGGTTCTGGTAGTAGTAACGTGCCTCTTCCCCTTCCAGGGCGCCGACCTTTTTCATCAGCGCGAAATCCCAGGTCTCGCCCAGGCCCTTTTCCTGAGGAAAGGTCGTGGTGGGCACGGGTTGACGACCGCGCGGCCCCCGTAGGCCTGGGCCCCCGAGCGCGAGACCATGTAAGCCTTCCGCCTCATCGGAAAACACAAGATGGAGACGCGGGATCTTGGGGGTGGCCGTCCATGAGTTGGACCTTCTCATCCAACGTCAGGCGTTTGAGCAGATCGGCGATGCGCGCGTCGTCGCTCAGTTTGGGGTTGCGAAACGGATAATCCACCTGCGCTCTTGCTTCGAACGTTATCGAAGTAAGGAAGAAAAGGAGAAAGAGGAGCGATTCTTTACATCTGCTTTGCCGCATGTTTATGATCCTTGCTGCTGCCGCTAAACACTGCGGTTCTATTCCACAAGATCGACCTGATTAGGGCCGAGTTTCATTGTGCCGTCGTAGGATTGGTGCGTGAGATCTCCATGCGTTTTCTTGCCAACTGTGACGACTTTTCCCTCGTCTGTTGTATTCACGTATAACGTGCGTCCATTGACCATCCGCGCATAGACTCCATCCGGGGTTTGAGGACCAGGTTGTATTCCCAGCGGCTCAAGGAAGCTGCGGACAATCGGACCGATAAGAGAGGGCTGAGCCGGCGCCGCGAGGTAGACGGCCTGTCCCTTGCCGTATTTGTTCACCGTTACTGCGGGAGGGTGGCCCGGCATGTTCGAGAATGTTGCCAGCGTTTTTGCAGCCTGTGGCTCCAGAACCTCGTAGTACCGGATGCTCGCCTTCGCGGTCATGCCTCCCAGTTCGAACTCCGGCAGATCGTCCGGCGAATAGAACTGCGCGGTTCGCAGCCCGAATAAGTCGTTCAACCTTCCCGGTAATGGGGTGTCGAACCACTGCCCGTGCTCGTCGACCTTGGCGGAGAATGCCGTCATCAGGACTGTGCCCCCTCCGCTCACATAATCCCGAAGAGCCTTCGCGCTGGCGGCATCCATCACATAGTCTGCGGGTACTACGACGAGTTTGTAAGCCGAAAGGCTGTCATGTCCGATGTTGATGATGGCCGTATCGATATTCGCGCGAAAAAAAGGTTCAAAGGCTCCTTGTACCTGCTCCGTATAAGAAGGCTTGAAATATTGACGCGTCGTATTGGAAGGGCCGTTTGGGTTTGAATCGACGAAGGAATCGAAGGAATACGCAATGGCGACTTCTGGGTGTGTGTAGCGCGGGAATCCGAGTTGTGAAAGCTGTCGAAACTCCTCCGCAATTCGCGCGAATTCATCCACCTTCCATGAAGGGGTGCCATCATGGTCCACCAGCCCGAAGAGCGCCTGCTCCTCTCCGCCCAGATGACTATTGAACGTCCATGCAAGGAACCCCTGCGCTCCCATCATGAGTCCCAGGTAGGCGTACATGCGGCTTCGCCCCGGAGTTCCGTAGTTGCCTCCACCGCCGGCGGTGAACTCATTGAACCACATAGGCGTGGCCAAATCGCCTTTCGTTGTAAGCGCGCCAAATACGCCGCTGATCGGGTCACTCGGATAGAAGCCCTCCGCGCCATAAGAGACATACGACTTGTAGGTGCTGAGATAATCGAAACCTCGCCTCGGTGCGGTATCCCAGAGATTCGAGATCGCCGGCGTATCAGGCATATTGCGGCGACGAATCGCATCGAGTTCCTCGAGCCGCGCCACTGTGA
>PLSH01000025.1:4257-8776 GCA_003165095.1 Acidobacteriaceae bacterium
TTCCCGATTTCATTGTCATAGCCAACAGCAATCACTGCGGGATGGTGCGCATACCGTTTGGTCATCGCATCCGCAAGAATTGACGCCTCGCGCGCATAGTCAGGATCGCTGATGTCATCCATGTAGCGCTCCGCGGGCGGACGGCGCTCTCCAAACTGGTTAACGATATCGACTTCCGGGTACCTGCGATGCAACCAGATGGGCGCCGGTAATCCCGGAATGTCCAGGATGACCCTGATCCTGTTGGCCTGCATCTTGTCCATTATCTTGTCGAACCATTCGAATTCAAATCTGCCTTGCGAGGGTTCGAATGAATCCCACGACAAGTCTCCCATGCGCACGACGTTGAATCCCGCGTGCTTCATGATCGCGATGTCGTGATCGATCTGCTCAGGTGTGCGATCGATGGGCTGGTAACAAGTTCCGACAAAAAGCTGTCCACGACCCGGCCAATTTGGGTGCGCAGGTGCATCCTGAGCCACAGCAGTCCCGCTGAGAGCCAATCCGGCAACCAGGAAAAGCGCCAGTTGCGTGACCGAGACGCTCGAGCATTGTCGGCGACTCGACGACTGAATCCTATTTCTCATGAAGCCCTTCTTGCGTAAGGAAGCGAATATTCGTTTGATCCTTCTTCAAGACTACCTGGAACTGGTCGAACCCTCCATGGCGCGATGACCGAAATGGAAGGACGGGAGATCTGCTTTGGGGTTATTTGGCAGTCTCAGTGAATGTGACCGAAGCTCCGCCAAGCGCGAACTGGTCCTGCGCGGTGACGGTCACAGTTCCCTGGGTTGAAGGCAGCGTCAGAGTTACCGAGGCGTTGCCCGATGTGTTGGTTTGGACGATCACGCGGCTGCCTCTGTTGACGCCATTGGAGAGGGTGCCGGCCGAAGCGGTAAACAGAATTTCCGCGCCGGTGGCCGACGTTCCAGGCAGGTCTGGAGAGAGCGTAACGGTGAGCGGGTGTGAGAGAGGGTTGCCGGCCTTGCCCGATTGGTGGTCGCCCGACTGCTTGAGCGTGGCACCCGGTGAGCCGACGACGATCCAACCGCCCTCTGTCTGAGTGGAGACGCCGTCAGTGCCGGTGACGGTATAGTGGCAGAAGCCTGGGGTGTTTCTGGTGTTGACGGTAATGGTGGCCGGCTTGGTGGGGGTGATGGTGGCGTCGGTCAGCGTGAGGGAGCCGCGGCAGGGCCTGGCGCCCTCGAAGGCATCGAGGTCGGCGGTGGTCAGGGTCACGGAGGCCGTGCCGCTCACGATCCTGGGATGCAGAATTCCCTTGTCCAATGCCGGAACCATTAGATCGTCCGGATTCAAATACCACTCCGAGGCAGGCTTGGAGGGCTGAGTTCCGCTGATCACCAGCAGCGTGATGCTGTAGGGGGCAAAGCTCTGCGTCGCGCTCCAGGCAGTTGAGGCCGAAGTGGTGATCGAGCCGGGACTAGTCGAGACCAGCGTGTACGCCGTATAGGTGCTGGCGGTGAAGCCATTCAGGTTGAAGGTGACATTCGCCGTGTTGCCCGGATCTTTGTTCAGGACCATGATGGTCATCGTCGTCCCGGCCGCATCCAGAGCGGCGTAGCTGGTGAACAGGTCCGGATTGCTGGTGCTCCGGTCCGAGATGGAGAGCGTCCCGAATCCATGCCTCGCCCCGTCGTAGGTGGTGTAGAGCTTCATGGCTTGAAAGTTGGGATGAGGCTGCTTGGTGGTATCGTCGGTCGCATCAGGCCCACCCCAGCGCGTGGAAAAACTCAGCCCCTCGCGGCCCATGACGCCAAAGGCATCCGCGTCGGAGAGTGCCGTCGAAAAGTCCCATTCAGGTTGCGGAGCCATCCACGACTCCCACTCGGAGAAGGAGAGCGGGGTTCCTGGATAAATGGCGTTCACCAGGGCCTTGAGTCGCGGGATAAGGAAGGTGACGCTGCGGCTTGGCTGGGTTTTGGTAATCCAGTCCGCATCGATTCCCGCGTTGGAGTACACAGGATCCCAATACGTGCGATAGACCATTCCCGCGGCGGCTCGCTTTTGCGAGTTGGTGTATTTGGAGATGTCAACATTGGGGCCGACATAAGCGTGGACGTCCAGGACATCGAGCGTACGGCCGCCGTTGATCTGGTCGAGCCAATAGATCTGATTCAGCCACCAGGGAAGAAAGTCGATTCCTGCGTGGGCTGTCCTGTCGTCTCCTGTTGGGCCAACCGACCAAAGGAAATTCCAGCAGCAGGTGACGGGACCGAAACGAACCGCTTGAGGATCCCATTCTTTGATCTTGATCCCCTTCAACTCAAATAAATTCGCCAGCTCCGTGTATCCGGGATGGGTAGGATGGACATCGGCGTGGGAACCATCCCAAATCTCGGGCTCATTGTCCACGTCGAAGAAGTGGCAACCGCTGATCGGCGAATAGGGAATCTTGCAAGTGCTGCTTCCAAAGGCCGCTGAGAGCGCCTTTGTCCATTCGTCGCGATAGAGGCAATTGCCCGTCTTGCAATCGCGGGGGCTATCCACCAGAGGATAATATGCATCTGTAACCGGTTCGGTGTTAACACGAGTCTTGCAGTCCGGTTTCTGGCCGTTGCCGGCATCGGCGTTTTCGGGATTGACCTTGCACTGAGGACCGAACTTCTTTACGGAATAGCTCCAGTGGCCGCTTTCCTTGGCGACCCAATCCAGTGTCGGAATGGTGGTGAGCATCCGGCTTCCCGAGTCCACCGCGTACTTCACCATCTGAACCGAGTCGTTTATGAACCCGTCGGAGTTCGAGATACCGAAATCCTCGAAGAACCAGTCTCCGCCCGCGTTATAGGTGAAGGTCTTCCAGTTGTAGTCGGAGGTTTGGTTGCCCCCCCAGCGAATCAGCGCCGGCGCCATTCCCGTAATGGTGTTCCTGTTGTTGGTGTTGATGCCGTAAATGTATGGACTGATCTGATGGCGATTGGCTAACGTGTCGATCGTGACGGCAACGCTGGTGATGCCAGGCGAGGTCATGGTGATGTCGGCCGTGCCAGTGGAAGCGGCGTAAGTGGACGCGCTGTTTGAGTCTGGCATGTAGGTGACGGTTAACGTGTCGGCGCCCATAGCCAGCGAACCCGGCTGGACATAGAAGGTAGCACCGCCGGAGTTCAACGGCACAGCCGAAGATGTGAAGCTGCCGCTCGAGAGCGTCACTTTGCCGGTCGGCGTTGCGGCGCCACCCCTTACAGTAGCGGTCACGATCAGATTCTCGGCGTAAGGATGCTCGGTCTCTTCAGGCCTGACTGTGACGGTTGGCAACGGTAAGGCTTGTGCGGCCCCGACGTCAGCCGAGCCCACGGAAAGGTCGAAGAAACGATCCGCCGGTCCTGTCCTGGCATTCTCATAGACGACATTGGACCGGGTTGAAAGTGCCGCGGATTGGCCGAAGACGAGCACTGTGGAAACAGCGGCACAAGACCCAATCGCAAGCACGAAGAACGGTCGTAAAAAAGATTGGAACATGAACAGTGTACGTCCTCCCGCAGAAGTTGGCTGAAGGGCTCCGGCCGCACCTGTAGCCGAGCCGGGGTCATTGACGCTAGTTTGAAGTTTCTTGAAACGTCACAACAGCTCCGCCGAGTGCGAACTGGTCCTGCGCGGTAACGGTCACAGTTCCCTGGGGCGAAGGCAGCGTCAGAGTGACCGAGGCGATCCCCGATGCATTGGTTTGGGCAATCACACTGATTCCACTCGTGGTGCCGTTGGAGAGCGTGCCAGCCGAGGTTGTGAACAGGATTCCTGCGCCGCCGGCCGAGCCGCCGGACTGGCCGGGAGTCAACGTGACGGTCAGGGGCTGCGACAGAGCCGTTCCAGCGCCACCCGATTGGTTGTTGCCCGACTGGGCAAGCGTGGCAGGAGGATTTCCGACAATGATCCATCCGCCCTGGGTCTGGGTTGCCGTTCCGTCGCTGCCGGTGACGGTATAGTGGCAAAAACCCGGGGTGCTGCCCACGTTCACGGTGACCGTCGCCGGTTTTGCCGCGGTCATGGTGGCGTTGGTGATCGCCAGCGAACCGCTGCAGGCCGGCGCGCCCTCATTAGCGTCGAAATCAGCCGCGGTGAGCGTCACTGGGCCGCTTCCGCTGCTGATCGCCGGATGCAAAGTTGCGGTGCCCGAGGCAGGAATCATCAGGTCGTCTGGGTTGAGGTACCATTCCGATGCGGGTGTGGAGGCTTCGCTTCCGCTGATCACCAGCAGGGTAATGCTGTAGGGCGCGAAGCTCTGCGAGGAGTTCCATCCCGCCGATGTGGAGGCCGAAATCGCGCTTGAAGCTGTTGACGAAAGCGTGTAGGCCACATAGCTCGTCGCACTGAATCCCGACAGGTTGAAACTTACCTGCGCCGTGTTGCCCGGATCCTTGTTCAGGACCATGATCGTCATCGTCGTGCCGGTTGAGCTGAGCGCAGCGTAGCTGGAAAAGAGATTCGAGTTTCCGTTATTCGTGTCGGATACAGATACCGTGCCGAATCGGTCGTGCACGCCGTCGTAGTTGGTGTACATCTT
>PLSH01000188.1 GCA_003165095.1 Acidobacteriaceae bacterium
GTTCTCACGCAGACACTTCAGCCCCACCTTTAACTTCTCGGGATGGGCTTGGGATCCAACCTGCGGCGCTACCACATGTCCCGACTCTATTGCCAAAGGTGCGATCGTCGCCTTTGATAATCCTTGGGGCAGCACCGCTGCTTTCCAGGATTCCTATGCCGGAGTCTCTCCTTTTACCAGCAGCCCCTTTCCGGGAACATTCGCCTGGGCGTCGACCACCTACAAGACCAAGCCTGCGGCAAGCACGGCCATTCCCGGTGGCCAGCAAGTCGGCCAGGAGTTCGCGCGTAATTTCAAGCTGCCCACGGTATATGCCTGGAACGTCTCAATCGAGCATCAGTTCACTTCAACGACGGCCATCCACATGGCTTATGTGGGCAACGAAACCGATCACCTGTCGGTACTCATCGACATGAACCCGCCGTATGCTTCAAAGTTGCCCGTGAATGGGAAGATCGGAGACATCTACGATGACCAGAGTTGGGCGACGGCAAGCTACAACTCGCTGCAGGTCAGCCTGGATCAGCACGTGTGGCACGGCCTCCAGGTGCAGTCCAGCTTCGCGTGGTCGCATACCATCGACATCACCGGCACTAGCAACGTCTCCTACGGCAATCCGGCGCTGGGCAATCCGATCAGCGCCAAGTGGAACCGCGGCAACTCCGGCGCGGACCTGCCGTGGGCCTGGATCAGCAACTTTATCTACCAGGCCCCCTCCTTTAGAGAAAAGGGCAAGCTGATGGAAGAGACGGTCGGCGGCTGGCAGTTGAGCAGCATCATCACCTGGCAGAAGGGCAGCCCGTTCTCGATCGGCCAGTGGGGCACTGACCCCGGAGTCGGTATGTGGAATAACCGCGCCGATTCCGCTCCGGGCGTGCCCAACAACATGGGCAACGGCAGCCACTGGGATTGGGTCAACCCGGCCAAGGGCTACTTCAACACGGCTGCCTTCACCCTTCCCACCTCCTGTAACGACAACACGCCGGGATGGTGCGGCTTCGGCGACACGGGCAAGAACGCCTACTGGGGACCCGGCGTCTTTGGCATCAATGCATCCATCATGAAGAACTGGGCTCTGACGGAAGGAAAGATCTTCCAGTTCCGCTGGGATGCGTTCAACGCCACCAACCATCCGAACTTCTCCGGCCCGTCGTCCACCGTTAATCAGTCCGCAGGTACTTTTGGCGTGATCAGCGGCACGAACGGTAATCCTCGCGTCTTTCAAGGCGCCCTTCGCCTCACCTTCTGATTTCGCGCCTTCACCTGAGGCCCGGGCGCAATGCCCGGGCCTCAGTTTTTCGTCGGATGACTCATCCATCACTGGAAGCCGGGCGCCGCGCGCGACTTCAAGCTGGGCATGACGCAAAGCTGGTACTTCTCGGTCGAGCAGCAGATCAGCCCGGTAATGGTTCTGCGCGCCGCCTATGTGGGCCGCGAATCCTATCACCAGGCAGTGGGGGATCGTCTCACACCTGCATGATCGGCGGTCTGGGCAACATCCCGCCGCGCGTCATGCAGGGCGCCCTCAAGTTGACGTTCCAACGGTAGTTTGTTGAATAGAGCCCGGGCATGTCTCCGTCCGGGCTCCTCTTTTTTTGAACGCACACTTTGGTTCGCCGCGCTTTGCCCGTTCACTGGCACTGACGGTTGATTCCGCGTGCAGCTTCTTGCCTCAGTTCCGGCGGGGAACACGGACCTCGATCTGCGCGCCGTGACCGGGAGAACTGGCCAGGTGGAACTTCCCACCCCAGCGGTGGACGCGTTCCTCCATGCCCTGGATGCCGAAATGATGGCAGTTTCCGCTGTCTGCCGCGCCAGCATCAAAGCCGGTGCCGTCATCGGAGACATTCAACTGCAGCTCGCGCTTACTGTAGGCCAGACCGACTTCCACGCGGGATGGATTGCCGTGCAGCGCCGCGTTGCTGACGGCCTCGCGTGCCACCATGAGTAAATCATGTTCCATCGGGTGATCAACGGAGAATGGAGTTCCGGAGACTGAGCAGGAGATGGGAATGCCGAACTCCGCGCCGACCTGCCGGGCCATACCTTCCAGTTTTTCGTTCAAGCTGCCGGCGTCGTCCTGGGGCTTACGCAGATTCCAGATAGCGTCGCGCGCCTCATTGATGGTTGAGCGCAGTTGCACGCGTGCAAGATCGACCAGCCCCGTTTCACCGTGTTCGCCCTCCATCGATGCGGCCTCGAGCAGTGCCGATGCTCCAGTACATCCCTGGATGACGGTGTCATGCATCTCGCGCGCCAGGCGGCTGCGTTCTTCGATCACGGCTTCAAACCGGGCGCGCACCTGGCGGACCCGATAGCGGTAAATGACCAGAATCATCAGCGTGAGCAGCAGCAGGCACGCCGAGATGAACCACCATGTTCGGTAGAAGTGCGGCCGCTGCATCACACGCATGGAGACTTCGGTGACCGCCTCAGGAGAGCCAATCTCGAATGCTCGCACCAGAAAGCGATAGCTGCCTGGGGCCAGGTTGGTGTAGTCGGCAGTTCGTGATCGCGTCACCGGACCCCAGTCGCGGTCAAACCCTTCGAGCATGTAGCGGAATCGAATGCCATCCTGGGAACTGAGGCGAATAGGCGCAAAGACAAACTCCAGTCGGCTCGTGGCCGGCTGCAACTCAATCGGCTCCGTCATTGCGACCGTCCGCCCGTCCGCCAGTACCGAGTCAATGTGCAGCGGCGGCGGCGGCAGAGACGGACGCTGCAGGGGAAGAACATGAATCGGGCCTCCGTTGCTGGGAAACCAGACATCGCCCAGGGAGGTGATTGAGCCGGAGGGCTGCGTGCCGCCATAAATCTCGGTGTTCGCAGCCATATCCGCAATCGGAAAGAAGGTGAGCGAAAAATGGCGCGCGGCCGACTCTGCCTGTGCGTCGAGTTCCTGACGGTCAAGCATGGAGATCCCGTTGGGACCGCTCATCCAAAGATGCGCCTGGGCGTCTTCAAGGATGCTGTAGATTGCGTTGCCGGCCAGCCCATCGTTGGCGGTGAACTGGGTGATGTGTCCGTCGCGCAGGCGAAAGAGCCCGTTGTTGCGCGTGCCAAACCAGAGTCCGCCGTCCGGGTCTTCGTGGATGGCCCAGACCTTCATCTGCACCAGCGCGGCGGTAGCCACGTCCTGGATAAAGGCTCCGCCATGCATGTGGCTGATGCCGCGATCAGTGCCGATCCACAGATCCCCATGCCGGTCTTCAAGCAGCGAGCGGGTGCTCGATTGCGCCAGACCGTTCCTCTCGAGGTAACTGACGATGCGCGGATGGTTGCCATCTCCCACAAGGTGGCTAAGGCCCCCGTCTGTGGCCACCCACATGCTTCGGTCTTTGTCCTGTGCAATGGCGCGGATGAAGTTGTTGGTCAGGCCGTTCCGGTCGGTCCAGCGGGTTGTACTTCCCGTGGCAATTCGGTAGATGCCCGCTCCATCCGTTCCTGCCCACAGCACTCCCGACAGGTCGCGGTACACGTTGCGCACATGAATCCCGCTCATGCCCGGCAGCACGCGTTGAGTCAGCATGCCGTCTTGCATCTGAAACAACAGCGTCGAGCCGATCCAGAAGCTGCCGTCGTGATCCTGGTAGATGGTTCCGAAATCGGAATCGTTCGCCTGGGGAAGAGGAACGATGCTCACGCGCGAGCGAGTGAGGCGAAGCATCCCTGTCTGTGTCCCGATCCAGAGATTCTTCTCGCCGTCTTCGAAGAAGTTCAACACAGTATTGCTGGGCAGCGCGGATGGTGCTGTGGTCTGGGTCAGTTTGCCGCCGTCGAAGGTGAAGACGCCCTGACCGATGGTGCCAATCCAGAGCACGCCGTCCTGGGTCTGGCGAAGAACCCGCACCGTACTGGTAATTCCGGCCATGCGCTGGAAATGGTCCTGACCGGGGAACATCCGATTAAGGCCGGCAACCGTGCCCACCCATAGCGTTCCGTCCCTCGTCTGCAGAATGGACTTCACCTGGTTCTGGCTCCCTTCGGTTCCCAACGAATAGAGTCTGCCGGAATTGCCGTAGATGCGCATCAATCTCCATCCGCCCACCCATTCGTAGCCGTCCCGGTCCCGATAGATGGCGTGAACCGAGATAGGTGGGATCGATTTTGTTCCATCGATCTGTAGAAAGCGGTCGCCAGTCAGGCGCAGAAGCCCGCGGTCGGTGCCTGCCCAGATTTCTCCGTCCGGGTCTTGCGCAATTGCCCGCACAAAGTCGTTGCCCTTGCCATCCGGCGCATCCCAGGAGCGGAAGTGGCCGGCGCTATAGCTCAACACACCGCCGCCCTCGGTACCGATCCACAGCGTGCCGTCCTTTGCCACCTTCAAGCAGAAGATGCTGTTCTCGTTGAGGTCAGGCGTGTTCTGGCGGTCAAAGACCGTGAAGTGCGCGCCGTCAAAGCGCAGCAGCCCGCCCGTGGTGCCAATCCACAGATAACCATCCGGAGTTTGGGCAAAGGCCTGCACTGTCTGCTCAGGCAGGCCGTCCGGTGCCTGCCAGAGGTGACTGGTATAGCCGGCGAAGGCTCCGGTCTTTTGCGCTCCAGCAACCTGAGTTAGCAGCATCGCTGTCAGCAGCCACAATGCACAAGAACTGAGCGCCTTGTGAAGGCCCGGCGCTGCAGGTCTCACGCCGTAACCGGGAGAAGCTGATCTGACGCCGACGCTTTCGTCCACAATTTCCCGGCTCGTCCATGGGCAGCGGCCGGATTCGCTGGGCGGGATTGATGGGCTAACGTACATTTCAATTCCTGTTCATCCTCGCATATTTCCGCGGAGGCCGCGATTTGTTCTGATTCCGACTTTTGGCCGATCTCGAAAGTGCCTTCGAAGAGTAGAGTTATGGATTCTGCAGGCGCTGCGATATTGTGCCGACAGCGCTTGAGGTCATTTTTCGGAGCCCGAATTCATGAGTTTCCTCGCAATCCCAAGACTGAGAGCCCGTCGGAATGAAACCCGATGCCCCGGTTTACTTCTCTCAGCGTTCCTCACGCTCGCAAGTCTCGTGGCCTCCGTCGCCCATTCGCAGACGCAGACTCCGATTCTCATCGATGCCCGTACTCCCTTTTCCGAGCCGGGGCCAGCGCTGTATGACGGTGGAACAGCAACCTCACCTTCAGGTCATGTGCTGGGGCTCAATGATCGCTATCTCACTTTCGACGGCAAACCGTGGCTTCCGGTAATGGGCGAGTTCCACTTCAGCCGGTATCCGCGCGACGAGTGGGAAGAGGAATTGCTCAAGATGAAGGCCGCGGGGGTGAATATCGTTGCGACCTACGTCCTGTGGATTCATCACGAGGAAGTTCAAGGACCGTTTGACTGGAGCGGGCAGCGGGATTTGCGCGCCTTTGCGGAGCTATGCGCAAAGCACGGACTGGTCCTCGTGGTGCGGATCGGCCCCTGGGATCACGCCGAGGTGCGCAACGGAGGGCTGCCAGACTGGGTTTTGAAGCAGGGCCCGACGCGAGTGAACGATCCGGCTTACCTTGCTTCAGTCGACGCCTGGTACCGGCAGATTGGCCTGCAACTGAAAGGGCTGCTCTGGAAGGACGGAGGGCCGGTTATCGGAGTTCAGATTGAGAACGAGTACTCGGCCCGCGGACCGGGTGCCGGCGCGGAGCACATTCTCAAGCTCAAAGAGATGGCGGTAGCCGCAGGCTTCGATCTGCCGTTTTACTTTGTCACGGGCTGGGACGCGGCCGTCATCCCGCCGCGCGCTGTGCTGCCACTCTATGGCGGCTATCCTGACGCTCCGTGGGACGCCTCGACCGAAAAGCTGCCGCCTGCCGAGGTTTACGCGTTTCGATTCCGGAGCCGCGTTGCCTCGAATATGGGGGCGATCGATGGCACGACCAGTACTACAGACGGGGATGAGTCCGCGACGCTGCTGCCCTATATGACTGCGGAGATGGGCGGAGGCAACGAAGTGACATACCACCGCCGCCCGGTCATTCAAGCAGCCGATGTTTCCTCGCTGGTTCCAGTGATGATTGGATCGGGCGTCAATCTCTACGGCTCCTATATGTTTCAAGGCGGAGCGAATCCCGACGGCAAGCTAACCACGTTGCAAGAGTCGCAAGCGACCGGATACCCCAATGACGTGCCCATCAAGTCCTACGACTTTCAGGCACCCTTGAGCGAGTTCGGCCAGGAGCGCGAGAGCCTGCGCAAACTGAAGGTCTTTCAGTACTTTCTCAACGATTTCGGATCGATGCTGGCTCCCATGACGGTTCATGCTCCAGCGGTTGTCCCCAAAGACCCGGCAGACTTCAGCGTACTCCGCGCTTCTGTGCGCTCCCGCGGCGACTCCGGATTTCTCTTCGTCAATAACTATGTTCGCGGGTACTCGATGCCAAACCGGCCGGCAACTCAGTTTGAGATTCACCTGCCCGGCTCCGTGCTCCCGGTTCCGCGGCATCCTGTTGATGTTCCATCCGGGGCGGCATTCCTCTGGCCGTTCCATCTGATCATCAATGGCGTCAATATCCGCTACAGCACCGCTCAGCTCTTTGCCCGCATTGACGGCGTGGAAGAGACGACGCTTTTCTTTGAAGCCATCCCCGGTATTGGACCGGAGTTCGCATTCGAAGAGGCGAGCCTTGCTTCGATCAAGCCCTCGACCGGTGAGACTGCGATGGACGCCGGCGTGGTCTATCTGTCAGGAGTCCAGCCAGGCGCCGAGTCCCGGGTCGACCTGGTCTCCGCGCAGGGCGGCAAATTGCGGATCGTATTGCTGAGTGCGACGGATGCAGAGAACGCATGGAAGACTCGCATCGGGGGGCAGGAACGCCTGTTGATCACAAATTGCGAGTTCTTAGCCGATGATGCGCACATCTGGCTACGTTCCATTGGCTCGCCGAGGTTTCTGTTTTCTACGGTGCCTCCGATGCAGAGCCTACCGCGGGCAAACCTGAAGCTTGAGCCAGACGGTTCCATCAAGCCGCCCGGTGCGCTTATGGCTCTTGCTCCGGAGCGCAGTTTGACGCCGCAGGTTCACCTGGATCTGCCGGCTGGCGAAGCGTTGCCCGTCGAGACAGGCCCGCAGGCGTTGTGGCGCAAGCAGCCAGTCGCCGTGGCGCCATCTGAGGCACCGCTGCCCGGCGCAGCACGGTGGCGCATTGAGATCCCTGCCAATGCCCTCGATGGACTGGCAGATCTTTTTCTTGAAGTCAATTACCAGGGCGACGTAGCGCGCTTGTCCAAGGGCGGCAAGCTTCTGGACGACGATTTCTTCAACGGAGAGACGTGGTCGATTGGCTTGAAGCGTTTCCTGAGTGCCGGAAAAGAGAGTGCATTTGACTTGAGCATTCTCCCTCTGCGCAAGGATGCTCCATTCTTTCTGGAACCTGCGAAGCCGACTCGTTATGGGAGGAATGGACAGGTCTGCGGCCTGGATCGCGTTCAGCTGGTGCCCGAGTATGAGCTTGTGATCGACACCGGTGGGCAGTGACTGCGGCCGTCGCGGCCCGTCTTTGCCCCGAGGACAGGCAACTCGAAAGGCAGTATGCTCTGGTAAGAGGGTTTTTGGAATTGCGTCAATATAGGGTGACGGGCCAACCTGCCAACGCCGCGGAGGCCACTGTGGAGGAATCGACCGCAGTCAAGCCACCCTCGCGGATTCGCGTTCTGATCGTCGACGACCACCCCATTGTGCGTGTCGGTATTGCCGCCATTATTGAAGCTACGCGGGATATGACCGTGGTAGCCCAGGCGGGTAGCGGAGAAGAGGCGGTGGATCTGTATGCAAAGCATCTGCCCGACATCACGCTGATGGATCTGCGACTGCCCCGCATGACGGGCGTCGAGACGATCCGTACCGTCATGGCGCGGCATCGCAATGCTCGCTTTGTAGTGCTCACCACCTATGAGGGCGACGAGGACATCCATCAAGCCCTGGAGGCCGGGGCACGAAGTTACCTCATTAAAGGGATGCCGCATGATGCGCTGGTCAATGCGATCCGGCGCGTCCATGCGGGCGGCCGCTTTCTGCCGCCACCAATCACACGGACGCTTTCCAATCGTTTGCCGGAGTCGAGTTTGAGTTCGCGCGAGCGCGAGGTTCTCAGCCTTATTGTTCACGGCAAGAGCAACAAGGAAATCGCTGCCGAACTGGGCATCGCCGAGTCGACGGTCAAGTGCCATGTGAGCGTGATCCTGATGCGATTGAATGCCAACGACCGCACCCAGGCGGTTGTCACTGCTCTGCAACGCGGCTTGATTCATCTCTAACGCGATCAAGCAGGTGCCCCAAGAGTATATCTGCTAGCGGATTCCTGGTATTTCTGAACCTGTTGTTCCTTTGTTGACTGCCCCGTGGCGTCGGGCGTGCGAAATCGCTGGCCTTTCCGACCTCCTCAGTTCCAACCCTCCCGTCGCCAAACAGGAACTCCGCCGGCACCTGAGCGCCATCACCATGCACCCGGTTAAGGACAACGGGCCAAGGGCGGTGCTACGAGGCGGAAGGCTCATGGAATCTGTTGGGTAGAGATGAAAAATCCCCTCACGAGAAGCCAGCGGCTCAAGACTCGAATGAGGGGCGTCTTCGGATGGTTGCGGGGGCTGGATTTGAACCAGCGACCTTTGGGTTATGAGCCCAACGAGCTACCGGGCTGCTCCACCCCGCATTTACAGTTTATCAACACTGACTGGAGGGGTCAATGCGAGCCGGTGCACTCGGCTGCCTCCATCCGGTACACTTCTTCAGAATCCCTGTAGCGCAAGCGAGGTGCACCGCCGATGTCCCAACTCTACGTCGCTGTGCTGGCCGTCATCGTGGTTGCGCTGCTGGCGGTGGCCATCTATCGCACTTTTCTGGTCAAAACCAAGGCCGACTACCTGGTCGCCGGCCGTTCGCTCCCAGCCGTTGTGCTGGTGCTCACCCTGCTCACCTCGTGGATCGGCGCAGGCTCCCTCTTTGCCGGCGCTGAGAACGCCTACCGCAACGGCTTTGCCGCCCTCTGGCTCGCTGCCGGAGGCTGGCTGGGCCTACTGCTCATCTACTTCATCGCGCCCCGCGCCCGCCGCTTCGCACAGTTCACTTTGCCCGACCTCCTCGAGGTTCGCTACAACCAGGCCGCCCGTGTCCTCGGCACCATCGCCATCCTGTTCGCCTATGTGGGCATCACCAGCTACCAGTTCAAAGGCGGCGGCAACGTCCTGCACCTCATCTTCCCTGACAGCGTCACCCCGGAGATGGGCACATATCTAATTGCCGCGTTCGTCATCCTCACCACCGCACTGGCCGGCATGTCGTCGGTGGCCTATATGGACGTAGCCATCGGCTCGCTGGTCACCGTCATCTGCGTCATCGCCACTCCCATGCTTTTCTTCAAGGCGGGTGGATGGGCCGGCCTGCACGCCGCTCTGCCCGAAACCCATTTCCAGGTGCTGGGCAATTTCACCCTGGTCCGCGCTTTCGAATTCCTCGTGCCCACCCTGCTGCTCATGCTCGGCAACCAGGTCATGTACCAGAAATTCTTTTCTGCCCGGTCAGAGAAAGACGCGCGCCTCTCCGTTGTCGGCTGGATTCTGGGCACCGTGCTGCTTGAAACCCTCATCGTCGCCATCGCAGTCTTCGGCTCGGCGCTCTATCCCACTGGCGAAGTAGCCCGCCAGCCTTACGAGATCATCCCCTACACTGCCCGCCACGGGCTGCCCGCCTTGATGGGAGCTCTTCTCCTCGGCGCCGTCTTCGCCAAGGTCATCTCCACGGCCTCGAATTACCTGTTCTCCCCGGCTTCCAACCTGGTCGAAGACGTGTTTGTGCGCTACATCGCGCCCGGCGCATCCAACAAGCGCGTCCTCATCGTCTCGCGGCTGGCCGTGGTCCTGCTCGGCTGCTGGGCCCTTTACCAGGCCATCTACGCCCCCAGCATTCTCGAGAAAATGCTCTGGGCCTACACCATCTATGGAGCCGCGCTTACCCCGGTGGTGCTGGCCGCTTTTTATTCCAAACGCGTCACGGCCTGGGGCGCGGTAGCCGCCATTGGCGCGGGTACAGTGGTCACGCTCGGCTGGGATGTGCCCGGCGTTAGATCCCACTTTCCGCCCATCCTGGCACAGCGCGACGCCATCTTCCCCGCGCTCTTCGTCGCCGTAGCCGCCATGATCGTGGTCAGCCTCTTTACGCCCAAACCGTCACCGAAGCAGCTGGCCCAATTCTCCGATTAAGCCGCAACAAATTCTCCGCCCCAGGAAAAATTCCCCCCGCCGGCCGAAAACAGTTCTACACTGTCGGTAGAATTCCTATCGCCTCATGCCCGTCGCCCAACTGACTCTGGAGATCCGCATCGAGCACGCCCAATCGCTCAAGGACAGGCGTCAGGTGGTGCGTTCCCTCAAAGACCAGTTGCGCCAGGGCTTCAACATCTCCGTGGCCGAGCTCGACGAGGCGGTCACCTGGCAGTCGGCCACCATCGGCGTCGTCGCCATCTCCCGCTCCCGCGATTACCTGCACGGCCTGGTTGAAGAGGTGGAGCGCGCCGCCCGCCGCATGACCAACGAACTCGGCGCCGAGCTGGCCGATTCCTTCTGGGAATATCTCGAAAGCTGAACGCTCCGCGCCCGCGCCCAGCCAATGAATCGGGTGCCCCATCCTTGCGATGTAGTTGTTTTTATCGCAAGGGTGGGATAGCACACCCCTAATCTTTCCAATCCCACCTCAGCACGAAAATAAGTGCCCCACCCTCGCGGCGTTTTTGTTTTTGCCGCTAGGGTGGGAATCCTCAGGCTTAAATCAACTTCCTCTTCTGTCACCCCCGCGGCATCGGCCGCTCGTGAATCACCATCCAATTCACGCCGAACTTGTCGCGGAACTGCCCAAACCGGTGTGCAAAAAACGTCTCGGTCATCGCCATGAAAACCTGGCCGCCCTCGGTCAGCGCTTTATAAATCCGCTCTGCCTCCTCGTTGTTGTCCACGCTCAGCGCAAGGTAGGCGCTGCGCATGGGCTCAACATGCGGCCCGTCGCTGGCCATCACCACCGTGTCGCCCACCATGAACCGCGCATGCAAAATCATGTCCGCTGTCATTCCCTGCGGTAGACGAAAGCGAAATCCCAGGCGATGCGCCAAACGGCGTACAACCATTTCCGGCTTGGTGTTGGTTGATTTCACCGAGCGCATAATCGCGCTTCGGACAGCCTCAGTCTTCTTGGTCTTCATCTGANNACCTCCAAGAAGTGACCAACGATCTGAGCGTAGTGGGCGGCTTGCCTCGGCAGGCGCTGAACTGGATCACGCTTCCCAAGCATCTCGCTGTCATTCATGACCTGGACCTTTTGCGACGGCCTAGGAATCCCCTTGAGGGACCTTGGCCGAGGAGGCACCGTGCCATTCATGAGCTGCGGCTTAGGTTCTAGCGATAGTCCTGAAATCCGTTGGGGGCCTCATACAATACCGTTTCGTTTGTGCTGGCGTCAATGATTACCCCAGGGGCTTCGCCTCCATCTCGGCAACTCTCCATCAATATCAAATCTCTTCCTTTGATAGTTCGCCGTTCGATTTCGCAAAATTCCTCGCCGTCCAAGATGGCAGTCCTCGGCCAAGAGGCCAGCGTAGGTTTCGGCAGTGCTTCGTTTTCTGTCGAGGCCTTGTCAACCATTTTGCGGCCGAGGCTGGGCGAGATCGTCGCCTTTATCTCACGCAGCCTGTCGTAGAATTCACGGGTGTCGTAATTACTTCCTGGGGCGACTCTCTCAAGCATCTCGACGGCTAAGGTTAAGGCCTCGGACTGGTTCATTTGATTCTGCTCCTTAAATGCGGGCAAGCCATGACACCTGAACCAGCACTCGCTCAGTCCGGGTGAATTGCAGTTTCCCAGCGATTGGATTCAAGAAGAGTTCGTGGTAGGGCTCCTTCTGGAAATTCTTGACCACGAAGAGGTAGAAGTTATTCTGCAATTCGGTTGCGGCTTCGTATTCTTTCGGGGTTAGCAAAACACTGCCCGCTTTTTCGCGAATCCCCTTAACTTCTACAGCAAGAAAGTCCCTCGTACCTTGTCTGCTTAACCTAAAATCATACCCGCAGCCAAGCTGAGTCATATTCTCCATTGAAAGCCCTTCGAACTCGGGGAGCGTAGAGTGGACTGATTCAAAGTATCGCTCCGCTGCGAGCCCCGTGATCAGCCTCTTTGCGAATCCGGACGTTCGCTCTTCTCCGTCGTCTTTGGTTTGAATTCCGCTCCAGATGTTCTCGTCGTAGCCTACGAAGGACTTGATCAGTCCGCTGAATGAGGCAAAGTCCAGCTTCCCGTATTCGTCGAGCACCTTCTTGCTGGGCTGGTGGATCTCCCGCTTGTGCCAGCCCTTTCTGGCGTTTGGAAAGATTGGATCGAATTCATCTCTGTAGTTCTTGATGGATGATGGGCGAGAGCCCAATGCGTAGCCGACCACATTGTAGGCTTCCGCGTATGTTCGGAATCCCAGCTTTTTCAATCCCATTGAACCGAATTTCGAGAGAAATATCCCAGTTAGGATTGCCTTCTCTCGGGTTGGGATGTGGCTTGGGTCTAGGATCATCGTGCGATAGCCTCGCATACGTGGCCGGGGTCGCGAGCAGGCGCGATCAGACCTACGTAGATGCCGCCAGACCTCACCTCAGCTCGTTGCATGCTTTCACAATGCGCCGAAAGAAACCTGCGTGTGGGCTCCGCNNAAGGACGCCCAGGCTAGGTCGGCTCGGCCTGGCAGGTCGCGAGACGTAAGTCTCCCGACATCTCCCACCAGAAGTTCCCCACCACCCCAGTTCTCTTGATACGCAGCGGCCTTCCTGTCGTCGAGGTCGTTGGCGAAGAGGCAGGCCCAAGAATCCCCAAGCCCGGCGCGGACCATGCCGCTTCCCGCGAAGAATTCGCAGAAAGTGTGTGAGGCGGCGCTGGGCTTAAACATTCCGAATCTCCCGGAATAGGGGATGCTCATCTGAAACGTACCTCTCGGCTGCATCGCGCACGACCCACGCAAGGGACACCTTCTTCTTCCTTGCAATTCTTTCAAGAGATTCGTAGGTCTCGTGGGGAATCGTCACAGACAGCCGTGGGGACCGTTCGCCTTTGGGCTCGCCGGTCAAAATGGGATCCTCTGCCATGTGCATCACCTTACATCATAGTGGTGCAGACTGCAAGGGTGGGAGAGCACGAACCCCAAGGTGGCCGCTTTCGGCATAGAATCCCTCCGCCACAGCGGCCAGTTCATCTGTTCACCGTCCCTTCCGACCCTGCCAGATTTGCGTATTTTGCGACCAAGGCTGGGCAAGCACCCCGTCCAAATTTTTCTTTCACCGCTTTTGCAGATTAATTCCCTCGTTGGCGCACAATCATAAATAGAGGGCTGGTAAGAAGAGCCCTCAACCCTCGGGCATCTCCGCTCCCGTCCCGAAAAACCCGTAACTCCTTGGTGGAGACGTATCTGCAAGTCATCTCCCGCAGAATCAGGTAGTTACGGCCGAGAAAATCGCCTATGTCGCTGAAAATAAACGGCTTCTTTGCAGAGATGGGGGAGGGGGGGACACCCCCTTGGTATAAAGGTGAAAA
>PLSH01000454.1:0-3745 GCA_003165095.1 Acidobacteriaceae bacterium
TGGAGGCGCTGGTATCGAGCGTTTCGCTGGTGTGCGCGATCGAGGAGAGCATTTCGCGCGTATCAGAGCTGGTGATGGCGGTGAAGAAGTTCGCTTACGATGACCGTTCGCCGGGCAGGGAACTGGACGTGCACGACAGCTTGCAAAGCACTCTGACGATTCTGGGGCACAAGCTACGGATGAAGCAGATGGTAGTGGAGAAGCGGTTCGATGCGTCGCCGTCGACAATCCGCACTCGCGGGGCAGCGCTGAGCCAGGTGTGGACCAACCTGATTGATAATGCCGTGGACGCATCGCCCCAGGGAGCGCGCCTGGAGATTGTGACATGGAGTGAGCCGGGATGGCTGGTGGTGAGCATCGCGGATCAGGGGACGGGGATTCCGGCCGAGGTTCTTCCGCATATCTTCGAGGCGTTTTTTACCACCAAGCCGCAGGGGTCGGGAACGGGGCTGGGGCTGGAGATTGTGCATCGCATTGTGACGCAGAAATTCGGCGGGACGATCGAGGTGGAGTCGGAGCCGGGGAACACGCGGTTTATTGTGCGGCTGCCTTTGGAAGAGGCTGATGGGGCAGTTTCGTAGGCTTTTGACCACATCTTAGCGATTGAGAACGACGGCATCTCAGGTCCAACAAGCGGGACCTCCATCCCACGGACGAAGACCTGTTCGTGGGGACCCCGGGCCTGAGGCACCCAGCGAATCGCGGAGCCTGCATTAACCTGCGTGCGATTTGACCGCGATTTGTGGTAGAACCACTGAGCAGTTCGGGAGTTAAGATGGTTGCGCAATTGATCCGAATGTTGGTGAGGTCTTTCGAGTGATTCAACAAAAAAGTAGATTCAAGGGCCTGATTTTTGTGCAGGCTTTGGCGTTTTTGGCGATTGGCGGATCGGCGAGCGCGGTTCACGCAGCCGCGACCTGCGATCCGCACAGTTACGGCGCGAAGGCGGACGGAGTGACGAAGGATACGGCTGCGATCCAGAGCGCGATCGACGCGTGCGCAGGGAAGGGCGGGGGCACGGTGCGGCTCACGGCGGGCACGTATGTGAGCGCGCCGATCGTGCTCAAGAGCAACATTACGCTGGCGCTCGACAAGGGGGCTACTCTGCTGGGCTCTCCCGATCACGCGGACTATCCGGCGAAGACCGAGTTTCATGTTGCGGACCTGCAACCGCTGATCGGAGCCACCGACGCCGAGAATGTGGCTATCACGGGCGAGGGCACGATCGACGGGAATGGGGAGAGCTGGTGGCAGGAGGCGCGAAGCATCAGGGATCACGGTGTGCTGGGCACGCATCCGCGGCCGAAGCTGGTGATCTTCGATCATTGCAAGCATGTGCGCGTGGAGGGAGTGACGGTTCAGAACTCGCCGATGTGGCAACTGGTTCCTTACTACTCCGACGATGTGGTGATTCGCAACGTGAGGATTCTTGCGCCGCAGCATTCACCGAACACGGATGCAATCGATCCATTCTCGTCGTCGCACGTGACGATCGACCATGTTTATTCGGATGTGGGCGATGACAATGTGGCGATCAAATCAGGGGCCATCGATTCGCCGGGTCCCGACTCGCCGAGCCGCGGCATCACGATCAAGGATTGCACGTTCATGCATGGCCACGGGGTTTCAGTGGGTAGCGAGCTATCAGGCGGGGCGCAGAACATTGTGGTGGAACGGATTCACTTTGAAGGAACGGACAACGGGATTCGCGTGAAGGCGAATCGCGACCGCGGGCACGATGTGAGCCACGTGGTGTTTCGGGACATCGAGATGAAGGACGTGAAGAATGCGCTGATCATCAGCGAGTACTATCCGAAGGTGCTGCCGCCGGAGGGTGAAGCGCCGCAGCCGGTGGGGCGGCTGACTCCGCACTTTCACGACATTACGATTGAGAATGTGACGGCGACGGGGAGCACCGCGGCGGGAGTGATTGCGGGGCTGCCGGAATCGCCGGTTGAGAAAGTAGTTTTGCGGAACGTGAAGATCAGCGCGCAGACTGGGCTGACGATTGGTTATGCGGATGTGACGGGGACGAACGTGGTGGTGGAGGCGGCGCAGGGAGAGGGGATTATCAAGAAGACGGGAGCTGACGTTACGCTAAAGTGAGATAGAGCTGGGTTTGTGGTATCCCAGGTTCCAAGATCGGGATCTCCACCCCACGGACGAAGACCTGTCCGTGGGGGCCCCGGACCTGGGGCACCCGGATTTATTGGTGAGTTTAGATTTGGTTCTCCGGTTTCTCGGCTATTGGTTGACGCCGCTGGCGAGGAAGCCGCCGTCTACTACTAAGATCTGGCCGGTTACGAATGAGGCGCTGTCGGAGGCGAGATAGACGGTTGCGCCGATCAGTTCTTCGGTTTTTCCGAAGCGGCCCATGGGCGTGCGCATCAGCAGTTCCTGGCCGCGCGGGGTGCTGTCGAGGAGTTTGGCGTTGAGGTCGGTGCGGAAGACGCCGGGAGCTACGGCGTTGACGGTGACGCCCTTCTTCGACCATTCGACAGCTAGCGAGCGGGTGAGCGAGGCTACGCCTGCCTTGCTGGCGGCGTAGGCTGCCACTTCGCTGAGGGCTACGAAACTATTCAGAGACGCGATGTTGACGATGCGGCCGTAACCGCGCTCCAGCATGTGACGGCCGAAGACCTGGCTGGCGCGCAGCGTGCCGGTGAGGTTGGTGTTGAGGATGTTGGTCCATTCTTCTTCAGGAAGGTCGAGGGTGGGCGTGCGCTTGATCATGCCGGCGCAGTTGACGAGGATGTCGACCTTGCCGAAGGATTCGAGCGCGGAGGCAAGAAGTTTTTCGAGCGAGGCGCGGTCGCAGACATCGGAAGTAATGCGGAGGGTCTTGCGGCCGCGGGCTTCGATGGCATTGGCGGTTTCTTCAACCTGCTTCTGGCGGCGCGCGGTGGCAATGACATCGGCGCCGGCGTCGGCGAGGCCGAGGCTGAGGGCGCGGCCGATGCCGGATGTGCCTCCGGTGACAACCGCGATTTTACCTTCGAGACTGAAAAGTTGCGTGGTCATGATTTCTCCGTGATGAATCCCACTTGGTATTTGAGGTGGGATTAGAACGCTGGGTTTGAGTTCGTGCTTTCCCAGGTCCCAAAATCGGGACCTAGGGCACCCGGCTATCGCGATCCGAGGAATACCGGGGCTATGTGGCGATCGAAGAGGTTCTCGGTCACGTTTTTTGCAATGACCGCTTCGTTGGCTTCGAGCAGGCTTAGATAACGGGGGCCCATTTTTGCGGCGACTTTGAAGCCGACGTGCAGCAACTGGCGCAGGCTGTCGTTGTATGCCGGGTCTCGCTCGACGTGGCGGAGCGCGGATGTGTATTGCTGCGAGGACCAGCCGCGGACTTCATCGGCTGAAGGAAGCCGGGCAGGATCAATGTCAATGACGGTGGCGTAGGGGGCGCACAGCTCTTCGAGATGGGAGAGAGCTTCGGCGTAGACTTCCTTGGCGAGCGCGAGGCCGTCGCCTCCGGCTTCGGCCAGGCCGATAAGTTCTTCGAGCCAGGTGGTACCGGCGGTTTTGAGGTGCACGCCGGCGTCGAAGCGTTTGATGGTGGCGTGGATGGCGGGGTAGATAGAGAACTTGTCGCTGCCGGAGTGAACGCTGAGCTTGAGGTCGGCGGGCAGGCCGTATTGCCTGACGGCATAGGCGATGGCGGCGACGTCAAGGGCCATCTCGCGCTCGAACTGCGCGACGTCTCCGACGTAGTCGACACCCTTGTTGAAGCGGCCGC
>PLSH01000454.1:3770-8374 GCA_003165095.1 Acidobacteriaceae bacterium
CGGCGGCGAGGAATTTTTGCGTGGTTTGAGTGAGGGTTTCACGGGTGATTTCAAAAGGATCGTCGGCTCCGGCGAGTTCAATGCTGCCGAGCAGCTCGGGGTGACGGCCGACGAAGCTCTCGATGTCAACGGCTTCGGCGGGCTGGCCGATGAAGTCGGCTACGTCGATGGTGAAGAAGTCGCATGAAACGAGGAAGCGGTCGACGGTGTGAGTGGTGATGTGGTCGGCGTCGAGGTAGTAGGGCAGCTTCCAGCCGAGGGCGACGACGGCGGCGTCGGCAGCCTGGCGCGCGGAAAGCGGTTCGGAGCCAATGATGGTGTGTTCGCGGTTCGACTTGTTCCAGACGGGAACAACTTCAACACCGCGTGCAAGAGCCTGCACGCAGGCCTGCAACTGGGCCTTAGCCTGATGCGCGAATCGGTCGCCGGTTCCAACGGAATACTTGCCGAGATGCAATTTTGGAACGATCATTTTTTGATTCCTTAGAGGCGGCTGCGGTGGGCCCACAGTCCCAGCCCCGGGTTTGCGATGAAATAAATGTCTTCGCCGGCGACGCGATTCGGGCCGTGGCTTAACTTGGCCGGATCGTAGAGCGCGAGCATGGTTTTGAGATCGCCGTAATCGTAGCCGACGCCGAGCACCTCATCGCGGCTGAGATGGCCGGGGCACCAGGTTATTTTGAAGCGGCCTTCAGAGGAGGCGTGAATGAGATGCGCGGCGGCACTGAGGTCGGCGGCGAGATCTGGATTGTCGTTGACGGCCTGGAGGGTGGCGGGAGTGCCTCGATAGCCGTATTTGCGAATGAGCTTATCGATGCCGGGGTCTTCGCCGAATTCGCGCACGCCGGGCGCGAGGATGACGAGCTCCGCGCCGTCGGCCAGCGCCATGCGGGTGCGGTAGACGGCCTTGTTGCCGATCCAGGTGCTGTGAAACTCGCTGGGGTCGAGATAGACGACGGCCTTGTGAATCTGGTCAGGAAGGATTTCGAAGTTGACCTTGAGGCTGAGTTCGGCGGCTTTGAGAAAGCATTCGATATCGCCGCCGATGTAGAGGCCGCGGACGGCAAGACCGCCGGCGGCTTTGCGGCCAACGACGGTTAGCACATAGACGATGGGCAGAGGCGCAAGGAAACGATCGGAGGCGTAGTTGAGCACGTTGCGCACGGGGTTTTCAGCGCGGCCCATGATGCGTTCCATGCCGTAGACGGCGCCGAGGTAGTGACTGCGGTTTATGCCTTCGCGTCCTCCCGTGCCGATGAGGATGTTCTTGGTGTAGTTGGCCATGCCGATGACTTCGTGGGGCACGACTTGGCCGATGGATAGGATGAGATCGAATCCGCCCTGGGAGATGAGCTTGTTGACCTGGGCAGGCCACGCGTAATTCAGCTTGTCTTCCGACTGCTCGCGGATGAATTCCGAAGGGACTTCGCCGAGGGTCTCGACATCGGTTCGCCAGTTATGGACGCGGAAGAGTTCCTGCGGGACCCCGGCGAACATGCGAGCGAGCTGATCGGGGCGCATGGGAGTGTGGGTGCCGATGGCAGGAAGGACTGCTTTGAGTTTGTCGCCGTAGTGCTCAAAGACATGGCGCGTGAGCTCGCCGGCGCGGGAGTGTTCGCGGCTCTGGTCGGGGGGCACGGCGAGAACGCTGCTGCGCGGGCCCAGTCTGGCGAGGGTCTCATTGAGCAGTTCCTGCAACTGCTTTGGGGAGATGTCGGTATCGACGCCGCCGATGGAGCAGAAAAGGCTCATGCGGCCGCCTGCACTTTTCTAAGACCGGGAGCGAGGAGGAGGATGATGGCGAGGGCTACGATGTAAGCGCTGGCAGCGATGGCAAAGAGGGTGGCGTAGCTGTGCGTCCACTGGAGGATGCTGCCGGTATAGGCGGCGAACAGGATGCCGCCGACGGATCCAGCCATGCCGCCGATTCCAGTGACCGAACCGACGGCGGTACGGGGAAACATGTCGGCTGGAGTGGAAAAGAGATTTGCGGACCAGCCCTGGTGTGCAGCCGCGGCGAGGCTGAGCAAGCCGATGGCAGCCCATTCGGAATGGAGGTAATTGATGAGAAAGATGGGAACCACGAGGCAGGCGCAAAGGAACATGGAGGACAGACGCGCGTTCACGGGCGAGAGACCGAGGCGGCGGAAGGGAGTGGGCAGCCAGCCGCCACCGACGCTTCCCACAGCCGAAGCGTTGTAGACGATGATGAGAGGCAGGCCGAGATGGGACAGGTCCAGATTGAATTTTGCGGCGAAAAACCCGGGCAGCCAGAAAAGATAGAACCACCAGACGGGATCGGTGAGGAACTTGCCGATGGTAAAGGCCCAGGTTTGGCGGAGGCCGAGCAATTTGATCCACGGTGTAGAGGGGCCCATCTGCTCAGCCGCTTCCTGATAGATGTGGCGCAACTCCCTGCCGGTGAGGGTGGGGTGGTCAGAGGGCTTGCGATATTTGGAGTACCAGAGGACAATCCACATGGCGCTGAATGCGCCGGTGACGAGGAAGGCCGCGTGCCAGCCGTAGTGGATGGTGACCCAGGGAACAATGAGTGGAGCGAGGATGGCGCCGAGATTGGTGCCGGAGTTGAAGATGCCGGTGGCCAGGGAGCGCTCGCTTTGAGGAAACCACTCGGCCACGGTCTTGATGGCGGCGGGAAAGTTGCCGGATTCGCCGAGGCCCAGGGAGAAGCGCGCGATACCGAATTCGAGGACGGTGTTGGCCAGGGCGTGGCCCATGGCCGAGAGGCTCCAGACTGCCATGATGACGATGTATCCGATACGCGTGCCGACTTTATCGACGAATCGTCCGGTGGCCATCAGGCCTAAGGCATAGGCAAATTGAAAAGCCTCTACGACGTGGCTGTAGCCCAGTTCCGACATGCCAATGCTGTGCTCGAGGGTGGGCTTGAGGATGGCGATGACCTGGCGGTCCATGTAGTTGATGGAGGTAGCGGCGAAGAGCATGGCGCAGATGGTCCATCGGACGCGGCCCAACCGTGCGCCGGGCGAGGAATCTTCTTCGGTCTGAGCGGCTGAAGCCGATTTAGCATCCATGCAGATTCCTCTGGTGTCCTGAATTTGGCGGAGCGCCCCGTGCTGCTTCCGGGATTTCCGATTTGCAGCTTTATTAGAGCCGGTAGGCTTTCTTTACCAGACCGTAGGCTAGTTCGTGGGCAACTTCGAATGCTTCGTCTTCGTCGAGGCGCTGCTCTGCGACCAGCCGGGCGAGAAATGCGCAGTCTACGCGCCGCGCCACGTCGTGCCGTGCCGGAATGGAGAGAAACGCCCTGGTGTCGTCGTTGAATCCAACCGTATTGTAGAAGCCCGCGGTTTCAGTAGCCTGCTCACGGAAGCGCATCATACCCTCCGGACTGTCATGAAACCACCACGGAGGCCCGAGGCGCAAGCAGGGATAGTGGCCGGCGAGCGGCGCCAGCTCGCGGCTGATGGTGGACTCGTCGAGCATGAAGAGGATGATGGTGAGCTTAGGCTCGTTGCCGAAGCGATCGAGCAAGGGGCGCAGGGCATCGACATAGTTGATGGCGCGGGGAATGTCGCAGCCCATGTCGCGGCCGTAGCGCTCAAAGACGGTGCGGTTGTGATTGCGGACGCTGCCGGGATGGATCTGCATGACGAGGCCGTCTTCCACGCTCATGCGCGCCATTTCAGTGAGCATCTGGGCGCGGAACAGCTCCTTTTGCGCGGCGTTGGCGCGGCCGGTGAGCACGCTCGAGAAGAGGCCGGCTGCTTCAGAATTAGAAAGGTCGGCGGTTTGCGCGGAGGGATGGCCGTGGTCAGTGGAGGTGCAGCCCAGAGAACGGAACCGGGCGCGTGCTTTTTCGAGCGAGTTGAGGTAACCGGACCATGTGGAGGAGTCTTCGCCGTTCTGTTCTCCCAGCGTGGCTACGAGGCCGGCAAAGCCGGGGAAGTCGGGATCGACGACGGAGTCGGGACGGAAGGCGGGCACGATGCGGGCGTTCCAGTTGGAATCGCGAATGGCCTGATGGTTTTCAAGCGAGTCGAGCGGAGAATCGGTGGTGGCGAGCACCTCAATGTTGAAGCGCTCGTAAAGGGCACGGGGCAGGAAATCCGGCGTGTTCAGTCTTTCCGAGATGATGTCGTAGTAATGGTCGGCGTTCTTTTCCGACAGGCGCTCGGCGAGTCCGAACAGCTCCTGAAAGGCGTAGTCAAGCCAGATGCGGGTGGGAGTTCCGCGGAAGAGATAGTAATGGCTGGCAAAGATCTGCCAGACTTTGCGCGGCTGTTTAACGACCAGCTGGCCAATCTCGAGATCGTCCATGGAGACGCCCTGGCTGTAGAGCATCCTGAAGACGTAGTGATCGGGCTGGACGAATAGCGTGGCCGGGTCAGGGAACGGCTCATTTTTTGCAAACCAGGCGGCCTGGGTATGTCCGTGGGGGCTCACGATAGGCAGGTTGCTGACGTGAGCATAGAGAGCGCGGGCGACGCTGCGCGCGCGGGAATCGGCGGGAAACAATCGGTCATCATCGATCAACATGGCATTCATTTTACCCCTCGGCTGGATGGTTGAGGGTATTGACCATCCGGCAGAGGTCAGACCTAATACTGTTCACTTAAGAA
>PLSH01000409.1 GCA_003165095.1 Acidobacteriaceae bacterium
CAAGCTCTTTGCCGCGGGCGCAAGCGGTGTCGTCGTCAAGGCGCAAATCCACTCCGGCGGCCGCGGCAAGGGCGGCGGCGTCAAGGTGGCCCGCACCCGAGACGATGCGGAATTGCACATCAAGAACATTCTCGGCATGACGCTCATCACCCACCAGACCGGGCCCCTGGGCCAGAAGGTACAGCGGCTCTTGATCGAAGAGACCGCGGACATTGACCGCGAACTCTATCTCGGCATCGTTCTCGACCGCGCCACAGGCAAGCTGGTCTTCATGGCCTCGCAAGCCGGCGGCATGGAGATCGAAGAGGTCGCCGCCAAAACTCCTGAAGCCATCTTCAAGGAGACCATCGACCCGGCCATCGGTTTTGGCGCATGGCAGGCGCGCAAGCTGGCTTTTGCCCTGGGCCTCAAGCCCACGCAGATCAACCAGGCGGTCGTGTTTTTCCAGAGCCTCTACAAAGCTTTCATTGAGACCGACGCTTCGCTGGTGGAGATCAATCCCTTCATCACCACCAGGGACGGCAAGCTCTTCGCGCTCGACGCCAAGATCACCTTCGACGACAACGCGCTCTTCCGCCACGCCGACATCAAGGCGATGCGCGACACCGCCGAGGAAGATCCGCTTGAAGTGGAAGCAAGCAAATACGCGCTCAATTACATCAAGCTCGACGGCTCCATCGCCTGCATGGTGAATGGCGCGGGCCTGGCGATGGCGACGATGGACATTATCCAGTACGCCGGCGGCAGCCCGGCGAATTTTCTGGATGTGGGTGGCGGAGCGACGCAGGAGCAGATCGAGCATGCCTTCGAGATTCTACTTTCAGATTCGCATGTGAAGGCCATCTTCATCAATATCTTCGGCGGCATTCTGCGCGTGGACCGGCTTGCCACCGGTGTTGTGGCCGCGGCGAAGAAATTGAATGTCAAAGTCCCAATTGTTCTTCGTCTTGAAGGAACCAATGTAGAAGAGGGCCGCAAGATTCTGAAGGAATCCGGCCTAAACTTTCAAGTCGGAGCAACGATGAAAGATGCGGCGGAATTAGTTGTAGCCGCGGCAGCGAAGGCGGGAGCATAACATGTCTGTTTTGGTTGACAAAAACACGCGACTTATTGTTCAGGGCCTCACCGGCAAAGAAGGCACCTTCCACGCCAAAGGCTGCGCCGAGTACGGCACCAACGTGGTTGGCGGCGTCACTCCCGGCAAGGGCGGAACTACGCATGAAGGCTGGCCGGTCTTTAATACGGTGGCCGACGCGGTTTCCGCCACCGGCGCCAACGCCACCATGATCTTCGTCCCTCCGCCGTTTGCCGCCGACGCCATTCTTGAAGCTGAGGACGCGGGCATTCCGATCATCGTCTGCATCACCGAGGGCATTCCCACACTCGACATGGTCAAGGTCTGGGCCAAGCTCAAGAACTCGAAGTCGCGGCTCATCGGCCCCAATTGCCCCGGCGTCATCTCGCCCGGCAAAGCCAAGATCGGCATCATGCCCGGGCGCATTCATAAGGAAGGATCCATCGGCATCGTCTCGCGCTCGGGTACGCTCACCTATGAAGCAGTTCATCAGCTCACTCAGCGCGGCATCGGCCAGTCGACGGCCATCGGAATTGGCGGCGATCCCATCATCGGCACCACGCACATCGACGCGCTCCGCCTGCTCAACGACGACCCTGACACCGAGGCCATCATCATGATCGGCGAGATCGGCGGCTCGGCCGAAGAAGCCGCCGCGGAGTTCGTCAAGCAGCACGTCAGGAAGCCGGTGGTGGGCTTTATCGCCGGCCAGACCGCGCCTCCCGGACGCCGCANNTGGGCCACGCCGGCGCCATCATCTCGGGAGGCCAGGGCACCGCCGCCGACAAGATGAAAGCCATGACCGCGGCCGGCATTCACGTCGTCGTATCGCCTGCCGAAATCGGCGCAACCCTCGCCCAGGTTATCACCAAGGGATAACCTCGCAGACTCGCGCCGCCGGCAGGCAGGGCCTTTCCCTTGAGCAAGGTCTCATCGAAATCTTGTTGGCAAGCGAATCGGCGCTGGATAAAATGCGCCCTATGCACGTTCGCGCGCAATTGACCCTTCTGCTCCTGATTGTCTCAATTCAACTCCTTGCCAGGGCCCAGCACATTGCCGCCGCCAGCCAGAGCACCGTCACGGTGAGCGGCGCCGGCATCCCCGGCGAGGCCTACCACCTGGGCCAGATGTACGGCGACTGGTATGCCACCGCAACAGATGCCCACGCATTTCTGACCTTGCGCACTTTGCCTGGCGTCCACCAGGCCACGGTGGGAATCGCGTGGGACGGCAAGGGGCTGACGCAGACCATCGATGCCGCGAAGAATGACGACATCGGCGGCCATGTTTCATTTTCTCTGCATCTAACGGGACCTGGGCCCTACAGCCAGAGCGCACAGCCACGCAACGCCGATGTCATTACCGTAACGATCACAAAGATGGATAACCTGACGCTGGAGGGGACCTTCAGCGGCACTGTGACCGGAACCGAGCCGCTCAAGATCACAGGCGTGATCAGCCTGCACCGGACTGCTACCGCCGAACAGCCGACCGGGACTTTCGGCAACTGCGATCCGAATATTTACGACAAGCTGGCCGGGGCGGAGTCGCGGTCGCCTTCGGATTGCGAGGTGAAGTTCAACGACCATGTGCGCAAAGAGCTGACCGCGGCGCTGCAGCCGGCCATCAATAATCTGACCGCGCAGAGCTGGATCGTGGAAAAGCAAGTGGAGATCCAGCCTCTGAATTCGATTCCCCGGCATACCGAGGGCAAGCCCTTTCAACTGGCGGAGCAGGAGATGCACCAGGGCGGGGCATTTTACGTGCAATTGAATCTGGACAAGAACTCGCCTATCTTCCAGCAGTACGACCAGCCGGTGCAGGCGGCTATGGCGAAGTTCGGCGACGTCCTCAAGTCAGGGACCATGGCGGGTGCGGCCGCGGCAACCGACGCTCTGCACGATGCCACCAAGGCGGAGCAGGAACACACCTCCTGCACCATCAGCGTTTTTATCAACCAGCCGGGGGTTGGGATTTCGAGCTTCAAGGGCGGCCACACGGTCACGGTGCTGCCGAGCGGAGGGTTTGTTGTCTCTGCGCCTTTTGTACAGTCGCCAGGCGGGGGCGATGTGAGCGCGGCGCAGCAGGTGAACTACCTATTTCTAGGCGCTTTCACGCCTCCCGCGGTCGCGGGTCCGGGAACGGGCTCAGAGAGCATCCAGGTGAAAGGCAGTCTGAATTCCGCCAACCGGATGTCCGTCCAGAATATCGAGATCCGCATTCAGGCCGGCACGGCGATCGCTCAGCAGGTGATCAGCCTGCTGAATTGGAGTACGCTTCGCCAGTTGATGGCTGCAAAGTAGCCGGGGATGATTGATAGCGGTCAAGCAGCCGCGGCATAACCCTGGTTGTGAAAAAGGGCGGCTACAAAAACACGCGAGAGGGTTAGAACCAGCGCGCGCACTCACCCCAGTGGGAATGTTGGCTTCTGCTTCTCACCACACCCGGCAAGGCTTCGCAACCACCATTGCCGCCGTCTTCCTGCAACTGAAGCTCCTGGCGAACTCCGGCATATCCTGGAGCACCGTGTTGGCGCGGTACTCATCGGGCGCATGCGGATCGGTCTGGGCCTGGGTTCGCAACTGCTCGGGCCGGGTCTGCGTGCACCACTGTTGCGCGTAGGCAATCCAGAAGCGCTGGTCCGGCGTGTAGCTGTCCGTCTTTGCCGTCATGTCCACGTGTGCGACCTCGGTCTTGTCCAGCCAGGCCAGCCACGCCAGCCACAACCCGCCCAGGTCGGCCAGGTTTTCGCCCAGCGTCAGCTTGCCGTTCAGGTGAACACCGGGGACAGCCTCGATGGCGTCATACTGCTTCACCATGCACTCGGCGCGATCGTTGAATTTCCGCTCGTCGTCCTTCGTCCACCAGTTCCTCAGGTTGCCGCCCTTGTCGAACTGCCGTCCTTCGTCGTCGAATCCGTGCGTCAGTTCGTGGCCGATCGTCGAGCCCATGTCACCGTAGTTGGCCGCATCGTCTTCTTTACCGCTGAAAAATGGCGGTTGCAGATAACCGGCGGGAAAATTCACGTTGTTCATCTGCGAATCGTAGTAAGCATTCACCGTTGGCGGCGTCATTTGCCATTCGCCGTTGTCCACCGGCTTGCCGATTTTAGCCAGGTCACGCGCAAATTGAAACTCCCGCGCCCGCATCTGGTTGCCCATCGCATCACCGCGCACGATGATCAGCTTTGAATAATCGCGCCATTGGTCCGGGTAACCGATCTTGTTCATCACCGCGTGCAGCTTGTCCCGGGCTTTGAGTTTTGTCTCGGGGCTCATCCAGTCCAGCCCGTCGAGGTCCTTGTCCATCGCCTGCTCGATGGCCAGCGTCATCTCCAGCGTGCGCTGCTTTTCGGCGGGCGGAAAATATTTGGCCACGTACACCTGGCCCAGCGCCTCGCCCAGCTCATCGTCAACGCGGCTGGTGCAGCGCTTCCATCGGTCCTGCTGCTTCTCCGCGCCGTTGAGGATGTGTGTGTAAAAATTCCAATTCTCCCGATCGAAACTTTCCGGCATACTGGTGCCCGCGTAGGCGTTTAACAGGTGCCAGCGCAGATACGCTCTGATCTCGCTAATCGGCGTATCGGCCACCAGGGCGTTGAACTCGGCCAGGAACTTCGGCTCATTGTCGTTCGCGTTGCCCGCTGCCGGCGCGTGCGCCGCGGCCAGGTACCGGGCCAGCGAAAAATGCGTCAGCATGGCCTCCATCCCAACTACATCGGTGGGATGATTCAGATTCTGCGGATCGCGCTGCTCGGTGATGGTCAGCGATGCCCTGGCCAGCCGCGTCTCAATCTCCAGCACCGTTTCCGCATCGCGCGCGGCCCGCGCATCCGGCTCGCCCGCCAGCACAAGCATCTTGCTCACGTGATCCACATACTGCTGCCGCTGTTTGACTGAAACCGGATCGGTCCGCGTGTAGTAGTCGCGCTCCGGCAATCCCAGTCCGCCCGAACCGTAAATGCTGATCACATCGTTTGAATTTGCAAAGTCCTGGCCCGATTCCATGCCGAAGAACGCGCCCACGCCAATCGATTGTAGGTGAGCCAGCAATGCCGGCAACTCCGCCGTCGACTCAAGCGCCGCAATGCGCTCCAACTCCGGCTCCAGCGGCCTCAGTCCCAGCCGGTTCACTTCAGCTGTGTCCATGCAGCTCGCGTACTCGTCGCCGATTTTCTGCTCGTTTGGCGTGCGTGCAGGTGTGGGCTCCGCGGAGACCTCGAGAATCTCCTTCAAATGAAGCAAATTCAGCTCGTACAGTTCTGTGAAGCGCCCATAGCCTTCCTGATCGGCGGGCAGCGGATTGCGTTTGAACCAGTTGTTGCAACTGAAGCGGTAGAAGTTCTCGCAAGGGTCGACCGTGGTGTCGATCAGCGACGGATCGAAAACCCGCAGTTGAGGCCCAGCCTGTGCTGTGACAGGCGTCGCGCTTTGGCTAAACGCCGGCGCGGCAACCAGAATTGCGATGAGTGACGCAAAACAAAGCTGGGGAGCGGCGGCGAAGCGGAACATTCCGAAACTCTACCAGATTCGCGGCACGTTGGGGGTGGATCATCAGCGCGGCAATTACAATGGAGAGTTGAAGCAATTCCCCGACAGGAGCAAACCAAGTGTCGCAACGCACCTTCAGCATCATCAAGCCGGACGCGGTCCGCAACGGTTTTACCGGCGCCATTCTCGCCGAGATCGACAAGGCCGGATTCCGCATCGTTGCCATCAAGAAGCAATCCATTTCCAAGACGCAGGCCGAGGGGTTTTATCACGTTCATCGCGAGCGGCCGTTTTTTGACTCCCTTACCACGTTCATGTCTTCGGGACCCTTGATTCTGCTGGTGCTCGAAAAGGAGAACGCGATTGCCGATCTGCGCAGGCTGATGGGCACCACCAATCCCGCCAACGCTGAGGAAGGGACCATCCGCAAGAAGTTCGCCGGCTCCCTTCAGGAGAACGCTATCCACGGTTCCGATGCCGAAGATACCGCCGCGTTTGAAATCTGCTATTGGTTTGCGGGCAGCGAACTGATCTAGCGGACGCCGACCGGAAATTTGGATTCGGCCGCGGTGCGGCAGGCATTCTTGAGAACCCTCGCAGGCTTGTATCCGCTGCGCAATGGAGGAATTTCGATGACGGAAACTGACGCCGAATTGGCAAAGCTGTTTCTTGAGTTTTCACGCGAGAAGCTGCTCGAACAGTTTTGGCCGCGGCTCAGGGAATGCGTGGCCCCACTCACCGAAGAGCAGGTGTGGTGGCGCCCGAACGAATCCTCCAACAGCATCGGCAATCTGATCCTGCACCTGAACGGCAACGTGGGGCAGTGGCTGGTGGCGTCGTTCAGCAAGGATGAAGACAAGCGCAACCGGCCGGCCGAGTTCGCGGCACAAGGAGGGCTCACGGAAACTGAACTTCTGGAGCGACTGGGAGCCACGCTGGCCGAAGTCGGCAACGTGCTGGCGCGTCTCACTGTGGACGATCTGCTCGCCCCCTACGAGATTCAGGGTTACCACGTTCGCGGCCTGGATGCCGTTTACCAGGTCGTGGAGCATTTTGGAATGCACTACGGGCAGATTCTCTATATTGCAAAAGGCCTGACGGGCAAAGATCTGGGCTTCTATAAGGAACTGAGCAAGACCGGCCGCGCGAATTAGTGGGCTGCTCTATTTGAGAGGGCGCCGGGCAGATGTGACGCGCGGAATTCCCTGCAGGTCGGCGGTAAATCCGGTTTCTTCAAAGGTCGCGCTCGCCAGCAGCGCGCGAATCTCCTCCTGCTGGCCGTAGCCGATCTCCAGCACCACAAAGCCGCCGCAGACGAGCGCGGCAAAGGCGTCGGGAATGAGGCGGCGGTAGATGGCGAGCCCGTCGCTGCCGGCAAACAACGCCTGCGCGGGCTCGTAGCCGCGTACCTCGACGGACAGCGAGGCGCGGTCGGATTCCGGCACATAGGGCGGGTTGGAAACTACGATATCGAATGTTTCCCGCGCGATGGGTGCAAGCAGATCGCCCTCAAGAAAGCGAATGCGCTCCGCCACGCCGTTGCGTTCAGCATTTGCGCGCGCAACTGCCAAAGCCGGCGTGGAGCAGTCGATTGCTGTGAGCTGTGCCGCGGGCAGCTTGAGCGCCAACGCAACGGCAATCGCGCCGGAGCCCGTGCCCACATCCACAATGCGCGGATGGTCAAAGGCGGCAGCCAACTCTATAGCTCTTTCTACCAGGTGCTCCGTTTCCGGCCGGGGAATCAGCACATCCGGCGTGACGCGAAAGGGCAGTCCGTAGAACTCCGTCTCGCCCGTGATGTATTGGATGGGCTCGCCGGTCAATCGGCGGTCAATCAGTTGGGTGAAGCGGGCGGCCTGGTCCTCGGGGAACTCGTCGTCTAGATGAGCGAGAAGCCAAGCCTTGTTGTTCTCCAGCACATGCAGCAGAAGCGTTTCCGAATCCTGGCGGGCGCGATCGGGATGCGGCCCGAACCATAGGCGCGCCATTCCGCTTGGGACGAAATTGCGAAGGGCGGGCAAGCCTTACGCCGCCTGCGTCGAGTCGGCCTTCAAGTGCTCCGCCTGGTAGTGCGCGATCAGCGCATCGACAATCGGCTGCAGCCTGCCCTCCATGACCAGGTCGAGCTGGTGCAGCGTGAGGCCGATGCGGTGGTCGGT
>PLSH01000195.1:0-1310 GCA_003165095.1 Acidobacteriaceae bacterium
TATTGTGGCTGCTCGCGGCCCCCATTCGACTTCGCTCAGGGCAGGCTTTAAAGCCGTGCCCTTGTTACAAAGCATCGTTGGGGTTCGTGGTATCCCACCCCTGCCGCGAAGAGACTGCGGCATGGATGGGGCACGCGGGTGCTGGAATTGAGTCATCAAAAAGAGTCCGGATGGCGGGGGATTTGCGGATGGGCGGAGTTTTGTCATTCATTAGGTGAAGTGTGGGTTTGGGCTTCGAAATCGCTGGGAAAATGGCCTTTAACCTACAGAGAATAAGGCGAAATTGAGGTGACACCCATCACAGCTTGCACCTCTTGCACGGCGCAGAATAACGCCGGTTTAGAGGTACATGCGGGCACCCTCGAGTGGCGTGATTTCAAGGGGTTGNNGTATCCGGCGAGCGAGTCTGGATCCAGTCGGGATGCGGGACGCCTTCGGTGCTGGTGGAAGCGATGGTGGCGCGGGCTCCCAGGGTTCGCGATGTCGAGGTCGTACACATGATGACGCTCGGCAGCGCGGATTACACACGGCCGGAGTTCGAGGGACATTTTCGGCATCGCGGTCTGTTTCTGGGNNGAGAGCGGGGCCATGCCGCTGGACGTGGTGCTGATGCAGGTGTCGCCGCCCGACGCGCACGGATTCATGAGCCTGGGAACCACGGTGGATTGCACGCTGACGGCGGTTCGCTGCGCGAAGACGGTGATTGCGGAAGTGAACGAGCGGATGCCGCGCACGCACGGCGATACGGCCGTACACATCAGCCGGATCACGGCGGTGGTGGAGAGCTCGCGGCCGCTGCTCGAATTGCACGCGGAGCCCTTCAATGAGACGCACATGCGGGTGGCGCGCAACGTCGCCTCGCTGATACCGGATGGCGCGACGCTGCAGACGGGGATTGGCGGGATTTCAGAGGCGGTGCTGCACTGCCTGGAGGGCAAGCGGGACCTGGGGATTCATACGGAGATGTGCCCGGACGGGGTGATCGACCTGATGGAGTCGGGAATCATGAACGGGGATCGGAAGTCTCTGCACCGCGGCAAGGCGGTGGCAGCATTTGTTCTGGGGACGCAGCGGCTGTTCGATTTCATTCATGAGAATCCGAGCTTCGAGTTCCGGCCGATCAGCTACACGAACGATCCGTTTGTGGTGGCGCAAAACGAGCGGATGGTAGCGATCAATTCCGCGCTGCAGATCGATTTGACGGGCCAGGTGTGCGCGGACTCGATTGGAACGCGGCCTTACAGCGGATTCGGCGGACAACTGGATTTCATTCGAGGCGCGGCGCGGTCGAAGGGCGGGGTGCCGATTAT
>PLSH01000195.1:1425-6404 GCA_003165095.1 Acidobacteriaceae bacterium
CGGAATGAGCGAATTGAATGAGCGGGCGAAGAAACGGGACCGTGGCCTGCTGCAGATCGACGGAGATGAGTGCAAGGGCTGCGGGCTGTGCATTGAAGCTTGTGTGCCGAAGTTGATTGGCATGGGCGACGGGCTGAATCACTTCGGTTATCGCACCGCGTTTTACCTGGGCGCGGGTTGCACGGGGTGCGGTGTGTGCTTCATGGTTTGCCCGGAGCCGGGGGCGATCACTGTGTTTCACCTGGTCAAGGACGCGGCCATTGCGGCGCGCCAGCCGAATGCAGCGATGGGAGGTGCGGCAGAATGCGCAAGCAACTGATGAAGGGCAACGAAGCGATCGTGAAGAGCGCGATTCTGGCCGGTTGCAGGGGGTTCTACGGGTATCCCATCACGCCGGCGAGCGAGATTGCGGAGGCCGCGGCGCTCTACATGCCGCGGGCCGGCGGGGTCTACGTGCAGGCGGAGAGCGAGGTAGCGGCCATCAACATGCTGTATGGCGGGGCGGCGGCGGGGATCCGCGCAATGACGGCCTCGAGCGGCCCTGGCATCAGCCTGATGCAGGAAGGGATCAGCTACATGGCGGGCGCGGAGCTGCCCTGCGTGATTGCAGACATTACGCGCGGGGGCCCGGGGCTGGGCAACATTGCCGCCGAGCAGGGCGACTATCACCAAGTGGTGAAGGGCGGAGGGCACGGGAATTATCGCACCATCGTGCTGGCGCCGCATTCGGTGCAGGAGATGGCGGATTTGACGGCGCTGGCGTTTGAGCTGGCGGACCGCTATCGCAACCCGGTGGTGGTGCTGGCGGATGGATTTATCGGACAGATGATGGAGCCGGTGGAGTTTCAGCAGAGGGCAACGGCGCCGCGGGTGGCGGAGTGGGCGGTGGCAGGGACAAAGGCTTCGCGGGGAAATCTGATCAACTCGCTGCACCTGGATTGCGATGAGCTGGAGGCGCATGAGCGGGCTCTCGAAGCCAAGTACAAGATGGCGGAGCGCGACGAGGTTCGCGCCGAGGAGTGTTCGACGGAAGACGCGGAGATCGTGCTGGTGGGCTACGGCATCGTGGGGCGGATTCTGAAGGCGGTAACGGCGGAGGCGCGCGAGAACGGGTTGAAGGTGGGACTGCTGCGGCCGATCACGCTTTATCCGTTTCCGGTGGGCCACTTCAAAAGGCTGGCGGAACGCGCGCGGGTGTTCGTGGTGGTGGAGATGAGCAATGGGCAATTGCTTGAAGATGTGCGGCTGGCGCTGAACGGCGCATGCCCGGTGGAGTTTTTGAGCCGCGTGGGAGGCAATGTGCCGTCGCACGAGGAAGTGCTTCGATTTGTAAACGAGCAGGCGCGGCATTATCTCAAAGAGGAGCGGTTGGCACATGTCTAGCGAAATGGTTACCGATTACGAGGTATCGCACGGCCGGGCCAAAGCCTTCTATGAACGCTACGAGCGCAAGGAAGAGCTAAAGCACGCGACCCACTTTTGTCCGGGCTGCGGGCACGGGACGGCGCACAAGATGCTGGCGCAGGCCATCGACCAGCTAGGCATCCAGGACCGGACCATTCTGGTTGGCCCGGTGGGCTGCTCGGTGTTTACGTACTACTACTTCGACGTGGGCAACGTGCAGGCGGCGCATGGGCGGGCACCGGCGGTGGCGACGGCGATGAAGCGCAGCCACCCGGGGAGCATCGTGATCAGCTACCAGGGAGACGGAGACCTGTCGGCGATCGGTTCGGCGGAGATCTTGCACGCGGCCAATCGCGGCGAGAACATCACTGTGATCTTTGTGAACAATGCAATTTACAGCATGACGGGCGGACAATGCGCGCCTACGACGCTGATCGGGCAGAAGAGCACGACGACGCCATTAGGGCGCAACCCGGCCACGGAAGGCTATCCGCTGCACGTGAGCGAACTGCTGGCCACGCTGGAGGCTCCGGTCTACATTGAGCGCGTGGCGCTGGGAGACAACCGGCAGATTTCGCAGGCTACGCGGGCGATTCGCAAAGCCGTTGAGAACCAGGTCAAGGGGCTGGGCTTCTCGTTGATCGAGGTGCTGGCGCCGTGCCCGACGATCTGGAAGATGACCCCGGTGGAGGCGCAGCACTGGGTGAAGGAAGTAATGGAGAAGACTTATCCGCTGGGGGTATTTTGCGACAGGACCAAGGAGCGCGAGCCGCGCGAGCTGCCGGAGCCGGCGCCGGGGCTTGAGGAGATTCCGCGGTTGCTGGGCGTGGCGGAGGAAGATTTGCCGGAAGGGAACGCGCACCGGCTTACGCCGGGAAATGAGATCGATCTTCAAGTGCGGATCGCGGGCTTTGGCGGGCAGGGCGTGCTGCTGCTCGGCGAAGTGCTGGCGGAGGCGGGCCTGGACGCGGGGCTGGAAGTTTCATGGCTGCCGTCGTATGGGCCGGAGATGCGATCGGGGACATCGAATTGTCACGTGCGTCTCTCGCGCCAGGCGATCGATTCGCCGATGGTGGCACTGCCCCACGTGCTGGTAGCGATGAACGAGCCTTCGCTGCGGAAGTTCGACGCCAGCGTGCGGCCGGGCGGATGGGTTCTCTACAACGGGGACACGTTTCCGGCCGACCTGGAACGCGAGGGCGTGCAGGTTCTGGCTGTTCCGTTCACGCGGGAAGCCGATGCGCTGGGCGACGCGCGGGCGGCGAACATGATGATGCTGGGCGCGCTTCTGGAGATCGCGGATGTGTTGCCGCAGGCCAGTCTGGATGCGGCGCTGCGGCGGCTGATCAAGAATTCACGCTGGGTGGAGCTCGATGAGCGCGCCATCGCGCGCGGCCGCGAGTTATTGCGGCAGAGGATTGTGGAGGGATGAAATGAAGGCGGATGGGGATCCGAACCTGATCGTGTACTTTGGCGGCAGCTACATGCCGCTGGGCGAGGCGCGCATAGGGATTCTAACCCACGCGCTGCATTACGGAACCGGCGTATTTGAAGGGATTCGCGCGCACTGGGATGGCGAAGGGCAGGAACTCTTCATCCTGCGGCCGGAGGAGCACTACGAGCGCTGGAAGCAGAACTGCGGGATTATGCGCATTGAAGTTCCAATGTCGCCGAAGGAGCTTTGCGATGTGACGGTGGAACTGATGCGGCGCAACGGATTTCGCACCAATGTTTACGTGCGCCCGCTGGCGTACAAGAGCGCCGAGCGGATTGGCGTGGCGACCGACGACCAGGATGCATTCGCGATTGTAGTGCTGCCGTTCGGCGAGTATTTTCATGGCGAGAAGGGGCTTCATGCCGGGGTGAGCGCGTGGCGGCGGATTCAAGACAACGCGATTCCTGCGCGGGCCAAGATCTGCGGAGCGTATGCGAACAGCGCGCTGGCTACAGACGATGCGCGGCGCAGCGGCTTTGACGAGGCGATTCTGCTGAACGAGAGCGGGCATGTGGCGGAGGGCGCGACGTGCAATCTATTCATGGTGCGCGGGAGAACGCTGATTACGCCGCCGGTGAGTGAAAACGTTCTGGAGGGAATCACACGGGCGTCGGTGATGGAGCTGGCGCAGCGGGAACTGGGGCTGCAGGTGAAGGAGCGGCCCATCGATCGCAGCGAGCTGTACATCTGCGACGAGCTGTTCCTGACCGGCACGGCGGTGGGGATTTCGGCGGTGGTGCGCGTGGATCACCGGCCGGTGAAGCATGGAGAGATCGGCGCGTGGACGCAGCAGCTGCAACAGTTTTACGCCGATGCCGCGCGAGGACATTTACCGGCGTACAGGAAGTGGCTGGTTCCTGTATACGAGACGAGCCAGGAGACGGCGCTGAGCGCGGTTCATCTGGCGGAAACGACTGTCGCCTGAGGGTTGGCGGTCCAGATGGACGGGCCGGTTCAGTTCGGGCGAGGAGGAAGAACGAATGCTCACGACAATAAGCAAAAACAACGCCTATGACGTTGCAATGGAGAATTTCGATACCGCTGTTGACGCAATGGGGCTCGACAGCAATACGCGGGAGATGATCAAGTATCCCGAGCGCGTGCTGACGGTCACCGTGCCGGTGCGCATGGATGACGGGCACATTCACCGGTTCGAGGGCTATCGCGTGCAGCACAGCATGGTGCGCGGTCCGGCCAAGGGCGGCATCCGGTTCCACCCGCAGGTAACGCTGGATGAAGTGAAGGCGCTGGCCACGTGGATGACGTGGAAGTGCGCGGTGGTGAATATTCCGTTCGGCGGAGCGAAGGGCGGTATTACCTGCGATCCGAAACACATGTCTCAAGGGGAACTGGAACGGATGACGCGTCGCTATACGAGCGCGATTCTACCGCTGATCGGGCCGGATCAGGACATTCCGGCCCCCGATGTGTACACGAATTCGCAGACGATGGCGTGGATCATGGACACCTACAGCATGACCAAGGGGTATCCGATTCCCGGGGTAGTGACGGGCAAGCCGATCAGCCTGGGCGGATCACTGGGCCGCAATGAAGCCACGGGCCGCGGTGTTTATTACACGATTGAAAGCGCCTGCGAGCATCTGCACATGGAGTTGAAGGGCGCGACGGTTGCGGTGCAGGGATTTGGCAACGCGGGCTCGATTACGGCGCAGCTGCTGCATGAAGCGGGCGCGAAGGTGGTTGCGGTGAGCGACTCGACGGGTTGCGTTTACAACCGCGACGGGCTGAACATTCCGGAACTCATTCACATGAAGGCCTTGTGCGGACACGTGGACGGATTCCCGGAGAGCGAGCCGATTCTTCCGCAAGAGCTGCTTGCTTTGGGGTGCGACATTCTGGTGCCGGCGGCGCTTGAGAACACGATCCACGAGGAGAATGCGGGCACGATCCGCGCGCGCATTGTTGCAGAAGCGGCCAACGGCCCGGTGATGCCGGCAGCCGACAGGATTCTGGAGAGCAAGGGTATTTTTGTGATCCCGGATATTCTGTGCAACGCGGGCGGAGTGACGGTGTCTTACTTCGAGTGGGTCCAGGACGAGCAGCATCTGTTCTGGGAGGC
>PLSH01000260.1:0-327 GCA_003165095.1 Acidobacteriaceae bacterium
GTTCTGGGCGGAGCGCGGATGCGTGATCCAGCAGCCCTACGACGTGGAAGTGGGCGCGGGAACGATGTGTCCGGAGACGTTCTTGCGCGTGCTGGGGCCTAAGCCCTACAGGGTGGGCTACGCGCAACCCTCGCGGCGGCCGGCTGACGGGCGCTATGGCGAGAATCCTAACCGGCTGTTTAAGCACACGCAGTTCCAACTGGTGCTGAAGCCGCCTCCGGTGAACGTGCAGGAACTTTATCTCGAATCGCTCGAGGCCATGGGCATCGACCTGAAGCACCACGACCTGAAGTTCGAAGAAGACAACTGGGAGTGGCCGGCGGGCGG
>PLSH01000260.1:338-7588 GCA_003165095.1 Acidobacteriaceae bacterium
TGGGCGCGCGACCCGGAGACTGGCGCGGCGGTGACCTACGGCGACGTGCGGCTGGCCGAGGAGGTGCAATTCTCGGTTTACAACTTCGAGTTTGCCGAGGTCGACAAGCTGTGGACGCATTTCAATTTGTATGAGGCTGAGGCGCAGGCGCTGCTGGAGAAAGCCAACGCGCTCTTGCATGACGATAAGGCGAGCGCGGCGGAGAAGCGCAGGTTTCCGCTGCTGGCGACTTATGAGTTGGCGCTGAAGTGNNTGCTGGATGCGCGCGGGGCGATCAGCGTGACGGAGCGGGTGGGCGTGATCGGGCGGATTCGGGCGCTGGCGGTGGGTGTGGCGAAGGCGTACGCGGTGCAGCAGGTCAGCTAGTCAGCGAGTTAGCGGGTTGGATTGATTTGGCGGGTTGGCACCGCTTCGCGGTTTTGGCGAGTTGGCAAGTTGGCGGGTCAGGTAGTTAGCAAGTTAGCGAGTCAGCGGAAAGACATTTGATTTATGGCGGATTTTTTACTGGAGATCGGGTTGGAAGAGGTTCCGGCCCGGATGATTGCCGAGGCTGAGGCCGAGTTGGGGCGGCGGGTGAGCGACCTGCTGACGCGCGAGCGGCTGTTGGCCGAGGGCGCCAAAGTGATTACCTACTCCACGCCGCGGCGGCTGGCGGTGCTGGCGGAGGGCGTGCTCGCGAGCCAGGCCGACACTGAGGAAAAGCTGACGGGGCCGCCGTGGAAAGTGGCCTTCAAAGACGGCGCGCCGACTGCGGCGGTCGAGGCCTTTGCGAAGAAGGCGGGCGTGACGGTCGCGGATCTTGAAAAAATTACTACGCCCAAGGGCGAGTACGTTGGCGCGACGATGGAGCGCCGCGGCCGGACTGCGGCTGAGATTCTGGTTGCCGAATTGCCGAAGGAAGTGCTGGGCCTTTACTGGGCGAAGAACATGTACTGGCGGGCGGGGAAGCCGGAGCGTTTTGTAAGGCCGGTGCGCTGGGTGGTGGCGCTGCTCGACGACTCCGTCGTTTCACTTACCATTGCTGGCATCACGGCAGGAAACTTGAGCCGCGGGCATCGCGTGCTGCACGGGCACTCCGTGCTCTTAACTTCCGCGGCGAGCTACAAGGAGATGCTGCGGGCCGCGAGCGTGGTGGTGGATGTGGCGGAGCGGAGACAGATCATACGCAAGGCGCTGGATGCGGCTACGCGCACGGTTCCCGGGGCGCGCTGGCGGGAGGACGAGGCGCTGGTGGAGACGGTTGTGCACCTGACCGAGTGGCCGAGCGTGATTCTCGGCAACTTCGAGGCAGAGTACCTGGCGCTGCCGGAAGAGGTGCTGGTGACGGTGATGCGGGATCACCAGAAATATTTTGCGGTTGAGGGCGCGGACGGGAAACTCGCGCCGCACTTTCTGGCGGTGCTGAACACGCAGGTGGACGGCGAGGGCGCGGAGATTATCCGGCACGGAAATGCGCGGGTGTTGCGGGCACGATTCAAGGANNGCGCGGTTCTTCTGGGATTTCGATCAGAAGACGCCGCTGGCGGAGCGGGTTGAGAGCCTGAAGAACGTTACGTTCCAGAAGGAGCTGGGGAGCTATTTCGATAAGTACGTTCAGAATACTTGGGTTGCACAGAGGCTGCAAAAGATACTTGAGTTTAAATCTTTTGGCACACTTGATTATTCGGCATTGGGAATTGCGCTCACTTTAGCCAAGACCGACCTGACTTGCGAACTCGTTAAAGAATTCACGGAGCTTCAGGGCATCATCGGCGGCCTATACGCTAAGACTCAGGGCTACGATGGCAAGGTAGCGCAGGCGATTTATGACCAATACAAGCCTGCCTCAACTGAGGATGCGATCCCCTCGACGATAGAGGGGAAGCTGCTTGGACTTGTTGACCGCATTCAGACAGTTACCGCGATGTTTCGGATTGGCGCCGCCCCGACGGGTTCGAAAGACCCATTTGCCTTGCGCCGCGCAGCCAATGCCATAGTGAAGGTCCTCGCTGAGTCCTCGCTGCCTCTTACCCTTTCCGAGTTGCTAGCGGCGAGTACCGAGCAGACCACAAGCGAGGAAGCAAACAAGGCGAATGCCGAGGCCGTGTCTGCCTTCCTCCTCGAACGGCTGCATTTTTATCTCAAGGATGTGCGCGGGTTTGCTTACGACGTGGTGAATGCGGTGCTGGCTGCGGGCGCGGACGACGTGCGTGACGCGATTGCGCGGGCCGAGGCGTTGACGGCGGCGCGCGAGTCGGCGGATTTTGCGGCGATCTCTGCGGCTTTCAAGCGGATCAAGAATATTCTGCGGCAGGCGGAGGAAAAGGGATTTGAGATTGGGTCGCCGAAGAGCGTGACGCTGGCTCAAGAGGCGCAGCAGTTGGCCGATGCCGCGGCGACTCTGGCGCCAAAGGTGGCCGCGCTCCGCGAGCAGCGGACGTACGGCGAGGCGCTGGCCTTGATCGCTACGCTTCGCCCGGATGTCGACGCTTTCTTCGATAAGGTGATGGTGCTCGATCCTGATCCGTTAGTGCGCGGGGCGCATTTGGGGCTGATCAACGAGGTGCAGCGCGGATTCTCGGGGATTGCGGATTTCAGCGAGATTGTGACGGGATAGTGGCCGGCGTTCGGCCGGGCCTAAAGGCCTGTTTTTGATTTGCGCCGAGATTCAGGGGCCTGAAGGCCACTGCTCCCTCCGAAACCGTGCTCCCTCCGCAGCCCTGCTTTCTTCGAAAACTGAGACAAGGCTCTTACGCCCCTACGGGGCTGGGAATTCTTTGATGGATCGGTTCCCCGGATTGCGTGCGCTGCGGCGGACTCCATCCGGGGCTAACTTCCTTTGCCCCTGACGGGGCATTCCAGCGACATTGAGGATTTCAGCGAGATTGTGACGGGATAGTGGCTGGCGTTCGACCGGGCCTGAAGGCCTGGTTTTGATTTGCGCGGAGATTCAGGGGCCTGAAGAAGGTGCGGAAAAAGGCCGAAATTTGAATGAGATGCCGGGAAGGCGTCCCGCAGGGGCTGAAGCCCAGGTTCATTCTGCATCGTTTTCGGCCCGGCTGAAGTCGTGCCCTTGTTACAAAGCATTGTTTGGGTCCGTGGTATCCCACCCATGGCGTGATAAAGCTACGCCATGGATGGGGCACCCGGCCTTTCATTTTATTGTGGCTGCTTATTGCCCGGCTGAAGCCGTGCCCTTGTTACAAAGCATCGTTTTTCCCCAGGCTGTGAAGGCCCCTGCTCCCTCCGAGGTCCGCGCCCGGTTCCGCGAATCCAGGCCGGGACCTGGCCCGTCTAAAATCAATAGAGATGTCCGACACGCTTTATTTGAGTCTTTGGTATCCGAATCTGCGCCTGGCGGCGCTCCCCGACAAGCTGACGGCGGTGCTGGGTGCGTTTGCCGCGCACGGCGGCGAGGCGCGGGTGTATGCGGTCACGGTGTGGCCGGTGAGTTGGAGCGAATCGCCGGTGTTTCAGCGGGTTTATGGGCGCGGGGAGCGGGGCGCTGAGCCTCGCGTAGCTGTCGAAGAGGCGCTCGAACTGCTGCACGACGATTATGCTTACGAGTTCCAGATTGGATGGAGTCTTTGGGAGATAGCGAGCGCGGGCGAGGACGCCCGCGCTACAGCCGGCCGGGAGGCCGGCGTTACGGCGCGGTGGGTGCGCGAGCCGCGGCTGGTGCGGGTAACGGGCTTTGGACCGGTGTTTGACGAGGGCGCGTATGAGCAGGACGGGCACATTCGGATTGACTTTGGCACCGACACGCCGTTTCTGGAAGAAGACGCCGAGCTTGAGCAGGTGGGAGCGCGGCACGTAGAGGAGAACGTGCGCCAACTGGTGACGCTGACCGGAGCGGCGGAGAAGGACTCGGGCGCAACGGCGCGCCTGTTGTGGAGCGAGCTGGGGGAAAGCCTTGCCCAGCGGCTGGCGGCGCGGCTGGGAATGGGGAATTAACCCGTGTGGCTGACGATCGAGCGAATGCGGACGCTGGTGCTGGGGGCAGCGGTGCTGCTGGTGGTGGCGCTGGGCGTTTTTCTGGCCATCAGCAGGTTCAAGGGCCCATTGATTCGGCGGGACATTCCCAAGCGGCTGGGCATTGACATCGAGCAGGAGGCCAACGGGGTGACCTACACGCAGTCGAGCCAGGGGCACACGCTGTTCAAGATTCACGCCTCGAAAGTGGTTCAACTGAAGAACGACCATGCGGTGCTGCACGACGTGCAGATCGAGCTTTACGGTGCGGACGGGAACCGGGTGGACCGCATCGAGGGCAACGAGTTTGAGTACGACCAGAAAGAGGGCACGGCGACGGCCGCCGGCCCGGTGGAGATCACGCTGATGCGGCCCGGCGAGGCGCCGGCGATTGCGCCCAAAGCCACGCAGCAGCAGGCAGCCAGGGACAAGTCGAAGGGCCACCCGCTGGCCGCGGCCGCGCAAGCGGCGGCGAATAGCGAGATACACGTGAAGACCAGCGGGCTGACGTTTGACCAGAAGAGCGAGGTGGCGACGACTGCGCAGCGCGTGGATTTTTCAATGTCTGAGGGCAGCGGCAGCTCGATGGGGGCCAGCTACGATTCGCAGCAGGGGTTCCTGGTGCTCGATCGGGCGGTAGAGCTGACCACGCAGCGCGGAGCCAATCCGGTGGAGATTCACGCCGCACACGCGCAGTTCGAGCGCGACACGGACGTTTGCAATTTGCAAGCGGCGACGGCCGATTATCGCGGCGGCCATGCCACGGCGGCGGAGGCGAAGATCCTGTTTCGCAACGATGGAACGGCGGTGCGGCTGGACGCAACAGGAGGCTTTACGCTGGCGACGGCGACGGGAGGCCGCGTGGCCGCGCCGACCGGATCGATGGAATTCGATGAGCACAACCAGCCGCGCCACGGGCATCTGGCGGGCGGCGTCAGCATGGATTCAGCGAGCGGCGTGCGAACGGTGCACGGAACGTCGCCCACAGCGGAACTCGAGTTCACGACGCAGGGGCAATTGCGCCACGCGCACCTGGAACGCGGCGTGGAGATGCACAGCGAGGAAACGAACCGGACGGCGACCAATGGACAGACGGTTGCGGCGAAGGTGAGCAGGAGCTGGCGTTCGCCGGTGGCCGACGTGGAGTTTCGCAACGTGGGCAAAGGACAAGTAGAGCCGGCCAGCATGCACGGGTTTGGCGGGGTGGTTGTCGACGGCGTGAGCCAGCGCGGAAACGGGACGCCGTCGCCCTCGATGCTGTCCGCCGATGAGGTGAGCGGAGAGTTCGGTCCGTATTCGATGCTGAGGGCGATGAGCGGCACGGGCCATGCCAGCATGGAGCAGACTACGGCCACGGGAACCAGGCAGGCGGCGAGCGGTGACCGTCTGGAGGCTCATTTTGCGCCCGCCGGCGGCGCGGCCAAGAGCGGTGTCCGCCGCGGCGAAGAGGCACCGGGCGGCGCCACGCAGATTGAGTCAGCTGTGCTCGACGGCCATGTTGTGCTGGTCGAGCGGCCGGGGACCAAGGCCGGCGCGCAGCCGCAGCCGGAGATGCATGCCACGGCCGGTCATGCCGTTTATGAGGGCGCGGGCGAGTGGCTGCACCTGACCGAGAGCCCGCGCGTGGAAGACGGAGGCATCGAACTCACGGCGGACAAGATCGATGTAAGCCAGGAGTCCGGCGACGCGTTTGCGCATGGCAACATCAAGGGCACGTGGACGAACGGCGCTGGAAGCGGGACCGGCGCGCATCCACCCAACCAGAAGGACCTGGCGGGTCAATACAGCGCGGTGGCCCGGGACAGCGCGGCGGGCCGGGGCAGCGTGGGTTTGGGCGGGGAGGGTCCGGCACACGTGATTGCCGCCGAGGCCGAATTGCATCAGGCCACGGACGAGGCTACCTTCCGCGGCAATGCCCGGCTGTGGCAGCAGGCCAACTCGGTGACTGGGCCGGTGATCGTTCTGGATCGCCGGAAGCAGACGCTGGTGGCGCGCAGCACCGACTCCGCGGACCCGGTGAAGGCGGTGCTATTGAGCGAGGGCTCACTGAACGGGGGCAAGCCGGAGGCCGCGAGCGGCGATGCGGCTGCGAAGCCAGCGACGCCTTCCGTGATCCGGGTGCGCGGAGGCGATCTGTCGTACTTCGACGTGGAGCGCCGGGCGGTGATGCGGGGCGGCGTTCTGGGCACGGTGACGGCTGAAACCGGTACGGCAACGTCGGTATCAAACGTGGTGGAGCTGAAACTTACGCCGGCCGCGAGCCACGCGAGCGGGCAGGGCCAGGTGGAGCGGATGACGGCTACCGGCCGCGTAACGGTCAGCTCCCAGGGACGCCGCGGCACCGGCGAGCAACTGGTTTACACAGGCGCGACCGGCAATTACGTGCTGACCGGAACAGCCGCGACGCCGCCCAAAATGGTCGACCCGCAGCGGGGAACCGTGAGCGGCGAGGCTTTGATTTTCCATAGCCGCGATGATAGCGTCAGTATCGAAGGCGGCGGACACGAGACTACAACCGAGACGACCGCGCCGAAGTAGCGGCAGAAGCGAGCCTGGACTTGATGGAGACACTGATTGCCGAGGGAATAGGCAAGAGTTACAAGGGACGGCAAGTGGTCCGCGGGGTGAACCTGAGAATCTCGCGCGGCGAGGTGGTGGGCCTGCTGGGCCCGAACGGCGCCGGCAAGACAACCAGCTTCTACATGATTGTGGGCCTGGTTGCGCCGGAGACCGGCCGGGTGATGGTGGACTCGACCGATATCACGCGGCTTCCCATGTATTTGCGCGCGCGCAATTTCGGGATCAGCTACCTGCCCCAGGAACCATCGGTGTTTCGCAAGCTGACGGTGGAGGAGAATATATTGGCAGTGCTGGAGGCCCAGCCTCTGGACAATCGCGAGCGCCGCACCAGGGCCGACCGGCTGATCAACCAGCTCAACCTGGGCCATATCCGCACCACGCGCGGATACGCGCTTTCAGGAGGCGAACGGCGGCGGGTGGAGATTGCGCGGGCGCTGTGCATCCAGCCCAACTTCATCCTGCTCGACGAGCCGTTCAGCGGCATCGANNACGACATGGAGGTGCGGCGGGTTTATCTTGGCGAGGGTTTCTCACTGGGATGAGAGGATGTTCGAGGCTGGTTGGATGCGCAGGGATGGGGAATGCGGAGTCTGTCAATCCCCCAAAAGGGCGGCGCGGATAGTCCGAATTCCAGAAGAGATTCCCAAATTGACCGTTGCCCCATCTGGGACGAATGGCTCAAAGTGTGACATGTGGCACCCTTAGCCCATTCACACGAG
>PLSH01000159.1 GCA_003165095.1 Acidobacteriaceae bacterium
GCGGAGTTGCGCCGGGCTGGGGCGGGGATGGGCAAAGAAGGCGGGAGCCATGCAATTCGGTGAGGCGGTCAGACTGGCGCTGCAATCCTTGTGGTCGAACAAGATGCGCAGCATCCTCACGCTGCTGGGGGTGGTGATCGGGATTGCATCGGTGATCACGGTGGTGACGCTGACCAACGGGGCCAAGCAGTATGTGACCTCGAAGATCAACTCCTACGGCGCGGCGGTGGTGACCATCAGCAAGATGCCGCAGAGTTTCATGACGCTCGCGGAGTATCTCGATTTTCAAAAGCGCAAGGACGTAACCTACGACGACTATAAAGCCGTAGCCTCGGATTGCAGGTCGTGCGTGTCAGTGGGCGCGCAGCGAAGCACCGTTGGAAAAGTGGTTTATGGGACGCAATCCACCACCGATACGGAGGTGCGGGGCTGGACGTGGACGATGCCTCCAATCTCGAATCTCAACATCGCGCTGGGCCGTGGATATACCGCGGCTGAAGATGAGCACTCCGCGCATGTAGCTATTGTGGGAACCGACATTGTGGACAACGTGCTGGGGACAGGCGATCCGCTGGGCAAGGAAATTCGCGTGGACGGCGAGCCGTACACGGTGATTGGCGTGGCCGAATCGCAGGGGAAGATATTCGGCGCCAGCCTGGATAACTGGGTTGCGATTCCGCTGAGCGGCTTTCTGCACAGTTACGGATCGAACGCCAGCCTGAGCATTTATGTGGATACGGGCGGAGGCGGAGAGGTGATGGATGGGGTCACGGACGAATTGCGGACCATCATGCGCGTTCGCCGTCACTTGGCGCCAGGGGCTGCGGACAGTTTCAACATCGACTCGAGCGCAACCTTCAAGGACATGCTGGGCAAGATTCTGGACAGCTTTGGCGCGGTAGTGGCGTCCATCGCCGCCATCTCGCTGGTGGTGGGTGGCATTGTGATCATGAACATCATGCTGGTCTCAGTGACGGAGCGAACGCGGGAGATCGGCGTGCGCAAGGCGCTGGGNNGCGAAGAGACATATTGCTGCAGTTTCTGATTGAGTCGGCGACCATCTCGCTGGTGGGCGGCGTAATTGGCGTGTCCGCGGGCATTTCCGTGGCCAAGGTTGTTACGCTGGTGGTTTCGCTGCCTTCAGAAGTCGCGATCTGGTCGGTTGTGGTAAGCCTGCTGGTGTCAACCGCGGTGGGATTGTTCTTCGGGATTTATCNNTGCGCAAGAACAAGCTGCGCTCCGGGCTGACCATTCTGGGCATTACGATCGGCATTTCCACGGTGATTCTGATTTCGTCGGCGATCAATGGGCTGAACACCAATATCGACCAGTTTGTGCGCGCGCTGGGAACCAACGACCTGTGGATTTACCATTTTGTGGCGTTTGCCCGGCGGCCCACGACGGAGGAACTGAACCGCAAAAAGCTCACCTACGAAGACGGGATGGCGCTGCGCAACCTGCCGCATGTGGTTGCCGTCGATACCGAATTGGTATCGCAGAATTTTGAGACCGGCATGGGCAATTTTTCACTCAAGCACGGTACGCATAACATCCAGAATACGATCCTGGTGGGCGCTACCTCGGCATTCAAGGAGACGCGCGACCTGACGCTTCTGGAAGGTCGCATGTGGACGGATCTTGAAGACCAGCGCAGCGCGAAGGTGGTGGTGCTGGGCCACGATGCGGCGGAGGATCTGTTTCCCGACGAGTCGCCGCTGGGCAAGGATGTGGATTGCGACGGAGAGATTTTTACGGTGATCGGGGTCTTCGATTTACAGCCGCAGCCGATTGGAAGCGGCCGGAATACTGCCGACAACTCCGCTTATTTTCCGCTGCAAACCTTTCGCAAGTTGCATCCGGAGATTCTGGATTACCGGATTGTGGTGAAGTACGACGACGCCGTCAATAAAGACCTGGTGACCGAAGAAGTGCGAGAGATGCTGCGCGTGCGCCGCAAGGTGCGCACCGAACAGGACGACAATTTTGCCCTTTTCGGCCCAGAATCGCTGACGCGGCTGTGGAACGACCTGACCAGCGAATTGTTCCTGTTCATGGTTGCGGTTTCGTCCGTGGGCCTGATGGTGGGCGGGGTGGGCGTAATGAACATCATGCTGGTGAGCGTGACGGAGCGGACGCGGGAGATCGGGGTGCGCAAAGCCATCGGCGCAACCAAAGGCGACATCCTTTTGCAGTTCACCATCGAGGCGGTTTTTTTGTGCATGGTGGGCGGCTTGCTGGGCATCGTGGCCGGCGGCCTGTTCACGCTGATTTTGCATTACGCGGTGTCGTTTCTTCATGCCGCTCTCTCTATTCTGTGGGTGACGACCGCGTTTATCGTGTCGTGCGTGATCGGGCTGGTGTTCGGGATTTATCCGGCGTGGAAGGCGGCGAATCTGGACCCGATTGAGGCGCTGCGGTACGAGTGAAGCAGGGAATAGGGAATAGGGAGTAGAGTACGGCCTCGAGTCTTACTGGTAATTCCAAAACCCTTTGCCGCCATTGGTTCTTTGAAACTTTACGCTGACAACCCCGGCGCTAAGATGCGCCGCATGGACGCATTCGACGCCGGGCCCTATTTGTTCACTGTTCCCTTTTTCCTATTCCCTTCATCTACACTTGCTCTTGTGATGCCGCACGCCCTGGCCTTTGCTGTGGAGATGGCGACTACGGTTCTGACCGTGGCGGGGCTGGGATACTTTTTGGCGGCGCTGGTGGCGGCGCGGGTCTATCTGGTGCGCCGGCGGGCGCGTTTGGCGGCGTTTGCGCCGGGCGTAAGCGTGCTGAAGTCGCTCAAGGGGCTGGACCCCGGCATGTTGGATGCCTTCCGCAGCCACTGCCGGCAGAATTACGCGGGCGAGTATGAACTGCTGTTTGGAGTGGCTTCGCTGAGCGACCCCGCGGCGGCGGCCGTGGAACAGCTCCAGGCCGAGTTTCCGGAGCGGGCTATCCGCCTGGTGGAGTGCCCGGAGCGGCTGGGAACCAACGGCAAGGTGAGCACGCTGATGCAACTGGAGGCGCACGCCTCCTATGATTTCCTGCTGATCAACGATTCTGATATTACGGTTGAGCCGCGCTACCTGGAGCGGGTGATGGCTTGTCTTGAGCCGGCGCAGGTGGGGCTGGCGACGGCGCTTTATCGCGGGCGGGCGCACGGAACATTGGCTTCGCGGCTGGAGGCTTTGGGGATTGCCACGGATTTTCAAGCCGGCGTGCTGCTGTCAAAAACGATCGAAGGCGGACTGCATTACGGGCTGGGATCGACGCTGGCGGTGCGGCGCGAAGCGCTTGAAAAAGCCGGCGGGTTGAGGGCGCTTGCGGATCACCTTGCGGACGACTACGAGATGGGCGCGAGTGTGGCCCGGGCCGGATATTGTGTGGAATTGAGCTCGACGGTGGTGGAGACGAGCGTTCCGGCATACGGATGGCGTGGATTTGTGGACCACCAGTTGCGCTGGATGAGGACCGTGCGGGATGCGCGGCCGGCGGGCTACGCGGGGTTGATCTTTACGCATGGGCTGGGGTGGGCGTTGCTGAACGTGGTGGCCAGCGGGTTGAGCCCGGTGAGCCTCTGGCTGCTGGCGATGAGCTTCTTTTTGCGCATGGCGCTGGCGATGACGGTGGGCGCGGAGGTGCTGGGCGATCATCAGGTTCTTGGGTTTCTGTGGCTGCTCCCGTTGCGCGACGTGGTGGCGATGGGCCTGTGGGTAGCGGGATTTGCCGGGGATACGATTGTGTGGCGCGGGGAGCGGTTTGTGCTGAAGAATGGACGGTTGACGAAGGCGGGACCGGGGTAAGCGGAGCCAACGAGTCAGCGAGTCGGCGCGTCGTTGTGCTAGTCGGCGGCGGGAGCGGCTGCGAGGGACCGGTCTTCTGCGCGGATGGATTCGATGGCGATGGAGAGGCAAGTGCCCAGCTCACCGAAATCCTTTTCCCAACGCGGGCGGTCGCCGCTTTCGAGCGATGTGAGCGCGTAGCTTGAGGTACGCAGGATTTCGAACCAGATATTTTGTGCCTGCCAAAGATTGAGGTCGAAGGGCAGCTCGACGAGGGTGCGGGCGAGCGCGAGGGCGCGGTCGAGCATTTCGAGCGAGCCCGCGGACATCTGCAGCTCGACCATGGCGCGCTTCATGCGCAGATCGGCGTTATAAGAGAGGGTCGTGGTATCGAGGGGAACCTGATCAGCCTTGGCCAGCGACAGGAAAGACCGCAACTGAGCCTGGTCGATGGGGTCGCTCTCGAGATTGCGGCGCAGCCCGGCGTTAATGGCAAAACCCGCGGCCAGAGCCAGCGCGGGCGGTTTGGGAAGGCCGGCCTGGGAAAGATAGTGGAGCAGGCTGGCGTGATCCTGGTAGATGGTGGTGAGGGAGTTCTCGATGTCCCAAAGTGTGGAGTTGAGGATGAGCTGAACGATGCGGCGCTGCTCGTCGGAGAAAAGCGATGTGAGCGAGTAGTCTGCGTGCCCGTAGAAGCGGTCGAGCAGACGAATGACCTCAGGAAAGTCGGCGCGGAGCACGTGCTCGGCGGCCTGTTTGGCAAAGGCTTCGAAGACCGGCGCATCGGCATCATCGTACACTTTTACGGCGGCGGTTATGTTCTGATCGCCGAAGTGGAGAACGGCGAATGAAAATGTTTGCGCGTGGCCGGTGATGGCGCTGGCAATGTGAGCGCGGCCGAGCGCGAGGCGTCCGCGGCCGGAGGTGTGGATTTCGTAGGAGATTCGGCGGACGTGGTAGCAAAAGAGATCCGTCTCATCGGCATACGAGGAGAAGATGGAACTGATGGCGTAGTGGGCCGCGACTTGCTCCAGATGGAGCTCCATGGTCTGCACGCATTTCCCGTAGATCTGCGCACCGTCGCCGGCGGATGGGTCATTGGAGCGGGCCTCGGCGAGGCGGTTGAGGAATCTGGGTTCGAGCGAGCCGGCCTGCGGCCCGAAGACTTGCTCGGCGAGCTGCAGCACGCGCGCGGCATAGGCGATGATCTGCACAGTTTCAATGCCGGCTATATCGTCGAAGAACCAGCCGCAACTG
>PLSH01000240.1:0-743 GCA_003165095.1 Acidobacteriaceae bacterium
AGCGGCACGCGGAATTTGAAGCGGTTGTAGATGCCGTAGCCGTCCACTTTGCGAATGTCGTAGTTCACGCCCGAGGCTCGCAGCATGGGTCCGGTAACTCCGGCGTTCACTGCCAGCTCCGGCCGCAGCACGCCCACGCCCTGCGTGCGCGCCATCAGAATCTCATTGGTGCTCAGCAACCGGTCAAACTCATCCGCAAACTCCGTGAGTCCTGCTACCACTTTGCGCGTCCGGTCCAGCCACCCCGGAGATGCGTCCACGCGGCAGCCGCCAAAGCGCATGTAGTTGACCATCATCCGCGCCCCGGTCAACTCCTCGAAGAGGTCGAGAATCTTTTCCCGCTCGCGGAAGGCGTACATCAGCGGCGTGCCGCTGGCGCCCATCTCCTGAATCAAAAAACCAATCGAGGAGGCGTGGTTCTGATAGCGCGTCAGCTCGCCCAGAATCACCCGCAGATATTCGGCGCGCTCGGGCACCTCCTGGCCGGTGAGCTTCTCCACCGCCAGCGCATAAGCCCAGTTGTTGGTGATGGGGCAGATGTAATCCAGCCGATCGGTGTAGGGCATGGAGGCCAGATAGCTCTGCCCCTCGGCAATCTTCTCGTGGTTGCGATGCAGGTAGCCGAAGACCGGCCTGAGGCGGATGACGCGCTCGCCATCCAGCGCCACATCCATGCGGAAGACGCCGTGCGTCGAGGGGTGGTGCGGCCCCATGGCCACTTCCAGCAGCTCTCCCTCGTTCTG
>PLSH01000240.1:834-8920 GCA_003165095.1 Acidobacteriaceae bacterium
CCGTAAAGGTCAAAAATCTCCCGCTCCTGAAACTCCGCCGAGCGCCAGATGGGCGTCAGCGAGGGAAGCTCGACCTGATCGGTGCGATTGACCGTGTGCATTCGGATGATCACCGGCCCATGTTTTTTCTCGACCGAATAGAGGTGATAGACCGCCTCAAGAGACTCCGGCCAATCCACGCCGGTCACGTTGGAGAGGAAATCGAGCTTGAGGTCCTCATCGTCGCGCAGGAACTTCGCCACCGCCAGCGCACACGCCGGCGCAATCCGCAGCGAGTGCGGCAGGGAGGGGTTGGGGTTGGGCGCAATCTCCACCGCAGCGCCCGGAACCGCCGCCTCGATCATCGCCTTGGTTTCTTCTACGGTCTTCAATCCCTGTTCCCTCAAAACTGTAAGCTGTCCGCTGTTAGCTGTTCGTTGTCTTGATCACAACCGGCAAAGGCCATACACCGGGATTGGATGCGGGCTCCAAGTCGTGCTCTCCAAATACCGGCACGGGAAACTCGCCCTGGGCTTCGGAATTCAAATGGCGCGGGCGGTCTTCGCCGGTCAAATGCTGGCCGTCAATCTTTTTCTGCAAGGTTATGAACGCCTGTAGCAGCGCCTCGGGGCGCGGCGGGCAGCCGGGAATGTGCACATCCACCGGAATATAGCGGTCGATGCCCTTCAGCACGTTGTAGCCCTGCTTGAATGGGCCGCCGGAAATCGCGCACGCGCCCATCGCAATCACGTAGCGCGGCTCCGCCATCTGGTTATAAAGCCGCACCACCTGCGGAGCCATCTTCTTGGTCACCGTGCCGGAGATAATCATCAGATCGGCCTGCCGTGGCGAAGGCCGAAATACTTCAGCCCCGAACCGTGCCAGATCGTAGCGCGCCATCGTCGTGGCAATCATCTCGATTGCACAGCACGCCAGGCCGAACTGCATCGGCCACACCGAGCTGCGCCGGCCCCAGTTATAGAGCTCTTCGATGGTCGTGACGAAGACGCCCTGCTTCCCCAGTTCGATCTTCAACTCAGTATCCACGCCCATCCTTCACTCCCTCAGCTCCAGGCAATTGGTCCCTGTTCCCTGTTCCCTGTTCCCTGTTCCCTATTCCCTGTTCACTTTTTCACTTATTCACTCGTCCCCTATTCCCTATTCCCTGACTCCTGACCCCTGCTCCATCACGCCCACGTAAGAATCCCCTTGGCCCACGCCCAAGCCAGCCCCTCCACCAGCATCAGCACAAACACCAGCATCGCCCCGCACGCCGCCGCGCCCAGACCGGTAAATGCCACCGCAAACGGCAGCAGAAACACCGCTTCCACATCGAAGATCAGGAAGATAATGCCGTAGAGATAGTAGGCCGACCGGAACTGCATCCACGCGTCGCCCTTCGACTCCAGCCCGCACTCGTAAATGGCGTTCTTCACCAGGTTCGGTTTGGGCGGCGAAAACACCCGGGCCCACACCCACGCCAGTCCCAGCGGCGCAAGACCGAATCCAAGCGCCGCCACAAACAGAACTGCCAATGGAAAGTAGGGATTGGATACCATCGTGGGAAGAAAGCCCTTCTCTTCCAACGTACCAGTTCAGGGCCTGTTTTGGCTAAGAAGATGCGCGTGCAAAACGCCGTTCAGTCCCGTTTTTTCACCGCTCATCTCACCCTATGAACCGTTGGGTGTCGGCGCACGTTCAGCACACGTCGAAACCCGTCGCCAAATCCGCAACTCAGCACACCCGGTAAAACCCCACCCCGATCAGCGCGGCTGCCTTCCGCAGCGTGCCGGCCACGTGCCCCACTCCCACAGCGCAATGGTGAGCCGGCCCCTGCTCATTCCAGGCCTCCACAAACCCGCGCCCGCCCAGCGGAAAGCGATACCGGCTGTTGGTATTGCCAATCTCCAGAATCTCCCCCGCCACGCATTCCCCCTCGGCCGCCAGCAGCTTGTAGCGCGACCCGGCATCTTCCACCACCGAGAGCAGCGTCACCGGCCCATGTTTCACGCTCATCTCCACTGACAATCCGCGTCCCACCTTGCCGTGATACACCTCCAGCGGCCGCACCTTGGGCTTGCCCTCGGCAATCGCGATGTGCCCGGGTCCGTCGTGTCCCATCAACACCAGGTCGTCGTTGAAATCCATCGCGTAATACTCGGTGAACGATCCGCCCGCCCCCAGCAGGTCCAGTATCTTCATCGCCAGCGCGTTCTTCACCTCGTATTCGCCGGCCACCGGAATATGCCGCGACGTCAGCAGCGACGTGCCCAGGATGATCGAGCTCATGGTGTCTTCATTGGCCGCGTTCCCTGAGCCTTTGTAGTAGTAGGCCATGGCATCCAGCTCGTGCCGCGCCACAAACGCATCCAGCGCCACCGACGTTCGCGCCGCGCGGCGCAACTCCTCCTGTGGGCACTCCGCCTGCACGTCGAACGCCGCCTGAATCTCCCTGACCCTCCGCGCAACATCGCCCTCGCCAACCCCCGCGCCAAGCGCGCTCAACTCGTCCACCTCAAGAAGTTCCGCGTGCGTCCCGAATGCGATCGAAACCTGCGTAACGTCGGTCATGATGTCCAGCATTCCGCTGTAGTAGTGCCCCATCAGGCCCAGCCGCGCCGACTCGAGCGCCGCACAAACCCGCGCTGCCTCCAGCCACTCCTCAATCTCTATCGAGCTCTCCTCATCACCCAGCACTCCGGTCACCTGATGGAAGGCAATGCCTGCCCGCATCAGCAGATTCGCAATCTCCGGCGTCGCGCACGCGGAACAATGCGCAAGCCACTCCCCGGTCATCGCCGTGCGGTCCTCAAGCCGGTTGAATTGCTCGTAGTCGATCGCCGCTGTGGGCTGAAGATTCAGCACCACCACCGGCACGCCGGCCTTCTGCACCAGCGGCAACACGGTATTCGAAAGCGCATACGTCGTGACGTAAAGAAACAGCACATCGATATCGTCGCGCCGCGACCGGTGGCCGGCTTCGCGCGACCGCGCCGGCGTATCGATGAGCCCCAGGTTGACAACCTCGACCCCCGGACGCGCCAGCCGCGTCGCCACCTGCGCCACGTAGCCCTTCAGCCGCTCCTCGAGCCCCGCAAATTGGCTCCAATAAGCATCCAGGCCGATGCCGCAGAGCCCCACCCGCAACCGTACTTCGCTCGTCATCTTCCTTTGTCTTTCCCGCCCTTACCAGCCCACCACCGTAACAGCAAATGGCTCCAGCTTGATCTTCCCGCCCGCAGCATTCACGTTGCGCGCCGGGCCATCGCCTGTCTCCGCATCCACCGTCAGTGCGTGTACCTTCTCCGCATCCGGCAGTGCGATTTCGATAACGCGATTCCGTTTATTCACCAGCAGCAGCTTGCGTCCCGCGGGCGTGATGAACCCCTGTGCCGCCACGTCCTCGGTGCCCGTCGATGTTTCCACCAGTTGATCGCCGGGATGCAACTCGTCCTTGATGAGCTTGAGAACCCAGAAGCGCGCATTGGGCCGGTTGTTGGTCCAGTCCATCATGCTCACGCTCGGAAACTGCGTCGGATATCCGATCAGTTGCGACTCCCCGATCACATCGATTTGCAGCCGCGACAGCTCGATGAACAAATCCCCATACAGCGCTCCGGCCAGGTTCCAATAAGCCGCCGGCGGCGGCGCATTGTCCCCAGGATTGTTGTCGGTCGGCAAAATCACGCCCAGTTCATCCAGATCCGTACGCGTCTCTGGCGAAAGCCGCTTCCGAATCGCTTCCACATACCGAACCGTGTTCAGAAATCCCGCGGCCTGGTCGAAAAACGTGTATTGCCAATCTTCCAGCGTTTGTCCCGCCGACGGCGACGCGTAGAAGTGATATGAAATCATGTCCAGCGGCGTGCCCGCCCGATGGTTCCTGTGATCGAGAAAATACTCGAAAAAACTCGGCTCCGTGCTGGGCGAAGCCAGCGCCAGCCCCACGAATTTCGTCTCCGGGGAAACTTTGTGGATAGCGCTCACAATCGCGTCGTAACGCGCCGTGTACTGCTCGGGAGTCATATTGTGCTCGAAGTCGACCTCGTTGAGCACCTCCCAATAAGGCAGCTTGTAGTGGTAGCCCGATTCGTGGCGCACCCCGTTCTCGTCGGTAAAGCCGCCGTTCACATACCAGCTCACCAGCCGCGCAAAGTAACCGCCCATCTCCTTGCCGCTGGGGTCGCGCAACTCCGTTCCCTGCGTGTAACCCCAGTCCACCTTGTTTGGATCGGCCGGATAGGTCGCGGGCTTGTCGGTCTTGAAGAGCCACGTCGGCATGGTACTGAAATTCAAAATCGCCGCATGGCCATCGGTAGCCGCCAGAAAATCCTTCGTCATCGGATCGATGAGGCTGAAATCCCACGCGGTCTTCTGCGCGGTCGGCGGCTCAAGCTCTGCCACCGCNNACCCAGCGGTTCGCCGGGCCTCAAAGGCGGATTCACCACCACCTGCAATGTGGGAGTGGACTTGGAAACTACCGTGACCTTATCCCAGTGAATCGTGATCTGCGGCGCCTGCTGCCCGTGTACCGCACTCGCGGTGAAAATGCATGCTGAACCTGCAACCAGCATGCAAAGCAGTGAAGACGTTTTCCAGTTTCGCCCCAGCTTGCTCCCAAATCTGTTCCCAAATCTGTTCCCAAAATCGCTCATGGATTAAAACTCCTGCCTGCAATCCGTGAGCCATCTTATCACCACGCTTCGCTCCCTCGCGCGGCAGCCCGGCACACCCTCAATCGTCGTCGTCCTTCCCGCTCTTCTTCACCCTCTCCTTCAGCATCCGCGGCGTCGGCGCGTCGCCCATCGCATCCTTCCACAAAATCACGTTCAGCTTTTCAACCGGTGCGCGATCGGCGTGTTTGAAATCCATCTTCATGCTCGCCTTGGCGCCCACCGCCTGCTTGGTGTTCGCCGTATAGATCAGCCCGTTATCCCGGTTCGAATAATCCGCCGCATAGGCCGGTTGATCGCCGGGGCCGGTGAACAGGCTCGAGATCAGCGAGCAGAATGCGTCGTTGTTGTTCATCGGCGGCAAGCCCAGCAGCGTTTCCATCGTCCGCAATTCGCTCACTGTCGAGTAGAATCCGCTGTCCACAAACGCCGCGCCGCTCTCCCCGTGCGGAGCATACTTGCTCACCACCACCCCTATGCTGCGATGCGCGTCCACATGATCGGCTCCATTCTGCGCATCGTCCTCCAGAATAAAAAATGCCGTGTCGTCCCAGTAAAGCGAATGGGAGATTGCCTCCACCGCGCGACCCACCGCCAGGTCGTTGTCGGCCACTGAAGCCTTCGGCGTCGGACCCCCGGGGCGCGTTCCCGCCGTGTGATCGTTGGGCAAGCGCAGCATCACAAAATCCGGCATCGTGTCCTTGCCTTGCTCCTTGTCCGCAATCCACGTCTTCAGATGCCTGAGAAATATATCCACGCGAATCTGGTCGGGCACAAACAGGTTGAAATCCGGCGACTCCGGTGCAAAATGCCCCACCAGTTCCGGCTTGGTGGCGATATTTGCGGCCAGAACCGGAATCGGCCACGGCCATTTGTTCGCGCCCCCACCCCACTCCTCCGGCAGCGCCTCGCCCGGCGCAATCGCCTTGCGCGCGCACTCCGGGCCCGCCAGCACCGGTCCCAGCTTGGGGTCCGCGACCGCGCTTTCATTGCAGAATGTCGAGGAGATGTATTCGCCAAAATGGTAGTAGGTCTTGTTGTGCGCTGCCAGATTCCCCCACAAATATCCGCTGCCCGGCTCGTTCACGTCGGGAATGTTCTGCAGCAGCGGATACCCGTCCGCTACCACGCCTTCAAAGTCGTACGTCCGCTGCCCGCCGCGATAATTCTGTTGCCAGGTCTTCTCCAGATAGTCCGAGTTGATCGCCGCATTCGACCACACATGCCCGTCGCCCGACACTTCGCCCGAATCGAAAAAGTTGTCGAGCACGCCAAATTGCAAGGCCAGCTTGTGCAGATTCGGCGTCACCGCCTCGCCGTACATCGCCAGCTTCGGGTCCCCATTGCCCACCTGCTTCCCATCCTGCTTCAGATCGCCGAAGATCTGATCGTAGGTGCGGTTCTCCTTGATGATGTAAATCACGTGCTTGATCCGGTCCCGCCCGCCGCCCGCAAATACAATCTTCCGCTGCGCCGCAATCATCCGGTTTGAATCGAGCACCACCGGCGTCCACTGCGGAAGGTTGTTTTCAATCTCCGTCTCATCCAGCGCAGCCAGCGATCCGTACAACAGCGTCGCGATGTACGTGCTGCTCCGTGAACCCATCCCCTTGCTCGTTGCCGCCGGCGGCTGGGGAAAATTGTTCGGCCCCGTTCCCTTCCCCTTCGCGGTGGCCACAAACAGTTTCCCGCCCGAAGCCGGCGAATCAAATGCAATTGAGATCGGCATCCACTCCGTAGGCACAAATCCGATCGGCTCAACCATCCCCGCCTTCGACGCCTTCGCCGTCAGTTTGCGCGTGTCCAATACCGCCACCGCATCGCTGCCCATGTTCGCTGCGTACAACCGGCTGCCGTTCGTGTTCACCGCCAGCCCCACAGGCTCGGCGCCAAAGGAGCTTTGTCCTGGCAACCGCGTGTCGAAAAATCCCTTGATCGAGAATTGACCTCCGCCCACATTTACGGCCGCCACCGCGTCGCGGTTGGCCAGGGCCGCATAAAGTGTCTTCTGATCGGGCGAAAATGCGAACGCGCAAGGATGCGTTCCCGGCGCAACAGCACTCGACGGCTTCAGCAGATCCAGTCTCCGAGTCACCATCCCACTTTCCAGATCCAGTTCAGCAACCTCCGATGCGTTCCACAACGCCACAAATGCGCGCTTGCCGTCGTTGCTCACCGCCACTGCAATGGGATACGTCGAGGGCACCGTATCGCTCTCTGAAACATCGAACCGCTTCTCGATCGCGCCGCTGCCCGCATCCATCAGCACCACAAAGTCCGAGAGGTTGTCGGCCACCAGCAGTTTCTCGCTCCCGGCCGCGCCCGTCACCGCGATCGCCGCCGGGTATGGAACGCCCTTGTCGCTGTCGTTTCCCGACGGCAGCTTGGTCTTNNGTGAATCCGTACACCGCAATCCCGCTGCCCACCGCTTCCTTGCCGTCGCCCGCTGCATCCGTAAGCGACGCCATGCTTGCATAAATGTGCTTCCCGTCGCGGCTGAATGCCAGACCCGAGTAAAGCGTCTGCTTCGCCTTCACCGTCGTCCGCGAATCGGGAAAATCCGTAAGCGTCCCCGTCTCCGTGTCCAGAACCGCCAGCGACTGCTCGTATTGCGACTCGAACGTTCCGTAGCCCGCATTCACCGTCACCACGTAACGGCCGTCAGGAGAGATGGCCATCGAGATGGGCAATCCATTCGTGCGCTGCGGATGCCCTGGAACTTCACCCAGCAGTTGCTTGCTCGTGGGCAGATTCACAATCTGCGCCGGACAGATCATCGGCCCGGCCATCAGTGCCGCGCCAAAGAATGCCAGAATCCTTGCATTCATGTGTAACCTCGGGAAAGTGCATTGCACGTTTGTGACGATGCCGTTAAAACGAAGCGGCGGGGACAGGATCGCATTCAAGTGGGATTGTACATGCCACCGGCAAAACTGAATTTCAATCTATATACATTTACAGAAACAGAACAATTCCGGGGCGCCCCAGAGCCTGCCCTGAATCTGTCGAAGGAGCCCGATTTTGGAACCTGGGATTCCATCTCCCCGATTTCGGTAACCGAATCCGCACACCCACAGCTCCTGCTGATGCTGGCCTGAGCGCTGACTTGCTGACTCGCTGACCTGCTGACTTGCTGACTTGCTGACTCGCTAATTCGCCTGGGAAACCCCAACCCTCCACACGCCGTGTGAAGATGCGCTCCGCCCTCCCGGCCCCATGATGAGCCGGAGAGAGCGGAGCCCGATCAAAAGCAGAAGCGCCGACCTACGGGTAAATCCCGCGAATCTGCACCGCCTCTGCCACGCGCCCGATACCCAGGATGTTCGCTGCAATCCGCATCGAAACCTTCCGCTCGAGATGGATCTTCAGCACGTCGCGGAATGCGGTCTTCATCACCCGCTCCAGGCGATTGTAGATGTCCTGCGCCTCCCAGA
>PLSH01000014.1 GCA_003165095.1 Acidobacteriaceae bacterium
CTCAACGAGATCGTCCTCGACTTCTACGACCGCCTCAAGACCGTCTCCCGCGGATACGCCTCGCTCGACTACGCTCTCTCCGGCTCCTGGATCTCGCCCATGGTCAAGCTCGACATCCTCATCGGCGGCGATCCGGTCGACGCGCTCTCCATCATCGTCCACCGCGACTTCGCCTACGACCGCGGCCGCGCTCTCGTCTCCAAGATGCGCCAGCTCATCCCGCGCCAGATGTTCGAGGTCGCCATCCAGGCCGCCATCGGCGTCAAAGTCATCGCGAGAGAGACTGTCACCGCCCTGCGCAAGAACGTCATCGCCAAGTGCTACGGCGGAGACATCAGCCGCAAGCGCAAGCTCCTNNCTTCCTCTTTTCGCCCAACCTCAGCTTTGATGCATCCCCATCGCTTCCAGCCTCTGTGCATCGCCGTTTATTTGCAGTACTTGCAGCGCGCTTGCGGAGGCTTCGGCGAATCTCCGGGCCCTTGCTTCAAGCAACTGAAAACATGTGGCTTGAAGCAGCAAGTGGAGCGTATACCGCCGTTCGCTACAGTCCTTTACCCGGTGTATGAATTTCCCGCGCTGCATTATCCACATTTTTTCCACAGCAGAATCCGCAGATGCAGAATTCGCAGATGCAGCAACACAAAAGGGAGACCTTCACGGCCTCCCTTTTGACTGAATCGCGTACTGCCGTGCTATTTGGCTGTGGGCTTTGCGGCGGGCGTTGTTCGCGGCGTTGTAGTGGCCGCGGGCTTTGCGCGAGTAGCCCCTGCTGGAGCTGCGGGTGGCAGCGGCGCAACCTTGGACGCGGCGTTGTACGCGTCAATGACGGCCACCGTAATATCTGCATTCGGCTGCGCTGCGGCCCACATCACAGGGCTCGACTGGTCGCCGACGTTGAGCAGCAGCGTGTAGCCGTTATCGCTCACGTACTTCCTCATCACCACATCGACCTTCGCAGCCACCTTCCCCAGCGCCTCCTGGATGTCGGCCTGCGAAGAGTTCTGGAAGTCCTCGGAGTCGCGTTGATACTGTTTGTCCTTGGTGTCGATGTTCTTCGACCGCGAGGCGCGTTCCTCGTCCGACAGCGTGGCTGGCGCGGCCTGCAACTGCCTCTTCAGCGAATCAATCTCGGCGGCCAGCTTATCCAGATTGGTCTTCTGCGGTTCGTACTTCTTCCGCAGATCTTCCACCACGCGCTGGCCTTCGTTGGTCGCGTAGACGGCCTGCTCGAAGGCGATGATCGCGATCCGCGAGGGAAACGCCGACGGAGGAACCAGGACGGGGGCTTGCTGCGCTGATGCTGCGGTAGACGCGGCGGGCGCGGAAGCCGGGGCCGGTGCGGAACTGGCGGCGGGTGCGGCGGGTTGAGGCTCGGCAGGCGCAGCCTGTGCAATCGCGGCCACTGGAAGAAGTCCCGCGACCAGCGCGGTGAGAAGAGCAAACTTGAATTTCATGCGGTGTAAAGCTCCTTGGAAGTTTTCCTGGTCCATCTGCCGCCGGAGATGCTCTCACGCACCCTCCCGGTCAGTTGCCCTGCATCCACCCATCTGATCGCCGGGTGTGCCCAATCGAGTAGGGCACTCACCGCGCTTTACCACCTTGATCTCCATTAACCAGTTTCAGTCGTATGAGGATTGGCGGGAGCGAGAAGGGCTGCTAGAACACCATTCATTATATTGCCCGTCTCGCACATGGGTCAAACCTCCATCCCGAAATATGGAGTTCATCGAATTAACTCTCTTGTTTTTGGGGAACTACTCCACACATGTGAGCGCATTAAGTGTGAATTCCCGCCAAGTTGACAAGCGTACCTTTGGCATTCCAATTGCTTGTCTATCAATCGAAGTCAGGCCCGTAAGAGATGCACCCACCGTAGGTGCAATCCCGGGTTTCAGGTTTTTCTTCCGCAAGGAAGACTTTTCAGGAGGCCTTTGACAGGCCATTGTGCAAGAGCCGCTCCCTCCCCAGGAAGCGGCTCTTGCACTTAAGCACGCGGATCGGGACAGGCTCAAGAGCGGGCAACTCGATCGGCCGAGAATCCCATGCAAATGTTTCGCTTGCTACGGTTTGGCATTGAGCGTATGATCACAATTGACTTGTGAACTGGATGTGGGTGCCGACTGCTGCGGAATCGCTGGTTCTTCCGATGGCGGCAAGATACACAGATATACGCGGATCCCAACGCATTTCATGGAACCGGCAAATTCCACTGGATCGGATGCGCCGGGGGGATTGAACCCCGACTAAGCCGCCCGATCATAGATGAGTTGCAATTAGGGGCAAGGGTGAGGGGTTTGCCATCGTTGGCGATCACACTTTGGCAATTTCAGGTGGCTTTTGGCAATTCCCGGTTGCTGTTTGCAACCCTAAGCTTTTGAAAATACCCGGTGGCTTGTGCAGAGCAGGTGGCTTTGCCAATCCCGGTGGCGCACAGCGGCAGTTTGCATTCGCAGGGATTTAGCTGCTCGCGGCTGATTGATGCAGGTAACACGTAGTTCGAGTACAACTTGAGACCGTTTCCACAAACGCTGCAATCCCGGTTTGCTTCCGCCTCCGCGTTCTCCGCAGAGTGCGAACAGCCATGCACGCGTAGGGAAGAAACGCGAATCGCCAACCCGCAATAGGAAGTGGAAACATGAGTTCAGAGCAGAATGCACCCGAGGTGCAGATGTACCAGGGTCCGCCGTCACCGCCCGCCCAGATGGATGGCCAGATGGATCAAAACCGCACCCCCCAGATGGATCAAAACGGCCCGGCGGATGCGCACAGCATCCAGCACGGCATGGGGCAGTCCAAGAGCAGCCGACGCCGCCGCCGCAAGCGCAAGAACAAGTCGCCGGACGCCCTCCAGCAGGGTGCCCAATTCGCCGGCCAGAACACCCCCGGCCAGTATGTTGGAGCCCTGCAGGCAGGCGAGCAGATCCTGGCCTCCGGTG
>PLSH01000126.1:0-265 GCA_003165095.1 Acidobacteriaceae bacterium
CGACAAACTCGTGAACGGCAAAGAACTGCAAATCGACGGGGCCGCCATGGCGGTAGTTGTGGCGGATGCGCGTCACGGGAGGGCCGATACTGGCGCTGATGCCCAGCTCCTCAGAAAGCTCGCGGGCCAGTGCCTGTTGCGGGCTCTCGCCCGCCTCAATCTTGCCGCCTGGAAACTCCCACAGCGAGGCCATGGGCTGATCGGGACGCCGCTGGCCGATAAGGACTTCGCCGGCGCGCACGATCAGCGCCGCGGCCACAAAGCG
>PLSH01000126.1:270-5111 GCA_003165095.1 Acidobacteriaceae bacterium
GGGAACCGCCTATTCGCCCTCAACCGCTGCCGAAATGCCCTCGGCAGCCTGCGGCCGGAAGTATCCCCAGCCGCGCTTGGCTGCTGCTTCGAGCAGTGCCGGCGATGGGTTCACCGGGAACGGGCATCGCGCCAGTTCGAGCATGGCCAGGTCGTGCACGGAGTTGCCGAAGACCGCGTCGGGGCGGGGAAGTCCCACCCGCCGCAGCGCAACCGCCTTGGCTTCGTCCGTGGGCACGCCGACAATCTCGCTCGATATGATGCCGTTCACCACCCGGACCTCGGCGGCCAGTACGCGCTCCATGGGAATCCCAAAATCGCGGACCCCCTCGGCCACCACCCAGCGATTCGTGGAGCTCACAGCCCAAAGCTCGACCCCCGCCTTGCGAAGCGCGGCCACCAGCGCAACCATCTCTGCGAAAATATTGGGGCGCACAATCTCGTTGAAGTACTGGGCCGCTGCGGCCGAAAGCTCCTGGTCGCGCAGCCCGGCATAAATCTGCACCATCGCTCCGCAGATTTCCTCTTCGCTCACCTGGCCGGCGCGATAGGCGCGATAGCGCGTGTCAATCCAGTCGCTGGTGGAGCGGGAAACCAGGCCCTGCTCCAATGACCACACCATGAAGCCGTAGCCCGCGTCGCCACCCCACAACGTTCCATCGCAATCGAAAACGGCTACTCGCGGCTTGCAATCGAAGACCAGCCGCTCAAATTCCTTCGCGGTCCACGTGTGAATTTCCGTCTGTGCCGTAGTCAAACTCTTCTCAATCCTGTCTGTAATGTTCATCCAATACTATTCTCTTCCAAAACGGCTTGGCTTTGCACATAATCCTCTGACGAAATGCCGATTGAACCATACTCGGCAGCGAGTTTGCGCTCCCGCGATCCCTGGCTCAAGTGCTTCACGTTCAACGTTTTCGATTCGCTATTACTGATGTTGATTCCTTGATGAACGTGGTACGGAAACTTTCTCCGCAGCGGCAGGCGATCTTGAACGCGCGGATAATCGAAAGTGTGGAAGGCACTCGCAATCTCGCGCTGTTGAAGGACTATCAAACCTATCTGCGCGTCGAAAAGGGCTTGCGGCCGCTTACCTGCGAAGCTTATCTGGGCGACCTGCGCACCTTTGCGGAGTTTATTGAAGGCCGGAATGGCGTGCTGTTGATGGCGTTGCAGGATGATGTTGCCGCGTTTCTTGGGCATCTGCGCGATCACGGAATCGATTCGCGCTCTTCGGCCCGCAAGCTGAGCTGTCTGCGCGGATTTTACAAGTGGTTGCTCCTGGACCGGCAGATTCATCACGATCCCACTGTCAACATCGAGTCGCCGAAGACCTGGAAGGTGCTCCCGAAATCGTTGGCCGAGCCTGAAGTATCTGAGATGCTGGAGCGGGCGGCCATGGCGGCTTCGCATCCGCAGGCCAAGGCCACGGCGCTGCGCGACCGCGCCATTCTCGAGCTCTTGTATGCCGGCGGGCTGCGCGTGTCGGAAGTCACCGCGCTCTCCACCAGCGACCTCGCGTTCGATGCCGGGCGCGTGCAGGTGCGCGGCAAAGGCGACAAGGAGCGGATTGTGCCGCTCGGCCGCTCCGCGCTGATGGCCTTGGAGCAGTACTTGCGCGAGGGAAGACCGCATCTTGAGCGCATCAGCACAGCGCGCAGGTCAGGCATTGCGCGTGCTGAAGGCGCGCGCTTGTTCTTGTCCCTGCGCGGAATGCCGCTGACCCGGCAGTGGGTGTGGCATCTGGTCAAAATGGCCAATAGCGCGGCCAGCCCGCATTGTTTGCGGCACAGTTGCGCCACCCACATGGTGGAACACGGTGCGGACCTGCGCAGCGTGCAGTTGATGCTGGGCCACGCCGACATTTCGACCACCCAGGTTTACACGCATCTGGCGCTGGGACGGCTGAAGGCCGTTCACCGGATGCATCATCCGCGCGCGGCGCGGCGTCAGGCTAACCCCGATTCGAGTGGCGCCGGAGATGGGGCCGGCAGCGAAGACCAGGCGCAGGATACGGTTGAGGAGCGGGCATGAGCGCATCGGCAGCGCCGGCAATCGCGTCTTCTCTTCAAGAACTTGTTGCCGGCTATCTTCGCGTGCTGGCCAACGAGCGTGGCGCATCTCCGCACACGCTGCGCGCTTATCAGCGCGAACTCGAGGGATTTGCTGCCTGGGCGAGCAAACAGGTCGGCGAACCGGACTCCGGGTTGAGCGTCGACCGCATCGAGCATACCCACATCCGCGCCTACCTGGGCACGCTCTACGAGCGCGGGCTCTCAAAAGCCTCTGCAGCTCGGGCGCTCGCTGCCATTCGAAGCTGGTTCAGGTGGCTGGCGCTGGGCGGGCACATCGAGCAGAACGCGGCGCGGCTGGTGGCAACGCCCAAGCTGCCCAGACATTTGCCCCGCGTGCCTTCCATCGAGCAGATGAATCGCGTGGTGGATTCGGTCCGCGACGATGCCGCCAGCTGGCCGGCGCGCGACCGGGCCATTCTCGAAATGCTGTATGGCTGCGGCATTCGCAATGCGGAGCTGACCGGGCTGAATCTCGAAGACATTCACTGGGCCAACGAGGCGGTGCTGGTGCGCGGCAAAGGGCAGAAACAGCGCTACGTTCCGCTGGGCGACGCGGCGGCGCAGGCCTTGCGCGCTTATATGGCGGAGCGAGCGGCGCGGCTGGCCGCTGCCGGCCGGGAAAACGCAGCCGGAACGCCGGCGCTTTTCGTCAATTTGCAACTGCGCGGATTGGGCAAAGCCGCCCAGGCGCGGCTGACGACGCGAAGCGTAGGACGTATCGTGAAGCGCATCGCCATTCTGCGCGGGCTCTCTTCCGACGTGCATCCGCACACGCTGCGCCACGCATTCGGCACTCATTTGCTGGAAGAGGGTGCGGATCTGCGCTCCATTCAGGAACTGCTCGGCCACGAGCGCCTCTCGACAACGCAGCGCTACACGCAGCTGACTACAGCTCAGTTGACGCAAGTCTACGACCGGACGCATCCGCGGGCAAAGTAAGTTATTCCGCGTAACCTTCCTCTCGCATCTCGATGAAGTACCTCACCCTCTATCGTTTGACCCTTCGCAAGCGAGCCGTCCAAACGGTGTCTTTGTGATAACATTGTTATTACATGGAGGGTGTATGTTGACGACGATCCGGCGTCTGGGGAACTCGCAGGGGATTCTGATTCCAAAGCCCCTGCTTCAGCAGATTGGACTGGTGGACGAAGCCGAAATGCGGGTCGAGGGCGATGCGCTGGTATTGCGCAGGCCCAAAAACGCGCCGCGCAGTGATTGGGCAGCTGCAAGCCGGAGCGTGGCGGAAGCTGGCGATGACGCTCTCGTGATGCCGGAGTTCGCCAATGCGTCGGATGCGGACCTGAAATGGTAAGCCCCAGACGGGTGAAGCGCGGCGAGGTTTGGCTGGTAAATCTAGATCCCACAATTGGCAGCGAAATACAGAAGACGCGGCCCTGCGTAGTGATTTCCCCTCCCGAGATGCACGATTACCTGCGCACGGCGATCATTGCGCCGATGACGACGGGGAGTCACCCGGCGCCGTTTCGCATTCCGGTCAGGCATGGCGGCAAGAATGGTCTCATCCTGCTTGATGAGATTCGCGCGATCGACAAGACCCGCCTGGTAAAACGCACCGGAGCAGTCACTCCGTCAATTCTGAGCGCAACACTCGCGGTTCTAGCCGAAATATTTGCTGAGTAGCCGATTGGCTACGAATCGCGCGCCGAGACGCTCGTCAGAAGCTGACCTTCCGCTCCGGGAACCACGTGATCTGGATATTTGTGGTGGAAACGCTCTGCTGCCCGGTCATATAAATCGGCGCCGTCCAGTGTTCCAGGCTGAAATTCCCGTCCACCTCGAAATCCCTGCCGATGCGCTTCACCACCTGGAAGTTGATGTCGTTCAGGGTCGTCCCGCCGGGAACCAGGCAGGGCGTAGACAGCGGGCAACCTTTGCCCTTGAAGGTCAGCGTCGTTGAGCCGGGAATGAAATCCTTGGTGGCCTTCTGGTTGCGCGCGCTCACCTGGAGCCATTCGCTGCCGCTCAGGTGCCAGGTAACCCAGGCCTGGCCGCCCTTATCCTCGCGCCCGATCCAGTCGCCGAACAGTTGGCCCTGGTTGGTGTAACCCTGTCTCTCGATCGTCTCCCAATACATGAAGCGGCCGTACTCCCTGGTCGCTACGGTCGAGGAGGAGGGGTCCGTCGACGCCGCTTCCACGCGTATATCGAGCTTGGGAATCCCGGGCACGTGAGAGAGATAGATCCCGGGCCGGTAAGCGGCGCGGCGGGGCGCGTCGATGGGCGAAACGTCGTCGTGCACCTCGGAATCGGCATAAAGGGTCAGCCATTTGCGGACGAATGGAAGCCGATAGGAGAAATCAAAGGCGCCGAAGCGCGCGCCGGGGTCGTTGGCGCCGAACTTGTTCACCGAGCCCACGCCGGCAGACAGGCTGAAGAAACTTCTCAGGAAATCCCTGATGTTGACGGGGGAGTGACCTTCGCCGCCCCAGATCACGGTGCGCTCGAAGCCGAACTCAAGGTCCTCGGTGGGCCGAAAGCTGATCTTTTCCAGATGAACCCAGGGATCGCCGGCGTTGGTCACGTTGGCCAGTTTCGGATTGGAGCCGCCGGGATTCAGTGGGTTGGGCATATAGGTGTGGCCGCGCAAGCCGCCAACCAGAAATTCGTAGCGGAACGGTCCCGTCAGGCGGGAAAGAAGAGGGATATTCAACGGCTCGATGCGGTTGATATGGAATGAATAGAAGTTTTGAGCGTTATTTGAGAAGGCCATCGCACCACCCAAACCGGGTCCCAGCCAGTCGTCCTG
>PLSH01000126.1:5137-13337 GCA_003165095.1 Acidobacteriaceae bacterium
CGTGCTGAGCGCGTTCGCCAATCCCTGGGAGTAGCCGGTTGCCGAAGGCGCGCCCTGAAATTCTCCGCGCACGTAGAACGCGAAACGGCCCGCGGAGCCGTAGCCACTGGCGCCGGAGTAACTATTGAAGCCGTTCTCGTATGGCCGGCCGTAGTCATTGATGATCGTTGAGCCCAGATGAAAGCTGTCGTGGAGAGGCGTGCCGCCGATGCCGCGAGCCACTGTGTAAACCGACTCGATGCGAGTGTTGCCCTGGTGCGTCAGGCAGGGGCCCTGAACGTCTGGGTTGAGAAAGCGGTCGATGGCTTCGTAAATGTCCTGCGCTTCCCCGGCGCTCGGGTCGCCATCGGCATCCGCGTCCTGGATGCGCGCGCTCGCGTCTTCCATCATGTGTTCCAGGCTGGCCCGCGTCCACGGCCTCATTCCCAAAAAGACATTGTCGACAAATCCCAGCGAGTAAAGGCGCAACGTGGCCGGATAGACCCAACTGTCGACGGGAATGTACGGGGAGCCAAGCGTGGATGGAGCGCAAACCGGTTCGGGGCGGCTTGGGTCACGTGCCAGTTGCCCGGCGCCGTCCGGTCTCCCAGGCTGCTCCGCCGCCAGAAAACCGGCGGGTCCCAGAATGAGTCCTGCCAACACTGTCCCACCCAGGAGCCGAAGAGCCATCGTCCCACGCCTGCTCAAACTCATAACCTCACTTTATCACTCATGCGCAGCCCTCGAATGGACCAATACGCAGGTTCGATGGCCCTGATTCCCGTACCCGGCGATTTCTGGATTAGACTGCCATTTCAGTCACTTGGAAGCCGCGCGCAAGAATCTCCCGTTCGCGGCCGCTTGCTGAGATTCGTCCAGCTCGCGTCCGAATTGCGCCACAACTTCGGCCTTGAGTTTCCTACTGAATAAACGCTTGCCGGCCAAGTACCTCTCCATGGTGAGAATGGGGTCGCCCTGCGAGCTGCCGCGTTTTTGCCGGGAGCCGGAAAGGCTCCAGGGTTTGCACTCGATCAGGGTTGGGCCGTTGCCGCGCCTCGCGTGCGCAATCGCTTCAGATACCACGCGATAAATGGCTACTACATCTTCTCCATCCACCGTAATGCCAGGCAATCCGTAATCCCGGGCCTGCGGAGCAATCTCTTCAGCCTTTGCGCCGGCTTGGCAGACAAAGAGCATCGGCAGGCGCCGTGTCGCGGCGAAACGCAGCGGTTGTTCCCAGGCGGCGGCCATCGGCTGCTCGCAATCGCAAAACAGGGCAACGATATTTTTGCTTTTCCGGCTTCGGCGCCTGTTGAGCAGTGCCGCTGCGCTAGCCAGTTCAAATTGAGCCGCGAAGCTCGAGGTGGACCGAATCACGTTCAAGCGGCCATAAGCGCGGGGAATCGAGCCGGAAGGACCACCGAACCAAGTGAAGATTGTCTTGAGGGGAACGCCCTTCACGAAGCACTCCAAAAGGCTGCCACGGGCAGGGCTGATCGCGTCCCCTGAGACCAGGTCGATGGTGACGCCCACTGCGGATGCCTCATGGCGACGGGCGTCGGTGGGCTCGTTGAGAATGCGCTCTTCAAGCATGCGGCATTTCAGCATCGCCGCGTAAAGCGCAAGCAGCTTTTCGTTCGGGATCAACGAAAATCCGTCGTTCTCCCCTGCAGAAGCGGGGGCGGCAACCTGCGCCTTTTTGGGTGTGGTCATCGGGCTCGAGGAACCTCAACGGCGTTTGCTGCGATTGTAAACTGCTCAGAACAAAACCAGGTCTAGGTGGAGTAATCGGCGTTGATGTGGATGTACTCGGCGGTCAGGTCGGTGGTCCAGAAGACGCAGCTTCCGTCTCCCTGGTGGAGATTGATGGAGATGGAAAACTCCTCCTGGCTGAGATAGGCGTGGGCTGCGGCTTCGTCGAATTCGGGAGCGCGGCCTCCATCGCGGCAGATGGGCAGCTCACCGAAGGTGATGTCGATTCGATTGGGGTCGATTTCTGCGCCGGAGTAGCCGATGGCGGCGGCGAGCCTTCCCCAGTTGGGATCGCATCCGGCCCAGGCGGTCTTTACGAGGGGAGAGTGGGCGATGGCTTTGGCCACTCGCAAAGCGTCGGCGTCAGAGGCTGTTCCGGTGATGCGCAGTTCCACCACATGGGAGACGCCCTCGCCGTCGGCAACAATCTGCCGGGCAAGAGAAGTGCAAACCTGGGTCAGCGCGGACTGAAACGCCGGGTTCCCGGGGCCGATCGAAGCTCCGCTGGCGCCCGACGCCAGCAGTAGCACCGTGTCGTTGGTCGACGTATCGCCATCCACTGAAATGCGGTTGAAGCTGACCTCGATGGCCTGCCGAAGATACAAGTCGAGGCCGGCCGGCTCGATCGCCGCATCGGTGAGGATGTAGACCAGCATGGTGGCGTGGGGCACCAGTTGCGGGTGAATCATGCCTGACCCCTTACCCAGGGCGGCGATGCGGATCTCCCGCTCCACGCCATCCTCGCCGGTTATCTCGAAGTGTGCGAATGCGGTCTTCTCCACCGTGTCGGTAGTCAGGATTGCATGTGCCGCTTCAAGAAAATGGTCGGACTCAGGTCCAAGCCGCGCGGCCAGGCCGGGCATGGCGGCGACCAGCTTTTCAGCGGGAAGCGGGACGCCGATGACGCCCGTCGAGGAGGGAAAAACCTCTTCCGGACAGCAGCCGAACACCTGGGCCGCGGCAGCGCAGGTGGCGCGCGCGGCGTCCAGGCCGGCCTGGCCGGCGGCGCAGTTGGCATTGCCGGCGTTGATCGCAGCCACACGAACCTTGCCACCTGATGTGCGAAGGTTCTCCTTATCGATAATCAGGGGCGCGGCGATCACCCGGTTGGCGGTGAAGGCCGCGGCCGCGCTCGCCGCCGCATCGGCCACAATAAGGGCGAAATCGGGGCGGCCGCTGGCTTTGAGTCCGGCCTTTGCTGCGCCAAACCGGAAACCGCGGGGAATGAGAAATCCAGACAGGTCACTCATGGCTTCAAACCTTCAATTTAACAGGTAGGTCGGGGTCGGCAAACCTGGCAGATTTTCTGCGTTTTGTGATCCAAATCACATTAGTGTAACTGCCTAGCGTGGTCAAATACTTTAGGTAAAAATGAAAGAGACCCCCAAGTCCAGTAAATCCGACATCAAGAGCGCCATCAACGATCCCGGTTTTTATCGTGAGTTGCTCGATCAAATGAGCGACGGTGTCTACTTTGTAGACCGGGAAAGGCGCATTCAGTATTGGAATAAAGGCGCCGAACAGCTCACCGGATACTCGTCCGATGAGCTGATGGGTAGGTACTGCCAGGACGACATACTGTGTCACGTGGATTATGCGGGACACAGGTTGTGCCAGGAGAGTTGTCCGTTGGCCGAGTCCATTGCCAGCGGAGACACGCACGAGGCGAGTCTCTTCCTGCGTCATAAACAGGGGCGGCGCGTGCCCGTGCTGGTGCGCGTGCAACCGCTTCGGGATGCTGCCGGCGCCGTTATCGGGGCCATCGAAATCTTCAGCGACGATTCGGCGCGGAACGAGGCCCAGCGCAAGACCGAGGCCATGAACCGGCTGGCTTTTCTTGACCATCTCACCCAACTGCCAAATCGCCGCTTCATGGAGATATCGCTAAGCTCTGCGCTGGCCGAAGTTGTGGAACACAAGGACCCGCTCGGATTGTTGCTGATCGATCTTGACGGCTTCAAGGGAATCAACGATAGTTTCGGCCACAACTGCGGAGATCGTGCCCTGCAGGAAGCGTCGCGGACTTTGACTGCGTCGCTGCGCCCCACGGATACCGTCGGGCGATGGGGCGGCGATGAGTTTCTGGCCATCGCCCGCAATGTGAACCTGGAAGGCTTGAACAGGCTGGCCGAGAGATGTGTTGCACTGGTCGCGCAAACCTCGGTCCCCAGCAACGATGAAAGGCGTATATCCCTATCCATTTCAGTGGGCGCCGCGCTCTCCCGTCCCGGTGAAACCGGGGAGCAGCTCCTGCAGCGGGCTGACCAACTGATGTACCGCAGCAAGGCTGGCGGCCGCGGTCACGCAACCGTGGAATAGCCGATGCGGATTTCCGCGTGAGGATTCTGTTCGGATAAGCTGGGATTTGTGAATGGCAATCCTTCCAGCCAGATTCAAACCTGTGAAAACAGCGAAGCGGATTTCCTTGAGCTCCGCGGAGTGGATGTGGCCCGCGGCGAGCGCGTGGTCCTGCACGACGTGAACCTGAGCATCCGCGCCGGCGAGCATGTGGCCATCCTCGGCCCTAACGGCTGCGGAAAATCCACGCTGATCCTGACCGTAACCTGCCAGATCTATCCAATTGTGAGCCCCGGAATGCGCGTTCGCATCTTCGGTCGCGAGCGTTGGGATCTGACCGAGCTGCGCCGGCACTTCGGCGTGGTGGGAACCGATCTGCCGGGCGAGCGGACTGCCGTCACCACCGGCCTGGACGCCGTGATCGCGGGATTCTTTTCGGCATCTACGCTGTGGCCCAATCTGCATGTGACCGAAGAGATGCGCGCTCGCGCCTGGGAAGCGCTTGAACGCATGGAGGCCACGCGCCTCGCCGGTCAGTTGGTCGGCGCCATGTCGGCCGGCGAGAAGCGCCGCATTCTCATTGCGCGGGCCCTGGTGCACCGCCCCCGCCAACTGCTGCTCGACGAGCCCTCCAATGCCCTCGATCTCGCCGCGCAACGCGACCTGCGCGAAACGCTGCGCAGGCTGGCCGGCGAAGGCACCGGGCTGGTGCTGGTCACCCACCATCTGGGAGATATTCTGCCGGAGATTGAGCGGATCATCCTCATGCGTGACGGACGCATTGTGGGCGATGGCCCGCGCCAGGAACTCCTGACCGAAGCCACGCTGAGCGGGCTGTTTCATACGCCGGTGCGCATCGGCCGCGACGAGGAGTGGCTGCATAGCTGGTAACGACAGGGAACAGTCCTCCACTGGCAAAGCCGACCCACGGGGAATGAAACTGTGCCCCATCCATCGGACGTCTTTGTTTTTGTCCGATGGGTGGGGCGGCATGAACCTGGGGGCCTATACTCATTTCTCAACAACTTACGAACTTGTTTTCTTCCTAGGTACCCCTCTCTGCGCGGCAAGTCAATCCTGAGCCGGCGGGAGTGGAACGCATGGCTTGGCGTTTTATGTCCTTCCGTCGTTCATTGTGGTAGTATTGCGGTCAATTGGCCCCCCTTGGCCAATTGCGGAGGTCAAGTATGTCTGAGCTTTCAAGGCGAAATTTTCTTAAATCCGGCGTCGTGGCGGGCGCGCTGGCAGGCGTCGGCACCCTTCCCCTGCATGCTGAGCGGCAAACCGCCACCAGCCTGGTCACTTTGGGCAAATCCGACATAAAGGTGACACGCCTCGCGCTCGGCACCGGGAGCTTCAACGGCCATATCCAGCAGCAGATTGGCCAGGAGGGTCTCACGCGGCTGGTGCACTACGCATATGATCGCGGCATCCGCTTTTTTGAGACCGCCGAATCCTACGGCCAATCGCAGCAGATGCTGGCTGTGGCGCTCAAAGGCATTCCGCGCGAGACTTACGTGCTCATGACCAAAGTGACCACCGATGAGGGCGTCGATCCGCATGTGAGATTTGAACAGCTGCGCAGAAACTCAAACACCGACTACTTCGACATCATGCTTCTCCACTGGCAGCACACGGGGACCTGGCCGGAAGACACGCGGCACTGGCAGGACGCGATTCTTGAGGCCGAGCGGAAGAAGACCATTCTGAGCCACGGCGCGTCGGTGCACGGGCTGCCGGCTTTGCGCCGAGTGCCAGGCAACCAGTTCCTGCAGATCGCCATGATCCGCATGAACCACAAGGGCGTTCGCATGGATGCCGAAGAGCATGACGCCGACGTCCTGGGCGATGTGAACGAAGTGCTGGAGCATACCAGGCAGGCTCGCAAGGAAGGCATGGGCGTAATCAGCATGAAGCTGGTGGGCGAAGGCGTCTTTAACCAGGAAGACCGCCAGCGCGCCATGCGCTTTGCGTTCAAAAATGCCGGCGTGGACAGCGTGACCGTGGGTTACAAGAGCAACGCGGAGATCGACGAAGCCATCCAGAACATCAATATGGCGCTGGCATAACCTCTCGCCCTTGACGCCGCCGCGCAACTCAAGTACGGTGGGCTTACACGGGAAAGGAGGTTGATCCAGCCTATGCAAAAAGATTGTTCGAGTTGTTCGTTACGTGAGGTGACTGAGGCCTAGGGCATCGCGCCCAAGACCCCAGATAAGGCCTTGCGGAGGGCTCTCCGCTAAGGCTCTGGCACTCGCGGCAGCGCGATGGCCTTAGTCCAATCCCAACAGTCCACCGGCAGCGGCCTGAGAACTCGGTTCTCAGGCCGTTGTTGCGTTTGGGGAACGAAGGCTGGTTGAGCTCTGTGCTTGCTGCCCAGCCCTTGCACAGGAAAGAATCGCAAGGACGGGGCATGGAGATTTTGAGGTGGATCTGGCGCGGAGGAAGGCCAAGGAGGACGCCTCGATGAAGCCCGCTTCCAATTCCGGCAGCCCAGCGCCTGAGAGACGGCCGCATCCGCGCCGGCGCCGTCCAGGACAATGTGAGTGGCGATGCGGCCGGCCAGCGCGCTTCGGGCGTAAACGTGGCGCACGCTGCGCAGGGCGCGTTCGCCTTCTTCGCCCACATTGTCCAGAAAAATGTTGGAGTCGGCGCCGTGGTGGGAGCGAACCTTCCGCAACTCCGCGATTGTCTCATTGAGGGAACAGGTCTGGTTGGCCTCAATCCCTCTGGCTCAGTCCGCAGGGTTTTGAGGAGGGCTAAAGTTTCCTGCGTTTCCTCGTAGCTGCACACATCCACCAGGACCGCCCACGCCTCTCCATTCTGGGTGATAATGATCGACTCGCGCTCGTTTCTGACCCGGTCCAGGATCTAGGCGCCGTTAGTTTTCACGTAGCTAATAGGTTTTATTTGAATGGAATAGCGCATTGTGTAAACTTCTGTATACACCTGTTGCCACTTGACTCATGTATGTGAGCGCCCATGAAGAGGAGACGCAGTGTCAGGCGCACAATTTCGCGAGAATTTCCGGAACACCATGCAAAGCGCGGTGGCCTTCGATCTTAATTGGGTTCTTTGTAGAGCTTAATATAAATCAATTACAGTCCAATAACAGAACGATTAAAGAACCTAATATGGTTTTTACTATCATTTCTTATACTCCACTGAATGCAATAGCAGCGCCTTGGCCGGGGCCGTTGGTCCGGCGGCTGAACGGGAGTGCACCGCCAGAATTCCTGGATCTCTCGGTCCCTTCTCTCCGCTCCTGCTGTCGATGCCGTAAAATCCCCTATAGCATGAAGTGTCCATATTGTGGTTTCGCGCAGGATCGGGTCGTGGACTCGCGTGAAAGCAAAGAGGCCGACTCCATCCGTCGCCGGCGCGAGTGCGAGAAGTGCAACCGGCGCTTTACTACCTACGAGCGCATCGACGAGATTCCCTACATGGTGGTCAAGAAAGACGGACGCCGCGAGCGTTTCGACCGCCAGAAGATCCTCAGCGGCCTGCTCCGCGCCTGCGAAAAGCGCCCGGTATCGTCAAGCCAGTTGGAGAAAATTGTGGACGCGTCCGAAACCTTCCTGGTCGACGCTCCGGAGCGCGAGCGCACCACCAGCGAAATCGGCGAACTGATCATGGAGCACCTGAAGGGCCTCGATACGGTTGCCTACATCCGCTTCGCCTCCGTCTACCGCGACTTCAAGGATGTGCGCGAATTCAAGGAGGAGCTTGAGGGGCTGTTGCGCAGTCACGTCCCCGTCAAAGGCAAGAAATGAGCCGGTTTCGCCTGCTCCGGTGAGACCAATCGCAGCAAGGCAAATTCACAACAAGCTATAAGCAAGAGTTGTCAGTTGGTAATCAGGAGCAAGACGCAATGTCCATCACCCACAAAGTAACCCTCATCCCCGGCGACGGCATCGGCCCTGAAGTCACCCAGGCAGTCGTACGCATTCTCGAAGCCACCGGCGTCAAGTTCGAGTGGGAGCGCTTTGCGGCCGGCGCAGAGGCCTTCGAGATTCACGGCGAGTACATTCCCACCGCGCTTTATGAGTCCATCGAACGCAACCGCGTGGCGCTCAAAGGGCCGGTGACCACCCCCATCGGCGGCGGATTCAAGAGCATCAACGTCACGCTGCGCAAGAAATTCGACCTCTTCGCCAACTTCCGCCCCATC
>PLSH01000372.1 GCA_003165095.1 Acidobacteriaceae bacterium
AGCGCATGGCTGGCCAGCGCGTTGCTGACGGCAACCAGCGGATCCCATTCGAAAAACAAGCGCACCGGAGCCCGCATATGCAGATCTCCGGTTGTGCCGGGCGCCGGCCGCAGTGATGTGAACGCAAGCAGGGCAAAAAACAGCAGCAGAAAGAAAATCTGTGAGATCCTGCGCCAAAGCGGCAATCGGGAACCGGCCAAGAACTCCTCCACACGCCGCGAGCGCCAGCGCTTTTCCCTGCAGGGAAAATGATCGGTTCCCAGGCCCCTGCCGGACAGTGATCCACATCACGGATTTGCGGCTTTTGGGCAGCCGTCGGGGATGGTGACGGGCAAAAGAGTACATTTCGCATGCGCAGGCCGCGAAAACGGTTCTCCATTGACTCTGATTGGAACAAGACCCATTCCCATCCAATAACCAGTCGATCCTCAATGGGCTAAAATGCTTAACATCCCCAGAGGTCCCCATGAATCGCCGAAACTTTGTCAAAACCGCCGCTCTGCTTCCCCTGGCTGCCGCCGTCCCGCACTCCTTCGCATCCCTCGAACCAACTAACCCCGTGAAGAGCGTCAAGCCGCCGCCAAGCCGTGGTCCTCTGCGTGAGCGGTACGAGCTGACCCTGCACAGGGTCATGTTTGGAGACGCGCCGGCCTATTCCGATGAGTTTCTACTGGCCGATTTGCGCCCTGAGCCGGTGCGGAGATTTACGGAATACAGTGGCGACGTTTCCGGACGGTACATTGGCGCGCTGGCTACCGCGGCCGTGGTCTATGAGGCTCATTTTCCTGGGCTGGACAATCTGGTTGAGAAGGCGATTGCTCTCCAGAAAAGCGACGGGTACTTCGGCAGCGCCTTTCATTACGATCAGCCCACGGACCAGGATCTGGAACTGCTGTGGGGCAATGGGCGGCTGCTGGTGGGCCTGCTGGAGTACTACCGGCTGGAACCTACCCCTCAGGTTGAAGCGGCATGCAGGCGGTTGGGCGATTTTCTGGTGAGTATCGGCCCGCTGATGCTGTCAAAACAGATACGCGATGCGTTTGGCGCGCAGCACTTCGCTTCGAGCTATATCTGCTGGATGCAGCAGACTGAAGGCCTGGCCAATCTTTATATGGTCACCAGGGACGAGCGGTACAGGAAGCTCGCCGCGGATATAGCCGCAGTAATCGAACGGCGGCCTGGAGATCATGTTCATGGCTATCTAACCAGCCTGCGCGGCGTGATGGACCTCTACAAAGCCACCGGGGACGTACGGTTTCTGGAACAGTGTGATGCTGCATGGGAGGACGTTGACGAGTCGCAGGACATGTTGATTACCGGGGGCGTTCCCGAGGGCTGGAGCCCCAACAACCATCGCACCGAGGGCTGCGCGGAAGCGGATTGGGTGCGCCTGAACCTGTCGCTGTGGAAGGCGACTGGCAAGCAGAAGTATTTAATCATGGCGGAACGCGCAGTCTTCAACGAATTGGCGTTCAATCAGTTTGCCACCGGCGATTTTGGGCACCGGCTCTACTCGGAGACGGGACTACCGGCCACCGGAGCCGTACGGGCGTGGTGGTGCTGCACCTTGCACGGTTTGCGCTGCTTCCCGGATGTTCATGGCAGCGCGTTCCGCTGGCAGGATGGTGGATTGTGGTTCGATTTGCCTGTTGATAGCCGAATAGAAACGGCGACCCTCTCGGCGGTTTCCGAGTCCTCGCTCGCCGAGGACGGGACCATCCGGATCACCATTACTTCCGCGGACAATTCTCCTGCGTCCCTGCACATCCGCAAGCCCGAGTGGACTTCGGGAGTCGATATTCGGCTCAAAGGCGCCGCGCGCGAGTTTCCGTCTGCGGAGGGATATTTGCGCATCGAGCGAATCTGGGCTGCAGGCGATGTGATCGAAGTGAAATACGCGATGCAACTACGCTCGGCGTCGAGCGGCGACAACCGCGTGGCGTATACTTTCGGGCCGTGGTTGCTGGGCGCACCGGCTTCGGACAATTCGGCCTACTTCAATGAGCTCACCGTGAAAAACAAGTTGATTCCGGGCAGGGAACAGGGGTTGCCGGCGGCAAAGCAACCTGCAAGGCCGTTCACAGTGCCGATCGCGGCCACCGAAATCGGCTACATTCCCGCCGAGTATCCGGATCAGCCGGGAAAAGTCAAGTTGCGCGCCGTGAGCGAACAGAGCGGGCAGGCTACCACCGCATGGGAGTTGCGATTCCTGACTCGGGAGCAGGGCTAGCACTCACAGGTGATTGATGAGCGAAGCAATGCACGCGGCGCCGAAGCCGTTGTCGATGTTGACCACCGAGACATTGGGCGAACAGGTGTTCAACATGCCCAGCAGCGCGGCCACGCCGCCCAGCGATGCGCCATAACCCACGCTGGTGGGAACGGCAATCACCGGCGCATTCACTAACCCGCCCACAACGGTAGGCAGCGCGCCCTCCATGCCGGCGCAGACAATCAGCACGCGCGCAGACTGCAGCGAAATTTTCTGCGCCAGCAGGCGATGAATGCCGGCCACGCCCACGTCGGCAATCAGCTCGACTGTGTTGCCCATCAGCCGCGCGGTTACTGCGGCTTCTTCCGCTACCGGCAGATCGCTGGTGCCGGCGCAAACCACGCCGATTGTGCCCTTGCCTTCGGCGGCCGGGCTCTGCATGAGGGTGATGGCGCGCGCGGCCTCGTGGTATTCGGCGCGCGGATCCGCGCTGCGCACGGCCTCGAACACTTCGCGCGAGGCGCGCGTGGCCAGCACATTGCCGCCTGCGTGCGCCATGCGCGAAAAGATCGAAGCTACCTGCGCGGAGGTCTTGCCTTGCGCGAAAATTACCTCCGGCATCCCAGTGCGCAGCGCACGATGATGATCGAGCTTGGCAAATCCGAGGTCTTCAAAGGGCAAATGGCGCAGCCGCTCCAACGCCTGCGCAACGTCGGTGCGGCCTTCGCGCACTTCGTTCAACAGCACCTCAATCGCCAGGGGATCCATCACATGCCTTCCTTTTCGCCGTTCGCGTAAGCCTCGATCGCCGCCCTCATCACTTCCTTGAGCGGAACCGAGTGCTGCCGTGCGATGCTGCGGCAATCTTCATACTCCGGCGATGCATTGGCGATTTTGCCGGATGGCCAGCGCGCGATCTTGATGCGCACTCTACCCCACGCGGTTTCCGCATCGGCAAATTCGCGTTGCAGCGCCGCCTTGTTTTCGAGCCGCCAGCGCAGCCCGATGGTGGTTGTCTCGCGGAACAATATGTCCTGAAGCGCGGGCGCATGATCGGGACGGCACAGCACTGTGATCTGCACGCCCGCCCGACCCTTCTTCATCTGCACCGCGGCTCGGTAAACGTCCCACGCGCCGGCCTCAAGCAACAACTCGCTCACGTAGGCCAGCAACTGTGGAGTCGAGTCGTCGATCACGGTCTCGATAACCGCGATGGATTCGCTTCCGGCAGTTTCCGTCGCGCTCCCGGTCTCCTCGCCCACCAGCAGGCGCAGCAGGTTGGGCTCTCCCGGAGTGTCGCGTCCGCCCGCCCCGTACCCTGTGGCTTGCACGCGCATCGGAGGCAGAGCGCCGTAGCACACTTCCAGCATTCGTAGCACCGCTGCCCCGGTGGGCGTCACCCGCTCCATGGCCGGCCCGGCAGAGTAAACCGGCGCTTCGCCCAACAGCGCCAAGGTGGCCGGCGCAGGCACCGGAAGCGTCCCGTGCTGGCACTTGACCGTGCCGCTGCCCAAATTCAAGGCCGACGCCATCCAGCGGTTCACGCCCAGCGCCTCGCACCCGGCTGCCGTGCATACGATATCCGCAATCGTATCCACCGCGCCCACTTCGTGAAAGTGAACATTTTCGATGGGAATGGAGTGAATCGCCGCCTCAACCTCACCCAGCAACTGGAAGGCGCGGCAGGCGCGCTCCTTCACCGCCGCGGAGATCGGCGCAGCGCCAATGATCGCGAGAATCGCCGACAGCGACCGATGCGGCGCGTGCGTGTGTTCGTGCGTATGGGGCGCCAGGTTTACTTCCTGCGCATGGTGCTCGTGAGTGTGAGGTTCGTGTGAGTGCGAGTGCGAGTGCGCGGGTTCTGCTCCCTTGCTCCCTTGCTCCCTGCCTGGGTCCCCGGCGGACGATGTGTGTCCGTTGGGGTGGCTTGCGCCCTGCTCTTCCGTGAGCACGTCCACTTTTGTGGCCGATAGTCCGCCGCGCATCACCTTGCGCAATTCAAGCCGCGCGCCCACGTTCAGCGCGGTCGCCGTCTCTGCCAACAGGTCAAAGGAAACGCCGGCATCCACCAGCGCGCCCAGCAGCATGTCGCCGCTTATGCCGGAAAAACACTCCAGGTAGCCAATACGCATCGCATTGTAATTCTAAACTGTCGATTGGAAGAGAAGCGAAAAGATGCGCTATGCGCCGCGCCGGGTAAGGACATCGGCGGGCAGGATCGCGTTCATTGAGCCGGAGCGGAAACCGGTGCAATCGAGCGTGACGTACTGGAAGCCGGCCAGCTTCAGCGCGGCGGTAATCGCGTCCAGCATCTCCATCGATAAGGCGCGAGGCAGCTCGTTACGCGCAATCTCGACGCGGGCCAACTCGCCATGATGGCGTACGCGCAGCTCGCGAAAACCCAATTGGCGCAGGCTCTCTTCGCCTCTTTCCACTTGATCGAGAACTTCGCGAGTCACGGTGCGCCCATATTCCACGCGCGACGAAAGGCACGGCGCAGCCGGGCGGTCCCACACCGGGTAGCCAGCGGCTTTGGCCAGTGCGCGAACCTCCAGCTTGGTCAGGCCGGCCTCAGCCAGCGGCGCCAGCACCGCATGCTCCTCTGCCGCGCGTTGGCCGGGACGAAAATCCCTGGTGTCGTCGGCATTCATGCCGTAGGCGATCCAATCAAAGCTCAGTTTTGCGCCCAGCGCTTCCATGGTGGCAAATAGCTCATCCTTGCAGTGGAAGCAGCGGTTGGCGTCATTGCGCGCGTATTCGGGCCGGTCCAGTTCTTCGGTGGCCACCACTTGCAGCGGCATCCCCAGCGAGCGGGCAAAATCGCCGGCTTGATCCATGTCGCGCCGCGCCAGCGAAGGCGAATCGGCCAGCACTGCCAGCATCTTTGCGCCCAGCACGCGATGCGCCGTGGCGGCCAGAAACGCCGAGTCAACGCCGCCCGAGTAGGCCACCATCAGCGAGCCAAGCTTCGCCAGGCGCGCTTCAAGAACGCTCAGCTTTGCCGCCGCGTCGGTACCGGCGCCAGCATCGTTCTGCGCCGGGTTCAATTTCGTCTCTGCGCTCGCCGCCATGGGTCCGATTATACCCTCTGCTGCATTTGCCCTGCTCCCCGGCAGCTTCATTCCAGCGCCGGCGGCGGCCCGGTGTTGGTTACAGAAATCAGGCCCGCACAAAGAACGGTGACGGTGGCCAGGACGTAAAGCCCCGCGCGTTGCGAGTGAAAATGCATATCAGCCCACACCTTCAGGTTAGGCGCCACGAATCCGCCCAGGTTGCCCGTTCCGATCAATGCGATTCCGCCGGCCTTGGCGCGGTCGGCCAGGTAACCGGTGGGAAAAGTCCAGAAGAGCGGTTGCACTGCCACGAATACTGAAACCGAGATCGACAGCGTCAGCAGCCCCACGAGCGGACCCGCGGTGGGAAACGCGAAGCTTGCGCAGCCCGCCACCAGCAGGATTGAAATCGCCATGGTGCGATGGTTCTTCCATTGATCCGCTTTCCTGGTCAGCCAGTAGGTGGCAAGCGTGGCGCAGATCCACGGAATGGCGGTCACCAGGCCTACTTCAAGGCCCGCCGGCTTTTGCATCAACGCGGAGACCTCAGCCGGCAAATAGAAAATGGCGCCATAGATGCTCATCTGAATCAGGGTGTAGATGAGCACAAATCGCAGCACTCGCGGATCGCGCAGCATCCGCAACAGGCTGGATGGACCGGAGGTGCGCCGCTCCTGTTCTTCCTTTTCCAAAGCGGCAATAAGAGCCTGTTTCTCATCGGCCGGTAGCCATCCTGCATTGGCGGGTCTGTTGTCCAAAAAACGAAAAGCCATAAGCCCCATCGCCACGGCCAGAAAGCCTTCCACCAGAAACATCCACTGCCAGCCTTGCAATCCGCCCTTCGTATGGATCTCAAGCAACAGCCCGGAAAGCGGGCCGCCGAGCACCAACGACAGCGGCACGCCTAAATAAAAGAAGCCGAGAATCTCGCCCCGTCTGCGATTCGGAAACCAATAAGTGAGATAAAGAATCGTACCTGGGAAAAAGCCTGCTTCCATCACTCCCAGCACCAGCCGGAGCACATAAAATGAAGTGCTGCCGCCAACGAACATGGTGGCCATCGATGCCAGCCCCCAGCCCACCATCAGAAACGAGATCCAGACCTTTGCGCCGATGCGATGCAAAATCAGGTTGCTGGGAAATCCGCATAGCGAATAGGTGATAAAGAACAGGCCCGCGCCCAACGCATACGTGCTCTCTGAGATGCCGACCGATGTTTGCAACGCCTGCTTCGCAAAACCAACGTTGGCGCGATCAAGAAATGAGACCACGTACATCAGCATCAGAAAAGGCGCCAGCCGCATGTACGCGCGCCTGACAGCGCGATCCAGTACGTCGTGCCGCTGCATGGGGACCTCCGCCGCAGACGCGGGCGAAGCGAATACCCCGCGCACACCTCACTATACACAGTTCGAGATTGTTCCCAGCCATGAGGGAGTAGCAGCTTATCCGTCGAAGCGATAAGCGCTGATGGCCGCGCCCATCGGCTCGTCGCCGAAGATGCGTTTTCCGGGCGCATCGCCGCCTGCACCCGCCGCAACGAAGAGTGGAATCAAGTGCTCCTCGCGCGGATGCGCGTAGGCGGCAAATGGAGCGCTGCGCCATGCCGCAAGCAGCGCATCGCGTTCCGCCGCGGGCGACCCAACGGCGCGGTTGAGCCACGCATCGAAGGCGCAGGCCCGCTCCGGCGTCTGCGGCTGAAGATACCCGCGCAGGTTGTGGAAGCTCATGCCGCTGGCCACGATCAGCACGCCTTCATCGCGCAGCGGGGCCAGAGCGCGTCCGGCGGCCAGGTGCAAAGCCGGATCCAATTTTCCATCCCGGTTCGCCGCTAACGACAGCGTGGCCACCGGAATCCGCGCCTCGGGAAACGCCACCTTGAGCGGGACAAAGACGCCGTGATCGAAGCCGCGATTTGGATCCATCGCCGCGGGCAACCCGGCTTCGGCCAGCATCCGCGCCACGCGCGCCGCCAATTCCGGGTCGCCCGGCGCGGGCCAGGTCAGCTGGTAAGTGTGCTCGGGAAATCCTGAATAGTCGAAGATCAGTTTGGGCTGGGCCGCGGCGCCGGCCGTAAACGCCGGCTCTTCCCAATGGCCGCTGATGACCAGCAGCGCCCTGGGCTCAGCGGGCAGCGTGCCGGCCACGCCCTCAAGAAAGCTCTGAGTAGCCCTCCAGGTGTCCACCGGCCCCCATGTCCAATCCATGAAAAAGCAGGGCCCCCCGCCATGAGGCAGAAAAATTGCAGGCTGGCGTTGCGCGTTTGTAGGCATTGGCTGGTCCTTTCGGCATCCCGGCACGATACTGTCTGGCCGAAGTGATAGTTGTTTAAACGACTACTCTGTAGGATGCCCAGCCCACACCCTGGGATTCAGCCTTTTGGCCCGCTGCCGGGCTGAGGGGCAAGAAGATACACGTAAACCAGCATTGCCACGCCGATCAACCCCGGAATCAGCCCGCAAAGATACACCGATCCGGTTGCACCGTTGGTGACCGCTCCACCGCCGCCACCCAGCAGCGCCCGCAGGAAGATCATCAGGCCCACCCCTATGCCCACATTGATCAGCCCGCCGATTTTCAAGCCTTCGCGGCCTTTGATCGCCTTGATCCGCTCATCTTCACGAAGCAGTTCAATCGCCGCCCTGGCCCCTTCGCCGGGTGTCTCGGTGATCCGTCGCAGGGTCTCTGCCTTGTAATACGCCTCGCGCTCCGCGCGCCGGTTTTGCGCCCAATTGATGAACGCGCCAAAAGAGAGCCCCAACGCTATCGGAACTACAACGACGATAATCATGAATACTTGACCTGAGTACATTTCATCCTCCTGGCCGGGGTATTTCCCCATGCGTCTGGTACGACAGAAGGAGTGCGCGGCCGGTTGCATTATTTCTGAAACCGGGCGGCGTGCGAGAAAATGCAACCGGAGCGGCATAGGATTGGTCCTACGGTATGCAGAGGTACGAATTTCAGCGTGAAGCCCTTGACCAACATTGATGAGGATCTGGCCGACGTAACCCGCATTCTGGCCGGCGACACCGCGGCGTTTGAGGGCATTGTGCGCCGCTGGCAGGGTCCGCTGGTCAACATGGCGTGGCGCTATTGCCGTGACCGCGGGCGCGCCGAAGAGATGTGCCAGGACGCTTTCATCCACGCCTGGCGCGGCCTGGCGCAATGGCGCCGCGAGTCCAGATTTTCCACGTGGCTGTTTGCGCTCGCAGCCAACGTCTTCCGCTCCGAGCTCAAGCGGTTTCCGACCGTGACTCTGGCGATGGACGAGATTGCGGAACCGTCCGGGGGCGCAACGCAGCTCGACTCGCTCCAGGAAAAATCATGGCACGAGTTGCTTCGCAGGGCCGTGCTGACGCTGCCGCCGCGCTATCGCGAGCCCATCGTCCTCTACTACTTTTATGAAATGGACGTGGGGCAGGCCGCGCGCACCATGGGTCTGCCTGAAGGCACACTGAAAGGCCGCCTCGCCCGCGCCCGCGATCTGCTCCGCCAACGTTTCCCGCACCTGAACGAAGAGTTCGCAACACCACCAATTCTCATCCCCAAAAAGGAAGCCTCGCGATGAAACCCAGGACAGAGCCCACGACGAAACTCGAAACCATCGACCGTATTCTGGCTGCGGATCAGGCGCTGGTTCCCTCTTCGGGCTTCCTGGCCTCGGTGATGGATCGTGTGCGCGAAGAGGCCGCGGCGCCTCCGCCGATTCCGTTCCCGTGGAAGCGGGCCCTGCCCGGCATGGCGCTGGTTGCGGGAGTCTTCGGCTGGTGCACGTTCGAGCTGATGCGTCACGCAGTTCCCGGCGCAGGGCAGATTTCGCTGACCCAGTTTCATCTCTCTGGCGCGGCCGCGCCATTGCTCGCGCCCGCCGGATGGGTTGCGTTCGCGCTCACCGTCTCACTGGCCTCCTGGCTCCTGTCGCGGCGGCTGGCCGGGCGGGCGGGGCTGCTGTAGAAGCGCCTACTCGATTGCGAAGACCGCGTATACGGTGGCTT
>PLSH01000127.1 GCA_003165095.1 Acidobacteriaceae bacterium
TGTATCCGCCCACTGCGATGTTGAGCCCTGGGTATGCCATCAGTATTCCCGCAACCTTCGCCAGCTTCTCCCTCGCGCCTGGCTTCAGTGAATATTGACCCGTGTCGAACAGCACATCGGACATGCTCACGATCAGGCCCCGTGCGCTGTCGCGCGTCTCGAGAATCTTGTTCAGTTGTTCTGACAATTGTGCCCGCATGGCCGCTTTATCGCTATCGGCCTGGTGTTCGCTCTGCTGCGCTTGCTGAGCAATCAAACGAGCTTGACCGGCATCGGCCTGGGCCGCCGACACTGCTGCCGCGGATGCCGCCTGGTTGCTGGCCATGTCTGCCTGGGACTTGGCCGCGGCGGCTTGCGCGTTTGCCGCGTCTCGCTCCGCGCGTTCCTTTTCGAGCTTCGCCTCATCGGCTTGTGCCCGCGATTGCGCCTGGGCATCCGCTGCACTCTGGAGTTCCCCTGCCCTGCGCTCCTCGTCTATCTTCTTCACTGCGATCTCTCGCGCATCTTCCGCCGTCTGCACCGTCTCGCGCGACGTGGCTATCAATTCCTTCCTGCTCGAATGCCTGTCCGTGGCGTAGCCGTCGGCGTTTGCCATCAGCCGCGCCGCGTGCTCGTAGCTCTCCGCCGCATACCTGTCGGCGCCCTCTGATTGCGCGATTCGAATCGCATTCCGCGCCTCAAGAAACTCCAACGGCAAATTCGCATCCAGTACCACCGGGTCGAATTTGTATCCCGTTGGAATGTAGCCGCCCCGTTCCATCAGTTCGTACTTTGCGTGCACGGCTTCGCTCGTGCCTCTGGTATCGGCGCCAACAACATTCTCAAGTACCACCACATTGCTCGGCTGCCGGACTGCAAAATACGGCTCCGCGGTGACGATCAGCGCGAACGCTTGAAGATTGGTCGTGGCCGTTAGCTTGCTGCGATCATTGCCCCCAACCAGCACCTCTCCAAGATTTACGGCGCTCCCGTCGGGAGAAATCGCCCACAGCACGTAGGTGAGATATTCGGTGCCGAAGGTGGTCGGGCTCTGCAGATTTCCAAAGTCCGCTTCCACCTCCATGGTCCCGCGCTTGCTTCGCACCTTCGTTTTTCCCTCCGCTGACGGCATCAAAGTCGTGCCGGCCAGATCTACATCCGTGGCTCCGCCGCGATGCTCATAGTTGATCGCCTCCACCGTGCGGCTGGTCTCGTCTACGGCAAAGACGGCGATCGGGTTGGTTGGAACGACGACAGCCATCTCTTGCGGGCCGGTCTGGGCAATCGCGCTCAAACTGAGGGCACTTCCGATCACGAATAAAAACGAATACTTCATCAAATCTCCTGCCGGCACAAAGATGCCGCATTCCCTTGTTGTCTTACGTTGGCGGGCAGATCCGCGACAGTCTCCGCGGCGCACGGTGTCACTTCCCGACGTGGATCGTCCGAAGGTGGTCGAACAGCCCAAACAGGTTCGCCAGCCACAACACCAGAACAATGACCACCAGGCCATTCAGAATCGATTTGATCTGGCTCTGCATCGGAATAAACCTGTTGATGAGCCACAGCACAAGCCCCACGGCGACAACTGTGATGATGATGGTAGTGAGCGGCATATCCTGTTCTCCAATCCCTTTCTCGGAACCAATACCCGCTCAGGGCATCGTCGAGAAGTTGCGTGCGTTCGCGTTGATGTGCTCTTTCGATTCCTGCATGTTTCCCATGGGCAGTTTGCGCCGTTTTGCAAGAGATCAGCGGCCGTTGCGTCTCGTTCCTGCGTAAAACAGGCAGCTCGGAGATATTGACAATTCGATTGACTCGCTTGGCGCAGGGAGCCGCACGGAAGATGATCATACCGACTCCGCTTCATTCTCATTCTTCCAAGACAATGGTGAATTGGCTGAGCAACAGTGCTCACCCCGGAAAATGCAGATCGCTATATCGAAGCAGTCCCATCCGGCCCGTTCGGTGGGAGGCCCGAAGGGTCATGCGCCCGCATGGAAAAATGAATTGTGACGAAAACAATTGCACGGGAAAACAACACTAGCTCTCTGACCGGCAAGAGATGTGTCTCCGGCAAATAGTAACGCCGGTCTCCAGACCGGAGCCCCCGGAAAGCCCGCTTTTGGCTTGCTGGGGTGGGAGACCGGCTGTCCTGGCGGCGTCCCCGCCGCCAGTAGGCATTCAATCCCAAAGTACATTTCCTCCCGGTCACAGACCTAGCATCCCGATGGCGTCGTAGCCCTCGGATTATGCCAGCCCCCGTCCGCGGCAATCAGCGCGTCCGCCGCTTTCGGTCCCCAGGTGCCGCGCTTGTAAGGACGGACAGCAGGATGGTGCTTGAGCACTCCATCCACTACCTCCCACGCCGCCTCAACCGCATCCTCGCGCGTAAACAAAGCGCCGTCGCCCTTCATCGCGTCGCCCAGGAGCCGCTCGTAAGGCGTTTCTTCTCCCGGCTGCTCGTCTGACAGGAAAAGCTCTCGCTGTTCTCCGATGAATTCCTGACCCGCCAGCTTGACGCGCGCCGCCAGGGCCACCGCTGAATTGGGAGAGAGCCTGAAGCGCAGGTAATTTGACCGCGTATTCGGCTGCACCGCGTCGGCAAACAGCTTCTGCGGCGGCCGCTTCAGCTCCACCAGGATCTCAGTTACCGTATCCGGCAAATATTTTCCGGAACGCAGATACCACGGCACGCCGTCCCAGCGCCATGAATCGATAAACAGCCGCAGCGCGCAATAAGTGTCCACGTCGGAACGCCGCGCCACGTCCGGTTCCTTCCTGTAGCCCGCATACTGCCCACGCACCATGTCGTAAGGAGTCAACGGGCGCATCGCCTTGAAGACCTTGGCCTTCTCATTTTGCACTGCTCCAAAATCCCGCCCCGCCGGCGGCTCCATCGCCAGTAGCGCCACAATCTGGAAAAGATGATTCTGAATCACGTCGCGAAGGCAGCCCGCCGTCTCGTAAAATGCGCCGCGCCCGCCCACCCCGAAATCCTCTGAAAGCGTGATCTGCACGCTGGCCACGTAGTTGCGGTTCCAGATCGGCTCCAGAAACGAATTGGCGAACCGGAAATAAAGAATATTCATGATCGCTTCCTTCCCCAGGAAGTGATCGATCCGGAAAATCGAGTCTTCAGGAAACGCCGCGTGCGCAACCTCGTTCAGCTCCCGCGCCGATGCCAGATCGCGCCCAAACGGCTTTTCGACAATCACTCGCGCATGCTCGGCCAGCTTCGCCGCGCCTAGCCCCTCAATCACTGTCTCGAACAGCGCGGGCGGTATCGCCAGGTAGTGCGCCGGGCGACGCGCCTTCCCCAGCGCCGTCTTGATCGCCGTAAATGTGGTGCTGTCCGCATAATCCCCGCTCACATACTTGAGCAGCGACAATAGATGCTTCATCGCGCGCTGGTCGTCGATTCCGCCCGCATGCCTGATGCTATCCGTAGCCCGCCTGTGCAAACGCTCCAGGCTCCACTTCGGAAAGGCCACTCCGATCACTGGAACGTTGAGCTCGCCCCGCTTCACCATCGCGTACAGCGCCGGGAAGATCATTTTGTGGGCCAGGTCGCCCGTCACACCAAAAACCACCAGCGCATCTGACTTTGAAATAGCCATCAAGCGTCTTCCCTCCGCGTAAGAGCCCACCATAAAACGAGCCCATCGCACCGAAACCAGAATACCGAAACCAGACACCTTACTCAATTCCCCTGCCCCGCTTTGCGTGTGGCTCCTATTGCTCAGACACCCGCCTTCCCTGCGCCTACTTTCGAATATGTAAGGGTAGATCAATGATGGCCTCGGCTTTGGGCCGGGAATTCACGAACGTACTCAACCCCCTTATGCAGGCTGCAGTTGCCGGGTCGTTCTTAACGGCATCAGAGCTTCCCCTGCACACCAGGGAACCGCAGACACCTTAAGGGGGGTCACACATGCGCGGAATTAAAACGCTATTCGGTACCTCAGTATTGCTTGCCGGCTTGGCTCTTGCCCCGGCGGCCCAGGCGCAGGTTGTGATCGACTTCGGCGTCCAACCCGTCTGTTCGTACGGCTATTACGGTTATGCGCCTTACGCCTGCGCGCCCATGGGCTATTACGGGCCGGGCTACTTCTACAATGGCATCTTCCTCGGCATGGGTCCCTGGGGCGGTTGGGGATACAGCCACGGATGGGGTGGCCATCGCTTTGTTGCCGACGGCGGAGGCAGCTTCCACGGCGGACCTGGCCGCGCTTCCTATAACACCAACGGCGGAGCTCGTGCGTCCGGCGGCGGAGNNTCCGGCGGCTCAGCCCGCGGCGGCGCTGCGGTTTCTCGTGGCGGCGGGGCACGTCCCACTGCCGGTCATGCGACCGTTGCGCGTACCAGCGCATCGCATGCGACAGCTTCTCACGCCAGCGCCTCGCACGCAGCTTCTCGCGGCGGCGGCGGTGGTGGATCACGCGGCGGTGGCGGCGGATCACGCGGTGGCGGCGGAAAACGCTAAATGTCTACTGCTGAATAACGCGGCAGATTGTAAACCCGGCGGCGGAGCATACCAGCTCCGCCGCTTGTCTTTTGTTGAGCCATCCCGCGCTCTTCGTGCTTCCATCAGCGCTGCGAGGCCGGCTGCTTGGCCGCCATCACCCCGGAATCCACTGCATTGGCTAGCCGCCCGGTCATCACCTGAAAGTGATACCCCATCACTGCCAGCGTCATCGCCGCGCCCACGCAATGCCGGTACCGCGTCGCCACTGTCGCCAGGAACTTCCAGTAACTCCAGCGATGTCTCCCCAAAATTCCCTGCCGGATGATGGAGTTCACAAACGCCCGCGCATTCTCTCTCGTCATCCACCTCTGCACGCTCTTCCGCTTCTCGGCCTTCGGCTGCGTGCGGCTCAGGTACAGCTTCACGCGCTCATAATAAGCCTCGCAGGAATAGATCCTCTTCAGCACTGACCGGTACCCTTCAACCAGCTTCGCCGCGTCCATGTGCGGAAGAAAATTGAGCTTGTCGTCCGTATTGTCGCCGTGGCCTGGGTCCACAATCCGCCCCTCCCGCCTCAGGCGCCGGAAAAGTTGCGTACCCGGCATGGCTTGCAGCAGCCCCACCATCGCAATCGGAATTCCGCTACTCTGGATAAACTCCACCATCCGGTCGAAAATGTCTTCCCCATCCGTGTCGAAACCCAGAATGAACCCGCCCATCACCTGCATCCCGTAACTCTGGATCGTGGCCACGCTCTCCAGCAGGCTGCGCCGCGTGTTCTGCAGCTTGTTGCTGGCAATCAGCCCCGACTCATCCGGAGTTTCAATGCCCAGGAACACCGAGAGGAAACCCGCGTCCTTCATCAGCTGCATCAGCTCCGGATCGTCGGCCAGATTTAGTGAAGCTTCTGTGATGAAGTCGAAGCTGGTCTTGTACTGCCGCCGCCACTCGGCCAGCGCTGCGCATAATTCCTTGGCCCGCGCCTTGTTGCCGATGAAGTTGTCGTCGACAATAAACACCGCCTCGCGCCAGCCCGCCGCCCGCAACTGGTCCAGTTCCGCCAGCACCTGGGCCACTGCCTTGGTCCGCGGCCGCCGTCCGTAAATCTCAATGATGTCGCAGAACTCGCAGTTGAACGGGCAGCCGCGTGAGTACTGCACCGCCATCGTCGAGTACCGGCGCATTTTAATCAGGCTCAGGTCGGGCAGCGGGCTCGTGACCATCTCCGGACGTTCCGTGGCTTGATAGACAGGCTTGGCCGTTCCCTCTTCCAGATCCCGCGCCAGACCGCCAATCAGGCTCTCGGCCTCGCCGAT
>PLSH01000054.1 GCA_003165095.1 Acidobacteriaceae bacterium
TGACATGCACCATTTGCATGTAACCTGGGGCCAGCCAGATCGAATCCATCACGATGTCGACAGCGGCGCAGATTCCCAATCAAGCAGCGCCATAGCATTCACCAGGGCGCTCTTGTCGAGGTGAGCATACCGGGCGGTCATGGCGATCGTGCGGTGGCCGGCAGCCACCTGCACAACCTTGAGGTTCACGCCCTTCTGAACGAGCCGGCTAATGAAGGTGTGTCTTAGCACATGCCAGTGAATATCTTTGAGCTTGGCCCGCTTCACCGCACTGGTGAACCAGGTGCGATTCTCATGGATGGCGAACACGCACTGAAGCGGAACCTTGCTGGGCGTTCCCTTCTTCCACTCGCGAGGTGTGAGCGGCAACTTCTTCAATGCCTTCAGAGCACGCTCGACTGCGGGGATCATGTGGACGGCACGTGCCGGACCAAACTTGGTCTTGGGAATGATGATCTCCTTGCGGTTGAAGTTGACCGTGGGCCAGGTGATCCGGTACTGCTCAGCGCGACGGATGCCAGTTCCGAGCGCGATGTCGAGCTCGTAGATCCGATGCAGTCTTTGCTTCCTCAGTGTGGGTTGATCGGGCGGCGTTGATTCCACGTCATCGACCAACACCTTGCGCAGGCGTACCTCTTCTTCCGGGTCGAGCCAGCGGATCACTCCGTCCGGTTCTTTGCGCCTGTGGAACTCTCGGACGGGGTTGACGCTGACCTTTTCCTGCTCTTTTCCCCAAGCATAGAGCGATGAGAACATTGTCCGATAACGATTCCAGGTGCCATCGCTGATGCGCTGCCCTTTCGGGGTCTTGAGGGAAGACAGCCAGTTGGTGATCTCGAAGGGACGGATGCTCTCCGCCGGCCGGTCACCGAAGGCTTCCCGGATGCGCTCGATCCTGCGCGGAGGATTGTACTGGTCGCGGTAGTGCTCCGGATCGGCAGCGATCTTGGCCTTCAACCCGTCACAGAGTTGGCCCAGGGTGACCTGGCCGGAAGCCGCCGGATCTGCCGCAATCTCCTTTGCGGTCCGGACAACCTGTTTGGCGCTCATGGGAACAACGCCGTCCCCGGTCACGCGTATCAAATTCAGCTTATCGAGATATGTCTTCGCTTGCAAATGGGTCCCGATCTTCTTCCGAACGAGTTTGCCCTGGATACGGTACCTTACGTACCAGATACCACTCCCCTCGTTCTTCTCGTAGACTCCCGCCGCCTGTTTCTTTTTCCGTGCCATGGCCTAATCCCCTGAGAACACTTTACACCTACCGGGGATACTTTGGGGATACTAATGAACGTCTATTCCTGCTACTCCCTGCATCGCTTCGTCGCTAAGTATATGAAGGATACAATCTACAAATCCTTTATTTATATGAGCTTTACGCGCACTGGATTGCAATGCAACGCATGAAGTCGCAAGGCGTTTTCCACTAAAACGCCGCCCTCTCAAGGCGGAGAGTCCGGGTTCGAGCCCCGGTAACGCTACCAAACTTTCAACACTATGGGCAGATGGAGAGCAGCCGGCAATGGTATGCCTGTTTCTCTGAGGCATATTCCATAAACCTACATAACCTTCACGACCTCATCAAGCCGCTTATTTTCTTTCATTTGCGAGCTATGGAGGTTCTCGGTCCCCGCAAGCAGATCCTCCTCAACGTACACCGCGGCGAGCTGTTGGATCAGTGCGACAGTGGCCTTGTCGAACGCCAGGCCATTGCCGGACAAGGTCAAGCGGCGGGTGCGGAGACCAACCCGACTAGCTCGGCGAGATGCTGTGGCAGGTTACGTTATTCGCCACATATTTGCTTCTGGACAGCAGAGTTTTGGCTCGTTTATGAAGGCACGATAAGGGCAGAGGCTATTGTGCCCGGATTGTGCCCACGTCCGCTTTTCTGCTCCCAGGGTTCTATTCTACGCACGGAACGTTCCCTTTCAAGCAACAATTCAGCGTCCAAGAATTATGCTATTCTATGTCTGACAAGTTCCCATTAGGGGAACGAAAACAACATGAAAAATCACTCTACCAAGTCGCTCGGTCCACAGACATCCACCCTTTTCGTTGAACTCAACGAAAGGAGCAAAGCCACTTTCAACCTCCGGGACGTGGAAGAGATCACCGGCCTGCGGGGTTCCTCGGCGCGCACGCTCATCCACAAAGCCGAAAAGAGGGGTGTCGTCACTCGCTTGCGCCCCGGCCTGTACAACCTGGTTCCGTTTGAGCTGGGAAGGGCGACAGAATACGTTGGCGATCCTTACGTCATCGCCAGAGAACTATGCGGCGGGCACGACTACTTCCTCTCTTACGCTTCGGCGATGGAACTGCATCGGATGGTCACCCAGCCGCAACTCACCCTCTACGTCAGCTCAACCTTCCGCAAACCGTCGCGGACAATCCACGGCTACGAATACCACTTCGTCGCGGTCAAGCCGGAGCAGTTTTTCGGGCTCACGCAGGTCTGGATCACCAAACAGCAGGCCGTCATGGTCAGTGACCGGGAGCGAACCATCGCCGACGGTCTTCGGCATCCACAGTACGCCGGCGGCGTCCCAGAGGTTGCCAAGGCACTTTGGATGAGCAGGAGTGAGATCAATATCCCCTGCCTGCTCGAATACACGCAGCGTTTCCAGTCTGGCGCGCTCGCCCGGCGGGTTGGATTCCTGTTGGAACTCTATAAAATGGCTTCGCCGGAGCAGCTCGCGACCCTGCGCAAGGCGCTCAGTTCAACCTATGACCGGCTCGATCCGACGCTCCCGAAAGTCGGCCCGTATCAGGCTCGCTGGCGTTTGCAGGTTAACATTGAATCCGAAGAACTTGAGGCGATTCGTCACACATGATCCCACAACGCAATCTCTCCCTGTTGGCGAACCGGCTGCACAAAGAACATGGAGGCCGCCGCATCCCCGAATCCGTGTTGGAGCGGGATTACTGTCTCGCTTGGTTTCTGGCCGGATTGAGTCAAAGTCAACTCGGCAAACTTCTCATATTCAAAGGCGGCACCGCGCTCAAACGCTGTCACTTCGGTGACTACCGTTTCTCCGAAGACCTCGACTTCACCCTTGCTCGGGCCGCGGATTTTGCTGAGATCCGCGACGGCCTGGAGGAGGTCTACCTGCACGTCGCACAAGCGTCCGGGATTCATTTCGCCTTTGATCGGGAAGACCGGCAGAGCCATGTCAACAGCCACACATTCTATCTTGGCTATCAAGGCCCACTCCCGAATCCAAATACGGTCAAAGTGGACATCACCATCTCGGAGACCGTGCTCTTTCCCGTCGAGCAGAAGGAAATTCTGCGAGCCTACGAGGAGTTCTACGACATTCCCGAGGGCCGCGCAGTGGCCGTCTACAGCCTGAACGAAATTGCCACTGAGAAGGTAGTCGCACTTGGAGACCGGGCACGGAATGAACCCCGCGACCTTTACGATCTCTGGTTCCTCACAGCCCACGCCGGAGTTGAACTCCAACCGCTTCTGCCCGCAATCGAGGAGAAACTCCACTTCCGCAATAATGAAATCACTGGCCTCCAAGATCGAATCGTTGCCAAAGAAGCACGCCTCAAATCGCTGTGGAATAGCCGGCTCGGCCATCAGATGGAGGCTCTTCCCGATTTCGACACGGCGTTTCGTGCTGTACGTCGGGAGCTGCGTCAAGCAGAGATGCCTTAATGAAAACTCTGATTTTGAGTGCTTCGGGGTAGTTCTTGGAGATCGTCCCGTAAGGTCTGGTCTCACACCTTTTCGCATGACTGTAGTGGACCGAATATGTGAAGTGAGATCATACCCAGTCCACCTTGCTATCGCGAATGAAGAAATGGCTTCGGCAGCGTTCATTCTGTAGCCAGACGGAGGGGTTGATTGTGGCTTTGCCTTTCTTGATGGTGAGAGACCAATGCGGTCCGTGACCGCTTACCAGATTCAGATCGATCCTTCGACCACACTTGCATGGGCAATTGAATACGGCGCGCCGGTCATATCCGCTCCATTACAGAACGGCATTCGCTTTCTCCAGCTTCCTCTACCCGCTGCCTCAACAGCGTGGCCTTACGGCAGCGCCTCCCCCGGATGGGGCGAGACATCGGGCTTACCTTGTTCCATTTGAATAACACGAATGAAAGAGCCACGGCGGAGGGCAGTAGCGAGGCGGTAAAGCATGGATGCTGGCGGGATCAAATCGTCAAACCTGAAAGCACCTGGGCAAGCGCAGAAACGCCGATGGCTACGGTGTCTGCATCGATTGGATACTTTTCCAGCCCAGCGTTCACGACGAACTGTTTGTCGGGTCTAAGGTCGTGGCAAGCGATGTAAAAGCCCTTTTCAGGACGACCGGATAGGCTCCGTTTGACCTCGATGGCCCACAGTCCGTGGCCGGGTATTTCCAGCAGCAGATCGATCTCGGCCCCCGCGGCCGTGCGATAGAAACTGGCTACCGTACGCTCCGGCGCGGCGGCCAGCAGGTTCTCGATGACGTAGCCCTCCCATGAGGCACCTGCCACAGGATGTCCAGCCAGATCGTTGAATGTCCTCAAGCCTAAGAGGGCGTGAACTAGGCCACTGTCCCTGATATAGACCTTGGGTGACTTCACTAAACGCTTGCCTGCATTGCTGTGAAAAGGCTGGAGCCGCCTGACGAGCAGCAGGTCGGTGAGCAGGTCGATATAGCGCTGTACGGTCGGCGCTGTAATCTGGAGCGCGGACGCCAGACGCGACGCGTTCAGCAGAGTTCCTTGCCCGTGCGCCAGCATAGTCCAGAGCCGTTCCAGCACGCCAGCTGGTACACGCGGCCCGAAGAGTGGTACATCTCGCTCCAGATAGGTGCGAATAAAGTCTCCGCGCCAGCGCATGCTTTCCGTGTCGTTCGGTGCGAGATAACTGCCGGGAAACCCGCCCCGCGTCCAGAGCTGAAGGAGCGTCGGCTCATCGGCGGGCAGCTCCAGCACGTTGAAGGGGCCCATATTGACGTAGGTAATTCGGCCAGCAAGGCTCTCACTGGACTGCCGCAGCAAATCAATCGAAGCGGAGCCGAGAATGAGAAATCGACCTTTGCCATGTCCGGTTCGCCGCCCCTTGTCGATGATGCCCCTGAGTGAGCTGAAGATCTCAGGGATGCGATGAATTTCGTCGAGGACGACCAGGCTATTCTCGTACTGTCGCAGGAAAAGAGCGGGCTCTGCAAGCCTGTCCCGGTCCTCCCGCGCCTCCAGGTCAAGGTAGAGTGACGCGGGGCGGCTGCCCGCAATCTCTCGTGCCAGAGTTGTCTTTCCAACTTGCCGGGGGCCGATGATCGCCACAGCCGCCTGCTCAGATAAAGAATGCTCGATAGCTGTCGTTACGGAACGCTGAATCATCCTTGTATAATAAAACATTCACTTTCAATTTGCACGGTTATTTCTCCTCCAATGTGTCCAGAAGCACATGAAAGAGTGACGGTGGGAAACCAGCGGTGCATCTTTGCCAGGAGAATGTCGCAGACCGGCCGGTACCAGGTTGGATCTTTGGTCTCTGCCACTCGACTACCGCTTTCCTCTTCCCCGCGGTGCGGAGTTCGTGCCGTAGCCGTGTAGGATCGTCGGCGCCATCCGCCGCGGGCTGATGCCGGGTGCACGCCGTGGTGTAAGTCACTCTTTGGCTACTTTGTACGTACCGAGCCGCCCACTCTTCTTCATAATAGGACACGCAAGCCTGTATCAGCGGAAGAGCTGGGTCCATCCATAATTGCAAACCTCACGAATGGATTTGGGACTCAGCTTCCGGCCTGCGGCGATGCGCGCCGTTTCCCGGATCGTGTCATCGACCCCTGCAAAGAGAGTGTCTGCCGCCTTCTCGACCTGGCGAACGGCCTTCGCAGGCAGGCCGGGCTTGACGTTTACTTCCCACTCCTGCCGTATGGCCGGGAGTGCTCCGCCGAAGGTTTCGATGGTGTCATGTATGTAGAGAACATCCTTGGCACGGTCGGCTGGGTCACGCTTCTGATGGATGAGTACCTTCTGGACCAAATAGCTCGCAAGGTTGGGAAGTTGAATGCGCCTGGTCTCGGCTGTGGGATAACCCGTTGCCAAGCCTATCTCCACCGTCCACGGAGCGTTCAGTAAAAGGTCGATATGCCTGAGTTTCTGCGAGGACACGCCGGCAATTCGCACGGTCGCGTCCTGCTCCCCGCCGCGCTTATATACGCTGCCTTCCAAGGGCGTCAGGAACTCCGCGTAAAAGCCGGTCTCTCCCGAGACCAAGTGGTAATGCGCAGCCGGGGGCCGCGCCGCGCCGAGCTTCTCCTCCTGAAACCCCCTCGCAATCAGCCGCTCATGGATGTCCTGCCCGGTGACCGGCAATTGCGCCGGGACGGCAATATCCGTGTCGAAGGTAGCAAGAGGGGCGTATTCCAACGGTTGCGCCAGAGGATGCAGCCTATACAGGCGGTGCGCCCAGCCGCCTATCACCACGACCTGGTCGAGCCACGGATGCAGCGCCTCGATCAGCCGCGCGAAGTCTTCGCTTTCCCGGTTCCCTGCCATTACCGCTTCTCCTTGAAGATCGCTGCCAGCGCACGGCGCCGAATCTCCTCGGCCTGCGCCGCTCCGCGTGCCGGATGCGCGGCCACGTCGAGCCACACCTGAAGGATATCCGCAACGGGAACACCCTCGCGCAAGACGGCGGCACGGAAGACGGACTCGCGGAAAGCTGGGACACGAACATAGACATCCGGTGCGCGTTCTGCCCCTTCGGGCGAAAGCCCCAGGCGCGCCAGTACCTCCCGGTTCAGATTTTCAATGTAAAAGGATAGTGGGACTCCATACACAAAGCCAAAACCCAATTGCTCGGCAGCGGCGAAGAGTCCTAGACACACCCTTGGTTGCGCCTCTCTGTTTTTGTCTGGATGATCCGCATAATAGCTAAGGCTCTCCGACAATCGCCGCTCTCTTCCTTTGACGGACACAATCCAGCGCAGCGGCAGCTCCGGCAGGGCACGAAGATGTGCGGCCTGCCAGCGGCGCATCAGTTCGTCGCGGCGGACGAGACGCAGGACCGCATCGTCCTTGTCGAGAAAGCCCTCCTGCCCCAACTGGCGCACAAAGCGGTAGGCACTCATCACGGAGATCTCGGCTGCCTCCGCCAACTGGGAGGCATTGCGGTATTCCCGACGCGGGGCGTGCAAGAGCCCTTCGGGAACCAGCGGGGCGAGCAGGACCTTGAGCATCCACTGGTTGAGGTCGGAGAAGAGCGGCGTGGAGTCCGGCAACGGTAGTTGCCGGCGGCGGACGCGGCTGGACGGGAACGCATTCAGCTTCTCCAGCCCACGACCGGCAAAGAACTGGAAGCCCTCACGGTCGAAGATGCCGACGGCGGCATCGGGTGCATTCTCGGCAAGGAAGCGGTGCAGATGAGCGGCCACGCTGGGCGAGATCATCGGAGCAGCGACCACGGCGAGCGAAGCGGCCGGTTCGGGCGAGGCCTTGGCGATGGCTTGGGCCTGTAAGATCGCCTGTGCGAGCAGCGGCACAAGGCGGTCGCCCCGGCCTTCGGAGGCCACCTTGAGTTCCACGATGTAGTGGGAGCCATTCTGGGAGACCATCAGGTCGGCCTCCCTGTCACCCAGCGAGGGGTGAGCCTTAACCCTCCAGCCGTTGCGCCGGAAGAGGCTGGCAAGCCAATGCTCGTAGGCGCTGGCGGATCCGTTCGGCGGGATGAGGTTGGGCTTGGGCATGGCTTTATCGCGGCCAATGGTTTTATCATGGCCGTGTTATTTATCATGGCCGTGTTAATGGCTTTTGTCAATCCCTGTGACTTGGGAGCCGACCGGATGTAATGATGCACGCCACGACCTACCTGCTTATAGGGCTGGAACGACGTTGTTCTTGGCGAGGAAGGACCAGACCGCATCGAATACTTCTATGCCGCGACCCGTCGACGCGCAGTCTTCGGAGTGGCCTGACGCGCAGGGATGTTTAAGGTTCGCACCCGCGTCGGCCTCACCCTTATGTCAATCTCGATCCCGGCCGCCGCCAGCATCGCAACCAGAGTATCGATCGAGAACATCCCGATCTTGCCCCGCATCAGGTCGGAGATGCGCGGCTGCGAGACGGCAAAGAGCTTCGCCGCTTCGGTCTGATTGAGACCCTTAGCCTTGACGTACTCACTGATCGCCATCATCAGCGCGGACCGGTGCTTCATGTTCGCAGCTTGGGCGGGATCGTCTTCGATCGCATCCCACACACTCTTGAATGCCTTATCGCTCATCGCTTTTGCTCCTTTACAAGTTCCGCATACCGCTTGCTGGCAAGGTCGAGATCGCTCTTCGCGGTTCGCTGCGTCTTCTTCTGAAAACAGTGCAGCACATAGACCGCATCTTCAAACTTCGCCACATACAACACGCGGAAGATACCCGCTTCATCTTTGATCCGAATCGCTTCCGCCGCTGTCGTTCTCCGTCGAACTAAACAATGCACCGTATTCCCAAACTTCGCTGGTCCGCGACAACCTTGGTCCACTTGAACCCACTACCGGACAAGAGGTCAGCCCCCAGACCGGTTTCGAAATGGAATGCCAGACGCTTAGCTCCAGGTGACGCGCTGTTATGAGAAGAATGTCTTCCTCTCATGTGTCCAGAAACACATGAAAGAGCGACGGCGACGGCGGAGATTCAACCGAGTTCTGTCACGGGTACAGCCCGGAATCCGTTAGGGAATGGGAAGCTATTCGGTGTTCGGGCAACGACCGAACCGCCGGTCACACGCGAGTTGCCCAACACGTTCCGCACGAAGTCGAGGTTCACGGTGTCGCCCATGTCGGGCAGCTCTGTCCACTTCGCTTCAAACAGCTCCAGGCGTCCGCCGGCATCCACCACGAAGTCCACTTCACGGGTGCGGTCGCGCCAAAAGAAGAGGCTTCCAGTGCGTCCGGCGTTGCGTTCGCGGGCGCGGAGTTGAGCGAAGACAAACGTCTCCCAGACGGCCCCGACTGCCGGTGATTGGCGAAGGTCTTCCTTGGATCGAATATTTAGGAGAGCGCAGAGTAGGCCGGTGTCGGTGAGGTAGAGTTTGGGGCTTTTGACAATGGATTTTGTGCGGTTCGAGAACCACGGCTCCAGCAATACGGCTTGCCCGGAAGCCTCCAACATAGACAGCCATTGGTTCGCTGTTGAAGGGGAGATTCCAACGTCGCGGGCCAGGTCGGCCTTGTTCAAAAGGTTCGCGGAACGGAGGGCGCAGGCGCGTAGAAATCTTTCAAAGTCTCGCAGACTTCCGACGTTGGAAAAGGCGCGGACATCGCGTTCGAGATAGGTAGCCAGGTAGGAGTTGTAGAAGGCAACAAGGTCGATATCCGGGTTGGCATACAGCTCTGGGAAGCCGCCGCGCACTATGGCTGTTTCAACCCCGGTATTCGGTAGCGACTCCCGAATCTCAGCGAAGGACAGGGTTTCGAGTTCCACGATGTCGGCTCTGCCCGCTAACGACTCAGAGACGTTCTTCATCAGCGTAAACTTTTGCGAACCGGTCAGCAGGAATTGACCGTTGCGCGTTCGCCTGGCGTCCACTTCCGCCTTGAGGTGCCGGAAGAGGCCGGGGGCATATTGCACCTCGTCGATGATGACGGGCGGGGGATGACGTTGCAGAAAAGTGCGGGGTTCCTTCTCGGCTTGCTCGGCTTCGGTGGGTAGATCCAGGGAGACAAAGGAGTGTCCGGGGAACAGATGGAGGAAGGTGGAAGTCTTGCCGGTCTGTCTGGCTCCAGTAAGCACGATGACGGGACGCGTCTTGGCGGAGCGTTTTAGCCGGGGTTCAACTGCGCGTGGAATCCACATATGCAAAATATACGACAGGATCGTATATTTTGCATATTGCGAGGGGGCTTCCTTATGACTAGGTGTTAAGGGGTAAAACTGGGTCTTCCGCATATTTGATGAAAACCGCTCTGAAGAGCACATCTATCCACGCCGCCGCTGTGGGGGAACCCAGCGAGCCGCAACTCCATTCGAATCAGTGCTAACTTATCTCGATTACTGAAAAAGTGCAGTTTCACCGCGGTTTTCTTCGGCAGGTGCGCCATGACTGGATATCATATAAATACATATATAAAAACAAGCTCCTGGCGCCAAAAGGGGTTTCTGCATAGCGCCCCGAAAAGATTCAATCCAAAATCAAGGGTTGTGTCGGATGTCAACGGACAATAAGGTTTCATCCTCAGATAACGCTAAGTGACGTAGAAGCTGTCGGGCCTTCCGATCGAACAGCCCTCGCCAGACACTTCCGGATGACACTCTCTATTGTTCCAGAATGAAACCCTATTGTCTCTCGACAACCACTTGCCATTTTGCCAATAACATTCTGCCATTTTGGCAACTTCCGGAGTACACTATGAGCATGGCAGTTCCTAATACCAAATCCATCGCCACGTTCGTCCCGTCAGCAACCCACATGCCGGGAACACGCATCGGCAAAGCGCTCGGCCTGAAAAGCATGGAGACTCCATCGCTCATGCAGGCCGTCCAATCCGGCCTGAGTTGGAACGCCGTACGCAAGTTTCTCGATATCACCGGGATCTCTCAGCAGGACCTCGCCAAATATCTCACCATCCCTGAGCGAACCTTCGCCCGCCGCCGAGAGGCCGGAGCCTTCGACCGCAGAGAGTCCGAACAACTGCTGCGCCTAGCCGAAATTTCTCAGGCAGCCCTCGAACTGTTCGACGGCGATACCGCCGCCACCCGAACTTGGCTCACCTCCCCGGTCCGCGGCCTCGGCAACGCACACCCTATTGACTTCGCCCAAAGCGAGTTCGGTGCTCGCGAAGTGCGCGACCTGATCGGACGGCTCGCCGATGGAGTCTTTTCTTGATCACAGCCTGGCGAATCACCAAAACCACAGATATGAGGAAGGCGTTTTCAGGCGAGGGATCCAGACTCTACGGTGGGCGATGGAACAGTAAGGGCATCGCCGTTGACTACGCCGCCGCTACCCGCTCTCTGGCCATGCTCGAAATCCTCGTTCATATGAGGAACACTCAGCAAACGGTTCCTCCTATTCCCTACATGTTGTTCCCCGCTTCATTTGACGAACGCCTGATCGAAGAACTTCCGCCTTCGAGCCTGCCGCCGGACTGGGACCTCGAACCGCCAAGTGACTTAACCAAGTCCATTGGAGACGCATGGGTCTCCGCAGCCAGCAGCCCGGTCCTCTCCGTGCCCAGCGTCATCGTTCCCGAGGAACGCAACTACATCCTGAATCCAGGCCACGCACTGTTCGCCCAGATTCAGCTCGGATCGCCCGTTCCCTGCAAGTTCGACCCGCGACTGCTCTGAATATCGCCGCGCCGCGCTAGGGATCCTGTCGCTAGGCTCACTCTCAAGACATGCTAACCCCTTTTGTTTGCGCAGGGAGTTCAGACCGTCTAAAAATGGAATCATCCTGGATGAGGCTTCTCGGAAGCGACATTTGCCACATCAAGTCGCGACCTACGACTTGGATACATTTCGCATAAACGGCATAGTCTTACCGATTATCGTTGCTTTGCGCTTTAATCGGTAGTATTATTCCGATATGAGCGATTTGTCCTTTAGGTCGATCTCGGAACTCCAAGTCCTGCTTGGAGAACAGCTTCAGGCTCTTCGTCTCTCAAAGAATCTCGATCAAATTACCACTGCGGAGAAGGCTGGGCTATCCGAGAGAGCACTGAGGAATCTCGAAGCTGGCCGGGGATCAACTGTCGAGTCGCTCCTGCGAGTCCTAAAGGCTTTTGACTCCTTAGACGGTCTGGAATTGCTTGCTCCCAAGCCGT
>PLSH01000444.1:0-2973 GCA_003165095.1 Acidobacteriaceae bacterium
TTACGGGTGCCCACACCCCGACATGCCTCCCATGCCGCAATCGATCCCGTCGAAACCGTGACGCCCCCACTTCTGGTGCGCGCACCGTAGCCAACCGGCTCGTGCTGCATCTTTCATTCTACGCCAGTTCTTGAGATGCCGCCGGGAGTGATAGGGTTCAGGATAGCCTTTGACAATCGGCGCAATCAGGAGGAACGGCATGGTGGAACAGGTGGTTCGCTTGACGGTGAGCTTCGCAGTCAACGAGGGACAGTTGGAGCAGTTCAAAAGCATTGCGCATTCGTTGGCCGAGTGCAGCAAAGTTGAGCCCGGCACGCTGGGCTACGAATGGTTCTCGAGCCCTGACAACCTGCGGTTCCGGCTGGTTGAAACCTATCTCGATGCCGCGGCCATCGAGGCCCACTTCATGGGCCCTGCCGTGCAGCTGTGGGTGCCGAGGCTCGCCTCCGTCTGCGCTGTCACAGGTTTTGAGATCTACGGCGACCCCGGTCCGGCGGTCACAAAAATTGCCGCGGCGCTCGGCGCCGTCATTTATCAGTACTGGCTCGGCATCGGCCGCTAGCGCATTTCTACTTCTGCCGTATACCGAAACCGACACGCCANNCGCCACTTGGCACGAAAACCCAAATGGCTATATCTGAAGGAGAAATGCCTTGAGGCCCGGCAGGGATTTGCCGGACGTTTGAGATCCTCTACTGCTTGTCCAGATCGATCGCCTCGTACTCGTGCCGCGCAATCCCCACCCTTATCTGCGCCGGCGTCCTGCCCAGCTTCGTCTGCTGGTAGGCGTAGAACCCTTCCTTCGCGCACGTCGAGCACTCCGTCCCATGCACGTTCTCAAAACAGCTCCGCAGGCTCGTGTGCCCCAGCGACCGGTCGCAACGGCAGTTGCACGGCAGTTGGTATACCACGCTGCTCACCCTGGCCACCTGCTCGTAAACATGCTTCTGCCACGGATACTGAAAGTTCTCTCCCGTCAGTTGCGGTCCCGAAAGAATCTTCGGCAGCGCGCTCACCTTCAGCGGCGCCGATGCGTGATACGCCGGTACGTCGTCCGCCGGGTTCGTCCACTGCGCATAGCTCCCCGCCGTCAGCGCAAATACTCCCAATCCCAGCACCCACCGGTTCCTCATCGGATTCATCATGGTCCCTCGCTGCTCCCATTCTAAACAAATCGCAAAAATACCGTCGCAATCCAAATTCGAGGCTCGCCCAAGCCCTGCCGCGCGCTCCCAATCCTCCCGCACAAAAAAAGACGGCACGAACGGTGAAAGCTGTTCGTGCCGGGAGGCCAGTGACGCAAACTACTTCCAGCCTGAAGTGTGGTTCTCACCACCCTCATAACTGGAATAAATATACGATAGCATAGATTTCAAAGAATGCAAGTACAAAAAACAGAATTTATTTTTTCCTTTTTCGCGACGCCCTTTTCTTTCCCATTGCATCTAATCCTCCGGTAGATCCCCGCGCTTTCACCCGCCCCCCAGACGCCCCAAATGTGTGATTTGAACTTGACCATAGGCAGGAAAAAATCATGGTAAATGATGTTAAATCATCTATTTCCGATGATGCTAAAACTCCGCAATCGGAAAAGATAAACTGGCTAAAAATCAGTACCTTCGCCGCTGCCTCTGCGCTCGTTGGGGGAATCGCTGCCGCTTGGTGGTATCGCAAAACTATCTCAAAATTCCGTGAAACTGGAGAAATTCGCCAAAATCCACATTTTGGTATTCCCGCCAGCCACTCCGATGACGACTAATCAGACCAATTCTGAGCCTTAGCCGCCAATTCCCTCATGCTACCCCGTCCGCTCCCTTGGCCAACTCGAAATCCAGCTCCGTCAGGCCTCCCGCATCGTGCGTCGTCAGTCCCAGACGCACCTGGTTGTACCGGATATAGATATCCGGATGGTGGCCTGCCGACTCCGCCAATTCACCCACCCGGTTCACAAACCTCAGAGCCTCACGAAAATCCTTGAACTGAAAGGTCCTCACCAGCTCCCCACCCTCAATCTGCCAGCCCGGCAGCCTGGCCGCCCGCTCCGATGCCTCTTGAGACGAAAATGCCGCCATGGTTTCTCCTATTACATTGGATGCTGGGAAATCGGGCTACACGCTCGCTATTGCTTGTTTGGTATTACGCGCCCTGCCCCTGCGTCATATCGAAGGTCGAGAATCGCTTGTTCTGGCCGCTGATCTCCGATCGCAACTCCTGCCAAAGCTCATTCGGTATCTTCAGAAAAACCTCCACCACCGTCGGATCGAATTGCGACCCCGAACATCGCAGAATCTCCTCCCGCGCCACGTCAAAGCTGCGCGCCTTGCGGTACGGCCGGTCGCTCGTGATCGCGTCCAGAGTGTCCGCCACCGCGAATATCCGCGCCCCCACCGGAATCTCTCGGCCCCGCTTTCCGTTCGGATACCCGCTCCCGTCGAAATGCTCCTGGTGGCTGAACACAATGTCCGCCGCACCAGCCAAAAACGGGATCTTGCGCAGCATGTGGTAGCCCCGCGTACAGTGCTCCCGCATCATCAACTGCTCTTCCTCCGTCAGACTCCCCGGTTTGCGCAGAATCTCGTCCGGTATCGCCATCTTCCCCACATCGTGCAGAAACGCTCCGCGCGCAATCACCTTGATGTCCGTCGGCGCTATCCCCATCGCTCGCGCCAGCGCGATCGTATACGCTGTCACTCGCTTCGAGTGCCCCTCTGTCTCTGAATCCTTCAGATCCAGCGCGTCCCCCAGCGCCTCCAGCGTCACGTCGTAGGAGTGCTCCAGGTCCTCCATCGCATGGCGAAGCATCTCCGTCCGCGCCCGCACCATCTGCTCCAGGCTCTGCTGGTAGTTTTGCGTCTCTTCCAGGGCCAGCCTGTGGTTCAGCGCCCGCTGCACCGTGCTCATCAGGTGTTCCCGCTCGAACGGCTTCAGTAGGTAGTCATAGGCCCCCCGACGCATCGAGTCGATCGCCACGCT
>PLSH01000444.1:2979-9806 GCA_003165095.1 Acidobacteriaceae bacterium
CCGTTCGACGACAGTTGCACCTCGTATCCTTGCCGCTCCAGCGTCGAGCCGATCATCGACCGCACGTGCGCCTCGTCGTCCACCACCAGAACCCGCGCCCTCTTCCGCACGCTGCCGCTCGAGCGCGGCTCACCCTCCCCGCCTTGCTTCCCGGCCGGGTCTGGCGTTTCCGGTCCTGATAGGTTCATCCCCAAGCCGCTTCCTCCCTCATCTGTGCAGTACTTCCCTGAACACGTGTGCTTCCCAGGCCGCCTTCCACGCTCATCATGGCCGCCGGCAGTACCTATAACTATTGTCCCAGATTCCTTGGATCGCGGCCACCGCTCCACGCCTGCCTACCACATTTACGCCCTTCCGGGTGTTCAGGTTCCTCAACCTTGACTCCCCAGTCTGTCTCCCCAGTCTGTCTCTCCTGGATCCGCTACCACCGCTCCTGCCCCCTGGCCCGGCTTTCCCTCTCACCCGGCAGTCAACCGCATCGTCCCCGTTCAGTAAAACGGCTTCCACGCAGGTTGGACAATACAAAAAGATAACCACGAATCTACTTTGCCGACCAAAAGATAAGAAACCATAAGAAATCGACACTACCTCTTCGCCAAACCAATCACTTCTCCTACCCTATACGTTCATCTCTTCGTAGGGAAACATTACACGCGTAACCCTTCAATGAAAAAAAGTTCGACCCAATGGATTTCGCTCTTGCGAAAAAAACATCACCAAAAGACAGGCCCGCCACACCCGATCCGCCGGACCAATCCCAAACATCTCCCGGACCGGCACAAACTGAAACCATAATCTGTTGATGTTAACGTATATAACGGCATTTACAGAGCCGCATGTCACTTCCACAAATGCGGCACGTCGTCCGGATGCCCGCTGTCTCAGAGCCTGCCCTCAGCTTGTCCAGGGATCTCGCTCTTGAGAACTGAGAGTGCACAGGCAGGTGCCCCAACTCTCGCTTCCGGGACCGGGGAAAGTATGCCCCATCCCGGAATGCACCTTCGTCATCCCACCTGGCCCGGCACACCCCATTCGGCCAAAACCCATCAGGCCCTCGGCTCCGTCTTCGCCGCGCGCTTCGCCCGTCGCGCCGCCGCCCAGCCTTCCTTCGTAACCTGGTGCGCGCGCGCCACCGTCAGCGACCCCGCCGGTACATCCTTCGTAATGCACGACCCAGCCCCGATGTACGACCCGTCCTCCACGCTCACCGGCGCCACCAGCGTCGAATCGCTGCCCACAAATACATCCTTGCCGATCCGCGTCCGGTGTTTGGTCACACCGTCGTAGTTGCATGTAATTACGCCGGCTCCCACGTTCGTCCCCTCACCCACATCCGCGTCGCCCAGGTAGGTCAGGTGGCCGGCCTTCACCCCTTTGCCCAGACGCGCGTTCTTCGTTTCCACAAAGTTGCCCACGTGCGCATCCTCGCCCACTTCGCTCCCCGGACGCAGATGCGCAAATGGTCCAATCCGCGCGCCATTCGCTACCGTGCTTCCCTCCAGCACGCAGCTTTGCCGCACCAGCACGTCCTCGCCCAGCGTGCAGTTCTCCACCACCGTGTACGACCGGATCGTGCAATCCGCGCCGATCTTCGTCCTGCCCAGCAGTTGCACATAAGGCTCGATCACCGTGTCCGAGCCCACCTCCACCTCCGCGTCGATCACCGTGGTCTCCGGCTTTAGAATCGTCACTCCCGCCGCCATCAGCCGCGCTGCCGTCCCCGCTCGCAGTGTCGCGTCCAGCGCCACCAACTCCGCAATTGTGTTCGCACCCAGCAACTCGGCAAACTCGCTCGTCTTGTACGCCACCACCCGCTCCCCCGCCGCATATAGAATCCCGGCCATATCCGTCAGGTAAAGCTCTCCATGCGCATTGTTCGTGCCCAGTTCGTTCAAATGAGCAAATAGTGGAGCGCTCCGGAACGCGTACATCCCCATGTTCACTTCGCGCAACGGCAATTGCTCCGGCGTCAGGCTCTTCTGCTCCACAATCCCCATCACCTCCGGCGAATCCGGCGTCACCCGAATGATCCGGCCATAATTCAAAGGCTCGTCCGGCTCCGCGGTCAGCAATGTCATCGCCGCGCCCTCCGCCTGGTGGAAGCGCCACACCGCGAGAATCGTCTCCGGCTGAATCAGCGGCGCGTCCCCTGACAGCACCAGCACATTCTCGTAGCCCGCAACCGCTTCCCGCGCGCACTCGATCGCGTGACCCGTCCCGCGCTGCTCCCTCTGTTCGACGAACCGCACGCCCGTTCCTGCCATCGCGGCACGCACCCGCTCCGCCTCGTGCCCGATTACCACATAGATGTGCTCCGGCGCCACCACCTCGCTCGCCGCCGAAATCACATGACCCAGCAACGGCTTGCCGCCCACCTCGTGCAGCACTTTCGCGCGTTTCGACTTCAGCCGCGTCCCTTTGCCCGCGGCCATAATCACCACCGCCAGCCCCGTTATCCGCTCTCGTTCCTCGCTCACTGTTTTTTCTCCGCCCCGCCCGCAGGCCTCGGTATGCTGATGTCCACTGTCTTCACCTTCCCCAGCTTTAGCTCTTCTAAGCCCGGCTTGATCTCCGCTCCGTTGCCCACCACCAGCACCGCCATCTTCTCCGGATGAATATACTTCTTCGCCGCCGCGCTCAGGTCCGCAATCGTCACCTTCTCAAGCCCTGCACGGTATGTCTCAAGATAATCCGACGGGTAGCCGTAAAACTCCAGCCGCTCCCGCTCCGCCAGCACCTTGTCCCGCGTGTCGTAAAGGAACAGGAACGAATTCAGAATGTCGTCCTTCGCCCGATCCAGCTCCGCTTCCGTGAATGGCCTGCTGTTCAATCCCGCAATCTCCGCCTCCGCCGCCCTGGTCGCGTCCACCGTCGACGCGCTCTTGGTCAGCACCTCCACCCGAAACGTTCCCGCATGGTCGTACGGCAGCGCGAATCCCCCTCCCACCGCGTACGCCAGCCCCAGTTCCGTGCGCACTTTCTGCCACAGGCGCCCCACAAAGTCGCCGCCCAGAATATCGTCCATCACCGCCAGCGTCGGCACGTCTGCGTTGTGCTGGTCCGTTCCCAGCGCCAGAATCTCCACGTTCGACTGGTTCACGTCCTCTTTGTCGATGAAGTACACTCCCGGCGCTGGCCCGCCAAACTCATCGTGCCTCGCTGGCTCCGGCGTCACTCGCGGCAGCCCTTCAAACGCCGCCCGCACCTTGGCTTCCATCGCCGCCCCGTCAAAATCTCCGCTGATGCCCACAATCAGCCGCCTCTTCAGCGTCCGCTCGTGCCAGGCCTCCAGATCGCCCACCGTCACCGCGCCAATCGTCCTGAGCTCCGGCTGACGCGTATACGCGCTGTTCGCTCCATACACCAGCTTCACCGCCTCGCGCTCCGCAATCCCCTCCTCATCGTCGTTGCGCCGCGAAATCTCCGCCGCTTCCTGCTCCTGCGCCAGCGCCAGCTTCTCGGCGCTGAACTTCGGATGAAAAAGCAGTTCCATCGCCAGCCCAAACACCTGGTCCGCATCGCCCTTCAGAGAATCCCACCCAATCGACGTCGAATCCTCGTCCCCGTCAGTTTCGATGTGCGCCGCCTTGGCCTCCAGCAGATCGTCCATCGCGTCCCCGCCCATCTTCGCCGTCCCGCTGGTCCGCCACGCCTGCCCATAAAGCCCCACCAGTCCCGCTTTGGCCACATCCTCTTCGCGCGATCCACCCGGTATCAGCACCGTCCCCGACACAAACGGCAGCTCGTGATCCTCCTCAAGAAAAACCACAATCCCGTTCTTCAGCTCGATCCGTTTCGGCTCCTGCGGCTTGAACTCGTGCAGCTTCGGCACCGGAATTCGCTCCCACGGCTTGCTCTGCTGCGCAACCAACCCTGCCGGCGCGGCCACAGCCCCAACCAACCCCGCAGACAAGAGAATTCTTGTCACACCCACCAAAGCCCCGTGCCACATCCTTGCTGTCATCCTGAGCGAGCGCAGCGAGTCGAAGGACCTGCGTTTGGGACGCTGGACTGTCTCCAGACCTGGGAATCCAAAACTTCCCGCAACCGATCCCCTCACCGTTCCCCTCCACTCTTCCCACCCGGAGCTTCCGTATCAATCTCCCCGCTGGTCCGGTTCGAGGCCAAAAATACCTGGTTCGCAACCCTCCGTATATCCGCCTTGGTCACCTTTTCCACCTTGTCCAGTTGCAGGAACAATTCCCGCCAATCCCCGTACCGCGTCTGGTACTCGGCTAGCGAATTCGCCAACCCCTGGTTGTCCCCCAGTCCACGCAGCAGGTCGGTCCGCGCCCGCGTCTTGTACATTTCCAGCTCCGCGTCCGTCACATCCGCCGCCTTCAGCTTCTCAATCTCCTTGTGAATCGCCTCTCGCATCTCCGCCGGCGTGTGACCCGGCAGCGGTACCGCCCCAAACAAAAACAGGCTGGGGTACTTGTCGCTTGGATAGGGGCTCTCCCCCACCGCTTCTTCCGCTATCTGCTGCTCTTCCACCAGGCTCCGGTGAAGCCGCGACACGCGGCCGTTCGACAGGATGTCGCTGATCGCGTCGTACACCACGTCGTCCGGGTCGCGGTAGTTCGGCCTGTGATAACTCTCAACGTAGATTGGCTGCGTCTGCTCCCGTATCACCACCGACTTTTCCGCAAATTGTTTCGGCTCCACGGTCGTCATTTCTTCCGGCTTCGGCCCGCCCGGCACCTGGCTGAAATACTTCTCCAGCATCGGCAGCGCCGTCTTCGCGTCCACATCGCCCACAATCGCCACCACGATGTTCGATCCCACGTAGTATTTACTGTGGAACGCCATCGCCTCGGTCGCCGTTATCTGGCTAACCTCGCTAGTCCAACCGATATCGGGCCGTCCATAGTTGTGGGCCACGTACGCCGTTGCCAGAAACTGCTCAAACAGCCGTCCCTCCGCGCTGGAGTCGATGCGCATTCGCCGCTCCTCCATCACCACGTCCCGCTCTTTATAAAACTCCCGCGGAACCGTGTCCTTGAGCCGGCTGCTCTCCATCCACGCCCAAAGCTCCAGCCGGTTCTCCGGCATCGACCAGTAGTACTGCGTATCGTCCAGCCCCGTCTCCGCGTTCAGGCCATTCGCCCCGTTGGCCTGCGCTACCTCGGTAAACTGGTTCGGGATCACGTACTTGTGCGCCTCGTCCTGCGCCGCCTGAAATGCCTTTTTCAGCTCCGCCAGCTTTTTCTCGTCGCGCCCCACCGGCTTCAGGTACTCGCCCTCATACGCGTCGTTCGCCGACTCCACCTTCGCCAGCGCCACTTTCTCCGCCGCGTAATCCGTGGTGCCGATCTCACTCGTCCCCTTGAATGCCAGGTGCTCGAACATATGCGCCAACCCGCTCTCGCCCGAGGGGTCGTCCACCGCTCCCGCATCGATGAACGTCGAATAGCTGAACACCGGCGCATCCGGCCGCTCGCAGATGATCAGCGTCAGCCCATTCTCGAGCACCTTCGTCGTAATCCGCTGCTCAAAGCTCTTCAGGTCCTGGCCCCGGGCCCCGCTGCAAGCCAAAACCGCCAGCAGCGCCAAAGCTATAATCCCCGACCAGCCAATATCCCGCCTCATCCACCCCCCTATTCCCTATTCCCTCGTTCCCCTATTCCCTCGTTCCCTGCACTTCCGCCGTTCCCCATTATCCACTTCCAGGACCATCACTCTGAAATCGCTATAATGAGTGCGAAGTCAGTCCGGAGAGCCCGCATGCCCAGATTGCCAATCCTGTTGCTCCTGGCAGCCATCGCCCCGGCTCTCACCGCCCAAAATCAAGCAACTATCGACCAGATGGATCAGCTGCTCGGCACCCTCCATGGCCAAAAAGATGCGAAGGTAGCAGAACAGCTCGCCGCTCTCGAACTCACTGAACGCGCAAGCTCCGCCCGCCTTTCCAAATGGCAATCCGATTTCCGCGGCGCACGCACGCGCCAGGCCCTTGCCGCCCTCGCCGACGCGTCCGTCTTCTTCAGCCCTCCCGCCGCCGAACTCCCCGCCAACCCTCCGCCGGACTCCGCCACCCAGAAACAAATCCTCGAGCGCACCGTCGACTATGTCCGCCAGACACTTCCCAAGCTCCCCAATTTCCTCGCCCAGCGCGCCACCACTCGCTTTGAAGTCGCAACCCGCGCCCAACTCGACGAGCAACACCAGCTCCAGCTCTTTCAACTGCGATCTGCCAATCTGGACCTCACCGCGCTCGGCCTGGTCCATGGGGAGCACTCCAACGGCTCGCGCCTGTATTACGCAGGAACCTGGGACACCACGGTCACCTATCGCGACGGCCACGAGGTTATCGATTCCTCAATTACACACACAGGCGATCGGCACCCGCCTCCTGTCGGACTCTCCACCGAAGGCGAATTCGGCCCCATCCTCTACGTTGTCCTTGGAGACGCCATCCACAGCCATATCGCCTGGTCCCACTGGGAGCAGGGCGCAAACGGGCCACTCTCGGTCTTCCGCTATGAGGTTCCAACCGACAATTCCCATTACACGGTCGTTTCAGTGCAAACCGGCAATACCGACTTTCCCGCCTACCACGGAGAGATCGCCGTCGATTCCGCTACCGGAGCCATCGCCCGCATCTCCGTCGAGTCCAACGAGACACCCCCCGATCCCGCCACAGAATCAGGCATCGCCGTCGAATATGGCCCCATAGTCATCGGCGGAATCACCTACAACTGCCCCCTCCGTGGCGTCGCCCTCTCAAAAGCGCCCAGTCACGAAGCAACCGGAACCGCAAAATCCTCGCCCGTAATGGTCCAGACCTACCTCAACGATGTCTCCTTCACCCAATACCGAATCTTCAG
>PLSH01000399.1:0-2795 GCA_003165095.1 Acidobacteriaceae bacterium
CTGGTGTCCGCGATGAAGGAGGACGACGTCCACATCTGGGGCGACGGCTCCACCTTCAAATGTAACGACATCGAGCGCTTCTACCGTTACGGGCTGCTCGTCAATCCCGGCCTCAGGATTTACAAGCCCTGGCTCGACACCGCTTTCATTGACGAATTAGGCGGCCGCGCCGAGATGTCCGCGTTCATGCAGCGGGCAGGCTTTGCGTATAAGATGTCCGCCGAGAAGGCCTACTCCACCGACTCCAACCTGCTTGGCGCAACTCATGAAGCCAAGGATCTCGAACATCTCTCTTCGTCCATCAAGATCGTCGTCCCCATTATGGGCACGGCATTCTGGCGCGACGATGTCGAGATCGAGCGCGAAGAGGTCGCTATTCGCTTCGAAGAAGGTTTCCCAGTCGTGCTCAACGGCAAGCATTTCGACGACGCCGTCGACCTCCTCCTCGAAGCCAACCGCATCGGCGGCCGTCACGGGCTCGGCATGTCCGATCAGATTGAGAACCGCATCATCGAGGCCAAGAGCCGCGGCATCTACGAGGCTCCGGGCCTCGCCCTGCTCTTCATCGCTTACGAGCGCCTCATCACCGGCATNNAACGAAGACACCATCGAGCAGTACCGCGACAATGGCCGCAAACTTGGCCGCCTGCTCTATCAGGGCCGCTGGTTCGACTCCCAAGCCATCATGCTGCGCGAATCGGCCCAGCGCTGGGTCGCCAAACCCATCACCGGCGAGGTCACGCTCGAGCTGCGCCGCGGCAACGACTACTCCATCCTCTCGACCGAGTCGCCCAACCTCACCTACCATCCCGAGCGCCTCAGCATGGAGNNTCGGACAACTCACCATGCGCAACCTTGACATTACCGACACCCGTGAGAAGCTCCTCACCTACGCCAGAACCGGCCTCCTCACCCTCAGCAAGAGCAGTGAAATGCCCCAGCTCACGAGCGGCCCTGAAAAGAAAAATTGATCCGGCATACAAGCACCGTGTCCCATCCATTTCGCAGCTTTATCGCGAAATGGGTGGGAAGGCAATATCACTATCTTGAGGCCGGACCAAAAAGGACAAGGAATAACATGAGGTACGCTTAAAGCAATGTCCAACGAACAACAATCCGGAAAGATGTGGTCCGGCCGATTCCGCGAGCCGCTGGATGCGGAGTTTGAGGCGTGGCAGCGGTCGATTGTTTTTGACTGGCGGCTTCTGCCCCAGGAGATTGCGGCCAGCAAGGCGCACGCGTCTGCCCTCTGTGCGGCCGGGATTCTATCCGAAAGTGAAAGAGCGGAGCTCCGCGCGGCGCTTGATGCGATTGCCGCCGAACACGCCTCGGAAGCAGGCAAAGCTCTGGTGCGCAACCACGCCAGCGCCGAAGACATTCATCACTTCGTCGAACTCAAGCTCGCGGAGCGGATTGGCCCTCTGGGCCTCAAGCTGCACACCGGCCGCAGCCGCAACGAGCAGATTGCGACCGACCTCCGCCTCTATGTGCGCAGACAGATCGAGCTCACTCTAGAGGCGCTGATCGTATGGGTCAATGCGCTGGTCGAGAAGGCTGAAGCCGCTGACGATGCCGTCATGCCGAGTTACACGCATCTTCAAAGGGCTGAGCCTGTGCTGGTGGCTCACTGGCTGCTCGCGTATGTCGAGATGGTCATGCGCGATGTTGCGCGTCTTATGGATTGCAAGCAGCGGCTCAACTACTGTCCATTGGGCTCGGGCGCGGTAGCAGGAGCAACGCTCCCGCTCGACCGCACGATTGCCGCAAAAGAGTTGAGATTTACAGGTCCCACCGGCAATTCTATGGACGCAACCAGCGACCGCGATTTTATCCTCGAGTATCTGCACGCGCTCACGTTCGTTGGATTGCACCTCAGCCGTTTTGCCGAGGAGATCACGCTTTTTTCCACTGCTGAATTCAATTTTGTCGCATTGCCTGAGGCTTTCTCCACGGGCTCGAGCGCCATGCCGCAGAAAAAGAATCCCGATCTCACCGAGCTCATCCGGGCCAAGGTGGGCCGCATTCACGGCGCCGCCCAAGCCGTCACTCTGCAACTCAAGGGACTGCCTTTGGCCTACAATAAAGACATGCAGGAGACCCAGGAGCCGGCCTTCCAGGTTGAATTCGTGCCGCAGATGCTTCACCTCGTGGCGCGTTTCACGGCCGCAATCCAGTTCAACCATGACCGCATGCGCGCGGCGGCGCAGACGGGCTATCTGAACGCCATGGCCGCAGCCACCTATCTCGTGCACAAGGGAGTTCCCTTCCGCACCGCGCATGAAAAGATCGGCAACGCGGTGCGGTTTGCTCTGGAAAAGGGCGTGGAACTTGGCGATTTGACGCTCGAAGATCTGCGCCAGTTCGGCGCGGAGATTGAGGCGGATTTTTATGCAGCGGTCGCGCTCAACGCTACGCTCGACTGCCACGACGTGACGGGTGGAACGGCGCGGGGCCGGGTGCGCCTGGCGCTCGACGCCGCGGCAGAGCGAGTGGCCGAACTCAAGAAGATCAACGTTGCGGAGGTTATCCATGCTGGTGCGTAAAGCGCTGTTGCACGATGCCTCCAACGTGTACGACCTGGTAAATTCGCTCTCCACCGACGGCACACTGCTCAGGCGTGCATTCGCCGAGATCTGCGAGAACATCCGCGACTTCACGGTTGCCGAATCGGATGGCGGCGTGTTTCTCGGCTGCGGCGCGCTGCACCTTTACGGGCCGCACCTGGCTGAAGTGCGTTCGATCGTGGTCAAGCCGGAGGCCAAGGGCCAGGGCGCGGGCGGAAGGCTTTTGAACGC
>PLSH01000399.1:2833-5261 GCA_003165095.1 Acidobacteriaceae bacterium
GGCCCGAAGGAAGACGCGCAGGAACTGGTACGAATTTCCGGGTGAGACAGTAGCGCCGGTCTCCAGACCGGCTGTACTGGCGGCGTCCACGCCGCCAGCGTTGTCTCTTCGACTGATTCATGTGCGGGTTTGGAGGCCCGCACCACAGCCGGTCTCCAGACCTGCGCTACTGTCTCTCCGTGAGTCTCGCTGCCGCCACCACGGCCTGCCCGTAACTCAACCCGCCGTCACCAGGGCTGACCTGGCGGTGCTGAAACACTTCGAATCCCTCTGCCTCCAATCCCATGCGCAGCAGCCGCGCCAGCCGGCGATTCGCCATGCAGCCACCGCTCAGCGCAACCGTATTGATATCCGTCTCAATCCGGGCGTTCCCCGCCGCATTGATAAACCCTTCGGCAATGCCCGCATGAAACCGCGCCGCGATGCGTCTCGCCGGCACACCGCGCCAAAGGTCCTCGAGCACCGCTTTCCACATCTTTCCAGTCCGAATCTCAGCCACGCTGCCTGATCCCTCCGCCGCCTCGTGCAACTCCGGTACATAATCTCCCTGCTCAAACCGGTCCGGCTCATCAACTGCGATTCCTTCCAACTCAATCGCCGCCTGCGCCTCATAGTCCACCACGCGCCGCCCCAGCACCACCGCAGCCACCGCATCAAACAGCCGCCCCAAACTCGAAGTCATCGGCGAATTGATCCCGCGCTCCACCATGCGCCGCAACACCCGCACCTCGCTGTCCTGCGCGCCAAGCAACTTAACTATCTGTTCCGATTCCACGTCAAAGCCTGCTGCATGCAATGCCGCAAATGCCATTCGCCACGGCTCCCGCACCGCCGCATCCCCACCCGGCATCGGCACATACTCCAAATGCGCAAACCGCTCAAACCCATCCAGCCGCGCGATCAGCACTTCCCCGCCCCAAATCCGCCCATCCGTTCCGTAGCCTGTGCCATCGAGGCTCAAGCCGATCACCGGGCCGGCGAGCGAGTGCTCCGCCATGCATCCGGCAATATGAGCGTGATGATGCTGCACGGCCACCAGGGGCAAGCCGCGCTCATGCGCCCACTCCTTCGCCAGCGTGGTCGACAAGTATCCGGGGTGCATGTCGTGCACCACTGCCTCCGGCTCAATCTCGAACGTACGCATTAAATGATCCAGGGACTCCTTGAAAAAGTTAAGGCCGGGCAGGCTTTCCAGATCGCCCAAATGCTGGCTCTGATAAACAAATCGGCCGCGTGCAAGCGCAAAGACATTTTTCAAGTGCCCGCCAACGGCCAGCAGCGGCGGAGCGTCCATGGGCAATTCCACGCTGAGGGGCACAAATCCGCGCGCGCGGCGAAGGAGTTGCGGCGCATGGTCCACAACGGCCATCACCGAGTCGTCGCAGCGCTGCAGTATCTCGCGATCGTGCATCAGNNGTCATCACCAATGCGCGAATGCGCGGATCGGCAAAGAGCAAATGCTGCAATGGCGCATAAGGCAGAAAGACGCCCAGCCACGGAATTCCCGGCGCCACTGAGAGTGCGATCCCGGAATCGAGACTGCGCGCGGCGAGAACGATGGGCCGCGCCGTGGTGGTGAGCAGCGCCTCGTCTTCAGCGGTCAGCGCGCAAACCTGGCGAGCGGCGGCGAGGTCGCGCACCATCACGGCCAGCGGCTTTCCGTAACGGTGCTTGCGTTCCCTGAGCCGCATGACCGCTGCTTCATTCGTGGCGTCGACGCAGAGATGAAATCCGCCAATTCCCTTGATGGCGACGATTTCGCCCGCGGCCAGGCGATCGATGCAAGCCGCGACCGGATCGTCGGTGGCAATCGGGGCGCCATCCGCGGTGACGAAAGCAAGTTGCGGGCCGCAATCCCAGCACGCATTTGGCTGCGCATGGAAGCGCCGATTGGCGGGATCCTCATATTCCGCCTGGCAAGCAGCGCACATAGGAAACTTCGCCATCGAAGTCTGCGGCCGGTCGTAGGGTATTCTCCGCGTAATCGTGAAGCGCGGGCCGCAATTGGTGCAATTCAAAAATGGATAGCGATAGCGCCGGTCGTTGCGATCGAGCAATTCGCGCAGGCAATCCGCGCAGGTGGCGGCATCGGCGGGAATGCCGGTGGCGACGCTGCCGCGGACTTCGCTGGCAACGATGCGGAAACCGGAATCGCCGTTCGGCTCGATCTCGCGGACGGCCACCGAGTCAATGCGCGCCAGTGCGGGCGCTTCGGCGCGGAGACGGAGGAGAAACGATTCGATGCGGTCGTGCGGGCCCTCGATCTCGATGATGACTCCATCGGTGTCGTTGCCGATGAATCCGGCCAGGCTTTCCTCAAGCGCGAGGCGGTAAACGAAGGGGCGGAAGCCGACGCCCTGCACCACACCGCGCACCCGCGCTTCAGTTCGCCGATGCGGCGCCTGGCGCGGTTCTGGTTTTGGAGCAG
>PLSH01000051.1 GCA_003165095.1 Acidobacteriaceae bacterium
GCGGCGGCATCAACGCCGGGCCGAGAAAGCGGGTTGGCGCCAACAACGAGCAATGCGCCCAGTTCGCCTTTGGCGGCTGTCGCAAAAATCTCAGGCAACGATTTGCCGGGCGCGGCAGGAAGGTTGGGATATTCCGCGAAGGCTCCGGGCACAGTGACGGGCACGTAGCCGGGCAGCAGGTCGGGGAACAGGCCCATGTCGGCTGCGCCGCGCGAGTTGGCGTGGTCGCCGAGGCAGGCGAAGCGGACATTTTCGCGCTTGAGGCCCCAGGCGACGAGGCTCTCGACGGCGTGGCCGCGGAGTTCCTCGCCGAAGATGACGACGAGCGACTCCTCGGCAAGGACGGCCTTGCTGAAATCGGTTTCGCCGAGATCGAGGAACGCGGAGAGATTCTGGTAGCCGTTGGGCGGGAGTTCCTGCGAGGCTTTGGCCTGGCGATCGAGCTTGATGGACTTGGAATTCGCAATGTAAAGCCGGGCGCGGTTGAGGCGGACATTGGTGCGCAGAAGCCAGGCAAGCAGCGGATGTTCGTCGGTCGGATTGCCGCCGACGAGGAGGATGGCCGGCGCTGCGGCAATGTCGCGGAGGCTGGCTACCTTGCCCTGGTGTCCGGCTAGGGCTCGGGCAAAGGCAGGGTAGTCCGTAGTGCGATGGTGATCGATGTTGTTGGTTTGGAGGACCGTCCGCGCGAATTTCTGGAGCAGGTAGTTTTCCTCGTTGGTGGTGTGGTTGGAGCCGATGACGCCGATGGCCGCGCCACCTTTGCTGTCGCGAATCTCCTTGAGTTTTGCGCCGGCGTGGCGCAGAGCTTGTTCCCAGGTGGCGTGTTCCAGCGTGCCTGCGGCATTGCGGACCAGGGGCTTGGTCAGCCGTTCGGGGCTTTCGACAAAATCGAAGCCGAAGCGGCCCTTGGCGCAGAGGAAATCGCCGTTGATGCCGCTCTTGTCGCGGTTGTCGGCGCGGACGATGGCTGAGCCGTCGTTCGCCTGACGCACGCCAAGGGTGACTTTGCAGCCGTCGGCGCAAAATGTGCAGACGGTGGAGACGTGGTTCATCTCCCAGGGACGGGTTTTGTAGCGATAGCTGCCGCTGGTGAGCGCGCCGACCGGGCAGATGTCGATGCACATGCCGCACTGCTCGCAATCGAGCTGGTTGCCGTCATTGGGCGCGATGATGGAATCTGCGCCGCGATTTTGCACGCCGAGCGCCCACACGTCCATGCCTTCGCCGCAGATGCGGATGCAGCGGTAGCAGAGGATGCAGCGGGGACGGTCGTAGAAGACTGCGGGCGACCACTGCTGTTCGTCGCGATGGTGCTTGGCCTCGGCGTAGAGGCTCTCGCCTGCGCCGTATTTGAAGGTCATGTCCTGCAACTCGCNNCGCACTCGCCGCCGGCGTCGCAGACAGGGCAGTCGAGGGGATGATTACCGAGAAGCAGCTGGATGGTGGCTTTGCGGGCCTGCGCGATTTCGGGCGATTCGGTGATGAAGGACTGGCCCTCGGCGACGATGGTGGTGCAGGCGGTTTGCAGCTTGGGGACTTTTTCCTGGCGGACGACGCACATGCGGCAGGCGGCCTGGAGGCTGAGGCCGGGATAGTAGCAGAAGGCGGGGATTTCGATGCCGGCCTTGCGGCAGGCGTCAATGAGCAGCGTTCCCGCGGGGGCGGTGAGCGTTTTTCCGTCGACTGTGAAGGTTACGTCTGGCATTCGTTGATCCCGGATTCTTCTTGTGAAACTGGAACCTCAATGTCCAATCGCTCGACGATCCAGTGTTGTACATCCGTTTCTCGAACAGGTTTGGGGCAACGAACAATGTGGGCCACTGAAATCGGAACCTCATTGCCTTGCGTGATCATCAACCCTACATGATTCCCGACAGCCTCACACATATTCGCGCGGATCTCTTCGTGAGTGCCACCGGAAGAGATGCAACCCGGCAGATCCGGCGCATAGCCCGAATAGGTGCCTTCGGCGAATTCGTAAACCACGAGGAATCGTTGTTTCATCAGTCTGTCCCTGCTTTATACAGGCGGCCAATGAAGTCTTTGAAAAAGTCTCGATGAGTTTCGACATCTCCGGGCCGAAGATCGAACTGGTATCCGTTGTAGTAATCGTTGTACTTAACATCCAACTCTTCGTTCTCGCAAAGTTTATCAAGCTCAGGTGCTGCTTTCAGAGTCACCCAGATCTTCAATTCTTTCTTTTGAGGAATCAGGTAGACAAATGTCCTTCCCTTTCCTTCCAGTTTCATGGTGATGTAGTTCTTCGCGTATCTGAACTCGAATCCTGGGCTCAATTCTTTTGCAATGGTTAGAATCTGATCTGCGATAGCCATTGTGGGGGTTGCCGACCGCTTTATCCAGACCTCACGAGTCGTCGTTTGGTTATCCTCATCCGTTTCGATACCCTTCCGCTCGTAATTAAGAATCTTCGTAAAGATGACGCCATATTGGTCGCCTAGCTTAAGGGCTGTGAGCTTTAGGGCAATGATCGGAATCGACTGATTGAAGAGGCTGATTACGTTAAAAAACCGGCTAGTGATCTCCTCGGCCACTATGACTGCCGTATGACGGATATCTGGATAGCGTTTCCGTTCTATGTCCCAATACTCAATAGTACGAATGATATGGCTCTCATCGGTCTTTCCGAGTTGAACCTCGACTTCATACCAGGCGGTGCCAACCGTATCTCTGAGAAGGAGGTCCAGCCTCCCGCTCGAGGGCTGTATCCTCTCCTTATCGTGAAGAACTAATGGTCCTAGCGTCAGAATAGAAGGATCGCCTGCGATCAAATCCTGAATGAGCTTTTCATCGCCTCCTGGGAGGCTCCTGACAGGAACGGACTCAAAATGCTCAAATTTCGCAGTCATTGTCTCTTCCACCTTTTCATTCCTACACAACCGTCAGCTCCGGTGCGCCATGCTTGGCGAACGGGCAGGGCTTGCCGTTCAGGTGATCTTCAAACTCCTTGCGAAACTTTTTGACGAAGGCGACGGTGGGCATTGCCGCGGCGTCGCCGAGCGGGCAGAAGGTGCGGCCCAACATGTTTTCGGCGAGATATTGGATGTTGTCGATGTCGCTGGCCTGCCCGAAGCCGGCGTGGAAGCGGGTGAGCGATTTCTTGAGCCAGTCAGTGCCTTCGCGGCAGGGGATGCACCNNCTGATGGTGCGGAGGGCGAATTCGACGATGCAGGTCTGGTCGTCAATGACCACTACGCCGCCGGAGCCGAGCATGGAGCCGGCTTTGCCTACCTGGTCGAAGTCCATGCCGAGGTTTTCGATCTCTTCGGGCAACAACACGGGAGTGGACGAGCCGCCGGGGACTACGGCTTTCAACTTGCG
>PLSH01000104.1:0-12651 GCA_003165095.1 Acidobacteriaceae bacterium
CGGTTTCGGAAATAGTGAAGTAGCACGAGAAACAGTGAAGGAGTGAAACAGTGAAGTAGTGAACGAGAAAAATGCGCGTTGTTCACTTATTCACTATTTCACTTATTCACTTTTCCCATCGGAAGGATTTGAAATGCGGGAAATTGTCACATTGCAGTGCACTGAATGCAAGGAGCGGAACTACTCGACGACCAAGAACAAAAAGACGACCACCGGCCGTCTCGAGTTCAAGAAGTTCTGTAACCGCTGCCGCAAGCACCAGGTGCACAAGGAAACGAAGTAGAGCAGAGAACAGGGACCAGGGATTAGGGACTAGGAAATGCAAACCCAACGCGGCGATGCAAATCCATTCCCTATTCCCTAGTCGCTAGTCCCTCGCTTTCAGGGGCGTAAGCTCAACGGTTAAACTGTCGGTCTCCAAAACCGAACTTGGGGGTTCGAATCCCTCCGCCCCTGCCAGATCGAGAACGATGAGCACCGAACAGCGGGCAGTGAACAGTGGGCAGCGGGGAATCGGCCGGGAAGGCGAAACAGCTCGGGCCAGAACGGAAAGAGCTGACCACTGATCACTGACCACTGAGAAGGAATGGAAGCATGGCAACAAAAACAGCATTGATGGACGGCGACGGCCAGCGCAAGAAACAAGGGCCGAAGTTTTACGACGGGGTCGTCGGCCGATGGATCGAATTCACCAGCTTTCTCAGCGATGTGCGCGCCGAGATGCGCAAGGTGGTTGCGCCCTCGTACAAGGAAGTGCGGGCAACCACCGGGGTAGTCATTGTCGCCGTGATGCTCTTCGGTGTGTTCTTCTTTTTGGTGGACTGGATCTTCAGAGTCGGCGTAAACAGCTTGCTCGGCAAGCTGGGTGGGCTTCAATAGCAGTCTGGAAACGAGAACAGAATGGCAGATGAGTTAGAACAACCCGCGCAGGCGCAGGGAGCCGGAGCATCCGGCCCACCCGAACCGCCGGCTCCGCCCGTCGAAGGCGAGTCGCGGCCGGAGAAAAATCCGAACTTCAAGTGGTACATCCTGCACGCCTACTCGGGCTTTGAGCGCAAGGTGCGCGAGTCCATCGAGAGCCGCGTGCAGGCCTTCGGCCTCAAAGACAGGGTCGGCCGCGTCATGATTCCTACCGAGCCCGTGACAGAGATCGTCAACGGCAAAAAGCGTACCGTGGAGCGGGTCTTCCTCCCCGGCTACGTCCTGGTGGAGATGGAGCTCGACAACAACCTTTGGCACGTCCTCAAGGACACCCCCAAGGTCACCGGTTTTCTGGGCACTGGCGACAAGCCGGTGGCGCTCTCAGAAGAGGAAGTCAGTTCCATCCTCTTCCGCAGCGAAACCGCCAAGGACAAGCCGCGGCTCAAAATCAAGTTTGAAAAAAGCGAGCAGGTCCGCATCACCGATGGGCCGTTCGCAAACTTCAACGGCGTGGTGGACGAAATCAATGAAGATCGCGAGACCATGAAGGTCATGGTCACCATCTTCGGACGTTCCACCCCGGTCGAGCTGGAGTTCAGCAAGGTGGAAAAGATTGAGTAGTCGAAGTCTCTGGCTATTAGCTTTCAGCTTCTAGCCGGCCCGGTCATCTAGCAGCCGCCGGTTGCGAGCGAACACTGAGATTTCGGCACCAAAATTCGAATCGGAAAAACCAGCTGAGCGCTAAGAGCTAGAAGCTCGAAGCTGGTACGAAGGAACAAACAATGGCACCTCCAAAGAAAATCACCGGCTACGTCAAATTGCAGATCGAGGCCGCCAAGGCTACGCCCGCGCCCCCGGTCGGGCCCGCGCTCGGCCAGGCGCAGGTCAACATCATGGAGTTCTGCAAGCAGTTCAACGCGCGCACGCAGAACAAGGAGATGGCCGGCCTCACCATTCCGGTCGTTATTACGGTCTACGCTGACCGCAGCTTCTCTTTCGTCACCAAAACGCCTCCCGCGGCAGTGCTGCTCAAAAAGGCCGCCGGAATCGCCAAGGGCTCCGGCACGCCAAACAAGGAGAAGATCGGCAAGGTGACTGCACTGCAGGTGCGCGAGATCGCTACCCAGAAAATGCCGGACCTCAACGCCGCGTCGGTTGAGACCGCTATCCGCAGCATCAAGGGAACCGCCCGTTCCATGGGCATTGAAGTCGTGGCGTAAGGGATGGGTGACAATTATATGATTAGCGGCCCTCGGAGTCGGGGGCCGCTTTTAGTTTAGGCGCCGATTGGTGCCTTCGAAATTGTGCTTGTACGTTTAGCGAACTCTGACGCACTCTCTCCATATCTTATGTGGAGGCGTACCCCGTGTTCGAATCCGTGACGCAAGAAAGTTCGTTCTGGGAAGGTCTAACTCGCTTCTACAGATCAAATCCGCCATGGAAATCGCTGTTCGTGACTGCTGCGTTCCTTAATCTTGGCGTGGCATTTTCTTGCGTGGCAGCGACAATCTTCACGTCAGGGTCGGATTCACAGCTTCCTAGCTGGGCTACCGTTGAGGCGGAGTGGATCCCGCTGTCCTTCGCAGTCGCTATCGGCGCGTGGATTATTGTGAGGCGCAAGAAAGAGTTAACGGCAAGCCAGGCGCTCGCGGAAGATTCACGCCGGCCAATTCTTTATCTTCGTCCCTTCAAGGCGGATACTTCAAGGGTCATTTCGGCGCACCCATTGGATTTGTTTATTGCCGTCCTATCCATCTGCATTTTCGCGACGCTTGGCAGTCCGGCAATCCCGCCAAGCTTCCTCAAACGCCAGTCGAATCTTCGAAGGGCGGAGGAACTGATAGTCGATCCATTGAAGGATCTGGGGCCCGTGATTGCGATCGGTAGGCCGGGAACGCGAAAAAATCCGGTTGGGGCAGCTCGGCTCCAGGTTGACGATGGCGATTGGCAGGCTGTCGTGGGATCGCTGATGGACAGGTCGCAATTAATTGTGAAGTATGCGGGGACCACTCCCGGTTTCCGATGGGAAATTGAGCGAACATTCCGGTCTAAAACCTTTGTACCTACACTCATCTTCTTGCCGTTGCATGCGAGTGAAAAGATGCTTCATGATTTTGCACGGATCATGAAAGAGGCCGCAGGATTCGACTTTTCAGAACCCCTCAAACTCTACCGCCTTCTGTATTTTCCGCGCGCCGATAGGGTTCAGATGGTCAAAGACGGTGATAGCGAGAGCCAGCGGAGCCTTGCGGAGATGAATCCCTTCCTGCCCAGTCTGGCTCAGATTATGGACAAAATCCGGCCCGGCTGGTCGGCCATTTATTCTGCACAAGCCATCAGCGATAGACGATCACGACTCCGCAGCCGCCTGCGTTTCATGGGCATAACAGCCATAATGGTTTCAGCATTCTTCCTGCGCGCGTGTTCCAAATGAGAGCGATCATAGTCCAGTTTTTATCGACAAATGACGCGATTCATCAAACATTTTGGCAGAGGCGGACCGCCTCTAAGTGGTTAATCAGGCGCTCGGATCTGCTAGCTTTCCAAAGGTGCACAGAGGGGATCGACAGGGCTAAAAAGGCCCTCCCTGGACACGGAGGACCTTTCTGCGTCTGCAGATGAATCCATTCGAGATCTGCTCGCTTAGTGCTGCTCTACTTCGGAAGCGGGGCCGGTGAAAACCCTTCGCGCTTGCGGCCAGGCTCTGGTTTCGGCTTCGGTTTAGGCGCTTTCTTAACTTCCTTTTTGCCTCTGTCTTTGTTTCCCATGCGTGCAAGCATGACACAAAAAGCCGCCCCTGAAAAGTCCGAATTGGCCTCCGCTGCCGCCTTGTTCCTTTAAAGAAAACCCCTGCCGCCCCGCAGTCCTCATTGAGTCGCTTCACTCGGCCTGTTTACAAATACCAGTTGCGGAGCAGTCACCTTGGCTTCCGGCGCGCTCGCCTTCAGCTTCAGGGTCTCCACCTCCGCCTTGCCCGGCAGCGCAGCGGCGAAGCGGAGCGCATACTGATTGCGCAGCCGGCGGCGTAGATCCTCAAAGTACGGCTGGAAAGAAATAGGGTTGGCATCTCCCTGCCAGTAGCCGTTGCCGCCCGTGGCCTGGGTTACCTCAGCCATCAGGTTCTGGCCGGCGCCGGTCTCGTATCCTGAGCTGCTTGCCCGGCCCTGGTCGTGCCAGTACATTGAGTAAACGACCACTCCCGCGCGAACCGAGTCCGTGATCGCGGCCTGTACGTATGGATCGTCAGGATCAAAGCGCTGCGAATATTCATCCACGCCATCGGTAATCATCACCACCGCGCGCCGCGCCCCGCGATCCTGCGACGGCCAGTGCTTCGACAGATCCGAAAGACAAAAATAAGGGCTGCCGTTCTCGCCCGCCGAGCCGCTCGGCAAGTGAAGCGCGCGCAGCGCCTGTGCCGGGTCCGCCGACAACGGGCTTGCCAGCACGGCGTTCCCGCCCTGCATATACGCTACGGCGAACTTCGCGTTACTCGGAATCTCCTTGGCGAAGTTTGCAATGTCGCTCAGTTGCTCGCCCAGGCTCGCCCGCGCTGACCCGTCGATCAGCAACACCAGCTCCAGGCGGCTGTCTGCGCCCTTCAGCGGCGTCCAGCCGGTAACGCTGGCCTCTTTGCCGGCCACCTTCACCTGCAACTGCCCCATCGTCACGTTCGCGTCCTGCTCCGCCGGATGCGCCGGCAAAACGGTCACGATCGCGTGCCCCTGTCCCTCCAAACTCCCCTTCTGCGAATGCGCCATCGCGCTCAGCAGCAACACAGCGGCGGCCATCTGCAATGCAATGCCTGAATACTTCATCCAACTGCCCCCTTCGCGGCGCTGGTATCGAGGAAGGCTCCACAAACCAGTCCAGCGCACCACGATTCCAACACGATCTTAGACTTATTTAAATCTCTCTTGACAACATACATTGCACTACATAGTATGTTGCTGTGAAAGATTCGAGCCCTCCACCTTCCGAAAATACCGAAAAATGGGAGGTCCAGCTCCGCAAAGGATCGCTCGAGCTCGCCATCCTGGCCTCGCTCTGGAGCAACCGGCTTTACGGCCTCGAGATCCTGCGTCATCTCGAGAGCAATTCGGATCTGATCGTGGTCGAGGGCACAGTCTACCCGTTGCTGAGCCGCTTGCGTGCCCTCGGCCTGGTTGACTCCGAATGGGTTGAATCCGATTCCGGACATCCCCGGAAGTACTATCGCCTGACTCCGGCTGGCCGGCAGCGCGCCCTGGAGATGAGCCGTACCTGGACCCGTTTCTCATCCAGCATGAACAATCTTCTCGCACCGTTGATCGGAGAGGAGAGGAAGGAATAGCCATGACCCTCCCGGCCGCTTCTCAAAAGGCTATCGACGCCTATCTTGCCGCCCTGCGCAAGCAACTGCGCGAGCTTTTGGATGAGGACTCCCGCGACATCGTCGACGAGATCCGCGCTCATATCCTCGACAAGACCTCCGCCGAAGCGGAACCGGAGGATGTTGCGGCCACGCTCGCCGCGCTCGGCACGCCGCAGGAACTCGCCGGCCGCTACCGAACCGATGAACTCCTTGAGCGCGCTCGGCTCAGCCGCTCGCCCACTCTCGTTCTGCGCCGCATCCTCCGCTGGGTCATGCTCACCCTCATCGGGCTGATCGTCTTCCTCGTTTCAGGACTCGGCTATTGCGTCGGAGGAGTTCTGGTAGTCATCGCCCTGCTCAAGGCGCTCTTCCCGCGCCAAGCTGGCCTGAATATCGATTACGTACCGAATCAGTCCTTCTCGGCGGGCTTCGGAGCCGGCTCCGCTCCTCCACCCGGCCACGACCCGATCGGACTTTGGCTCATCCCCATCTGTCTCCTGCTCGGCGGAGGAATCTTGTTCCTCACCTTCCGCTTCAGTGTCTGGAGCATACGCAAACTCCGCCGTCCGAAGGCTTTCACGCCCGCGTAGATCGCCCAGTTACCCGCGCTCGTCCACTTACTGCGGAGCCGGACCGTGAACCACCTGCACCAGGTTGTCAGTGCGGATGTGTTTCGCGAACGCGTTCTTCACGTCGTCCGCCGTCAGTTGCAGATACTTCCTTGCCGCCAGCACCGGCTCATCCAGCGGCAGATCCATTCCGGCGCGCGCCAGCAGCCCTCCGGCCAGCGCTTCTTCGCTGGCGTTGCTTAACGGAATCTGGCGCAGCAACAATGCCTTGGCCAGGTGCAGTTCGCTGTCCGTCACGTCTGCCGTGCGCATCTGATCAAGATCCCGCACAATCAAAGCCCGCGCCTTCGACACATTCTGCGGGTCGCAACCGTAATCCACCGAGTATTTGGCCCGGCTCTTCGTTGCATCCAGGCTCACATTCACGCTGTAAACGTACCCGCTCACCTGGCGCAGATCGTGAAAAAGCCGCGTGGCGTAAAATCCGCCGCCAAGCACGTGGTTGCCCAGCTGCAATGGATAGTAGTCGGGATCGAATCGGTTCAGGTCGAGCTGCTCGGCCAGCGTAACCTGGTCCTGCACCTGCTCCGGATCAGGCACCGTCACCGCCGAAGATTGGTTCACCGGAACCGCCGGCAGGGTAGTGTTGGGCTTCGCCCCGCTCGCCTTCCAGTCTCCAAACCACTTTTCAATAACCGTTTTCGCCTCTGCCGCCGTCACGTCGCCGATGATCACGATCGTGGTCAGGTCCGGCCGCACCGTCGTGGCGTGATACTGCTTCACTTCCTCGAGCGTCAGCTTTGAAAGTGTCTCCGGAGTGGTCTGCCGAAGCACCGGGTCGCCCGCCGGCAACAGCCCCACTGCGAGCGCGCGCGAGCTGCGATAACCGGGGCTCTGCAGATTGCCGGCTACAAACTGCGCACTCTGCTGCTGCGTGATCTTGAAGGCCTGCTCCGGCAGCGCGGGATGTAGTTCGTTGTCCGCCAGCAGTTCCACACCGCGCGAAAAATACTCCTTCAGTACGCTGAGCGAAAAGCTGTATCCGGCGCTCTCGTTGGCCGCAATGTCGTCCAGCGCCTTCTGAAACGCGATCCGGTCCAGCGTCTCGGTCCCATAGGAATAGAGTCCGTCCAGCACCTCGGAAAGGCCGTCTTCACCGGCCGGCGTTTGCAAATCGGGGTTCTGCTTCACCGATCCCAGCACCGTGATCGTCGGGCTGGTCGTGTCGGTGCGGACAATCAGCCGGATGCCGTTGGGAAGCGCGGTGTCGGAGACCGGAATGAAGTTTGCCGGAGCCTGAAGCTGCGCCAGCGGGCCTTCCGCCCACGCCGGAAGCTCTACCGGCTTGGTCGGCGACGACGTCACCTGCTCTGCGCCGCCAAATCCCTTGTCCGCTACCGGACCGCCCGCATTCACCGGCTTCAGCGTGGCTGTAATCGTGTTCGCATTCAACAGGTACTGTTTAGCCACCCGGTTTACGTCGGCAAGCGTCACCTTGCGCATCGCGTCAATGTCTTCCTCGGGCGAGTTGCGGCCTTCTGAGGCCAGCGCCGCCGACCACACTTCGGCAACCCCTGGAATGGAGTTGCGCTGGAACTCCGCTTGCGCAATCTCGCTGCGTTTGGCCGCGTCCACCAGTTCCTCCGGCACGCCGCTGGCCGCATATTTGTTCAGAATCCCTCGCATCTCGTCGATCGCGCCCGCTGCGTCCGCGCCTGCCGGCAACGCCACCACCCCGAAACCGACGCTGGCCTTCCGGTAGGTCTCCGCCATTCCAAACTCCGCCGCCAGCGCCTTGCCCGCCGGAACCATCGCGTACAGATCCCCGCGCTGGCTTGACAGTACATCCGACAGAATCTGAGCCGCCGCATAGTCCGCCGAGTCGGTTCCCGGCATCCGGTACGCAATAAAACCCAGCACGTATGGCAGATTGCTGTCGATCGAAAATGAGTCGGTCTTGAACGGCTGCAATTCAATGGCCGGCCGCTCCGGCGGCGCGTGCGCCGGAATCTCTCCGTAGAGGTCCTTGATCTTCTTGAGCGTTACCGCCGCATCCACATCGCCTACCACCACTAGCACTACGTTCGAGGGCGAATACCACTTCTGATAAAAATCCTTCAGCATTGCGCCGGTTGTCGCGTCGAACGAGCTCTTGGTGCCCAACGGATCGTGCGCATACGGTGTGCCCGCAAAAATCGCGCCATTCAGCCGGTTGACAAACTTGTAGGTCGGATTGGAAAGATCGCGCTGCACTTCCTGCTCGATCGCCCCGCGTTCCTGGTCCCACTCCGCCTGCGAATCGTCGATCCCGCGCAGGCACGCGGCTTGCGCCTGCAACGCCACATCCACGTCCGCCGATGGAACCGTCGCAAAGTATTGCGTGATGCTCTGCTGGGTGTCCGCGTTGTTTTCGCCTCCCAGCAGCGCATAGATGGCCGAGGTCTGGTCGGCCGTCATCCCCGCGCAGCCGCGAAACGCCATGTGCTCCTGCGCGTGAGCCATCCCCGGAAACCCGTCCGGGGTTTCGTTGCCGCCCACCAGAAAGTTCGCCTCGACCGTGGCCACCGGGGCCAGAGCGCTGCGGATAATCACTACCCGCATTCCATTCGCCAGCGTAGCGCGGGTTACCGGCAGGTCGTGCCCCGCGGAAGCAGTCTTAGCGGCCGCAGCCGGCTGATTGGCCGCGTTCACCCGCAAAGAAGGCGTTATCGCCCAGATCATCAGCAACAAAATCAAAATTCGTTGGCTCTTCAACGTGAAATCTCCATTTTCCCGATCACAGCTCAGTTCCGGTCGGTTTACGCCGCACTGTTCCTCTATCTTATGCAACCTGAGCGGTTCGATGGAGGTCAGTTGCGATCGGTTGTTTGATGCCCGATGGGGATTTGAAGCGCGGCATTCGGTTCAGGTGGGATGCGACAGGTCTATACTTCCCTCCATGGCAGCGCATGTCCGGCAATTAGCGTATTCCCTAATACCGATTACACTTCTGGCGTTTACCGGAAATCTTCACCCGCAATCCGCTGTCGTCCCAGATAAGCCGGCGCCCGAACTCAGGTTGGTCAATCTGTCTAATCCGGAATACCCTGCAATCGCTGGAGCCGCACTTGTTTCGGGTGATGTGGAGTTGCGGCTTTTGGTCGGCCCTGACGGAGCGGTCAAGTCAGCGGATGCGATCAGCGGCCCTCTAATGTTGAGACAGTACTCAGTGGCGAGTGCGCAACAACTCCGATTCGAGTGCCAGGGTTGCAGCGAGGCCGTCCCTTACGAGATTACGTTCAAATATCGCATTACTGACCCTGGCCCTGAAAAGAGCTGTGCCGCTAAGGGGCAAATACCCGATCCGGCCGCGGAATTCGACTCTTCGCGGCACCAGGTTACGGTTTCCACTTGGGTGGTGTGGACCTGCGATCCGGAGGAAACTTGGGTAAGAGTGCGTTCCGCCAAATGCCTGTACCTTTGGAAATGCGGCCTCCGTGAGACCGGAGACTGACGCGGACAGCGTCCAGCATCGCCGTTTGCAATCCGGCCGCCATTCCGTTATGATTCAAAGATGTGTTCGGGGGAAAACCCTGGACCGTCAATAGCACCACGGCTTTTGGGCTTCAATGGCGCGTTGGCCTCGGCAATCAGAATTGTTGCCCGTGCGGCCGGCACCCAGGAGTTTCTCGCAAAGCGAGACTGGCAAGAGCGGTGGGAGACGAGGGAAGAATGGCAAAATCCAGCAAGAACATTGCAAAGGCGCGCGCGGCTGTCACCAAGCCTGCCTATCCGCTGCCTGAAGCTGTCACCCTATTGAAACAGGTCAAGTACGCCAAGTTCGACGAGACCGTCGACCTCACCATGCGGCTTGGCGTTGATACGCGCCATGCCGACCAGATGGTCCGCGGCACCGTAGTCCTGCCGCACGGCCTTGGCAAAACCAAAACCGTGGCCGTGATCGCCAGCGGCGACCGCCAGAAGGAAGCCACCGAAGCCGGCGCCGACTTTGTGGGCGGCGAAGAGATGGTCGAGAAGATTCAAAAGGAAAACTGGACCGCCTTCGATGCGCTGATCGCCACCCCCGACATGATGAAGGTCGTCGGGCGCCTCGGCAAGGTGCTCGGTCCCAAGGGACTGATGCCCAATCCCAAGACCGGCACCGTGACCATGGATGTGGCCGCGGCGGTAAAAGAAATCAAGGCCGGCAAGGTGGAGTTTCGTGCCGACAAAACCAGCCTGGTGCACGTGCCCGTGGGCAAGCTGAGCTTCGAGCCGCAAAAGCTGATCGACAACGCGACGACCGTCATTACCTCGATCGTCCGCGCCAAGCCTTCCGCCGCCAAAGGCAAGTACATCAAGAGCGTCACGCTGAGTTCCACCATGGGCCCCGGCGTTCCGCTGGATTCGGCCGTAGCCGACGCCGCCGGAAAGCACTAAGAGCAGGGATCAGGGGTCAGGGATCAGTTGGTTTGGTCGTCGCATTTGCCTCGAACTCCGATCCGACAGTTTGGAAGCGAGATTTCGAAACGAAGCGCCTTTTGGGGCGACATTGAATTGAAGGGAAGAGGGAAACGGGCATAAGTATCGGGTCGGCGTTCAGAAGCTGATCCCTGACCCCTGACCCCTGAACCCTGTCGAAGCGGAGCGAAGACATGGCAGTATCAAGAGCGAAGAAGATTGAGAAGACCAAGTTGCTGGCCAGCGAACTGGAGACCTCGACAACAGCGATTATCGGCACCTTCAGCAAGCTGACCGTAGCCAAGGATTTCGAGTTGCGCAGGCTGATCCGCGAAACCGGCGGCAAGTACCGGGTGGTCAAAAACAAGCTGGCCGCCATCTCCGGTACCGGAACCCAGGTTGAGGCGGCGCTGCGCGGCCTGAAGGGCGTCAATTCCGTGGCTTTCACCGCCGGCGATCCGGTGGCGCTGGCCAAAGTCTTTGCCAAGTGGGCCGGCGAAAATGCCGAGTTTCATTTCAAGCTGGGCATTGTCGACGGCAAGTTGCTCACCGTCGAAGAAGTCAAGGCGCTGGCCACCATGCCGGGCAAGGAAGAGCTCTTTTCCAAGCTGCTCTTCCTCATCAATGCGCCTGCGCAAAGGCTGGTTACCGTGCTCAATGCCGCAGGCCGCGACTTGGCCGTGGTGCTGGGCCAGGGCGTCGAGAAAGAAAAGTTTGCCGGCGCTGCATAGCGCCGCAGGCCTTTAGCCAGGGGCTAGAGGCAGTTTTAACGGTTTTGGCCGGTTGGCAGGCGAGAAAGGGCGCGGGTCTGGCGCATCGGAAACTTTCTTGGGTTCCGCCGAAGGCCGGGGAAACATCAAATTCAAACGTTGAATGGAGAAGAAAATGGCGGATCTGGCGCAGTTGGAAGAACAGATTGTTTCGTTGAGCCTGCTGGAAGCGGCGGCTCTGGTGAAAAAGCTGGAAGAGCGTCTCGGCGTTTCGGCGGCCGCGGCCGCTCCAGTAGCGGCGGCGGGTGGCGCGGGTGCGGCGGCGGCTCCGGTGGTCGAGGAGAAGACCGAGTTCCAGGTCATCCTCAAGGATGCCGGCGCCAACAAGATCAGCACCATCAAGGCGGTGCGCGAAGTCACCTCCCTCGGCCTCAAGGAAGCCAAGGACCTGGTCGATGGAGCTCCCAAGGCCATTAAAGAAAACGCGACCAAGGACGAGGCCGAGGCCATCAGAAAGAAGTTCGAAGGCGTGGCCACCGTCGAGATCAAGTAAGACTTCAGCGCTTGCAAGTACGTCCGGGACGCGCTACGATAAAGGGTGCGCGTCTTTCCGGCCCGTTCCGATTCTTTCGGAAAACGAGGCGGGGCTGGTGGGGGCGTTCTTGATGAGTCACAGAGTGGCACGCAAGCATCCGCGTTCCGGGGTCGGGCCAAGCCCGGGAATTTCGGCTGCATAAAGATCGTTAAGTGCCTTAGTGTCAATGATTTGCTTGATGGTCAGTCAGGCTTGCATTGATGAGTGTGGAGTGGCTGGCGGTTCGCGGTAGAAGCGAGTATTGGGATCGGCGAGATCAGCGCAAGAGAATTCGGACGGGAGCACAGGCGATAGGCCGCGCTCGTGAGGCATTGCGTCCTTGCGGGCTATTTGTGTCTCCCGGCTGCGGCAGATAACAAAATTTATTTTGCTCCCATCTGCCCTGTGCGCATAACTATCCCCGGCGGTTTTCCCTCGGTTTCGGGTTCAACCGCCCCTTTGCTTCCTCCAATTGTGCGCAGTCTAGCCTATTGGCCGGTTGCGTTGCAATGCCCGCCATGTTTTTTTCGATGCGGCTCTTGAGGAACCCACCTGACCTGGGTTAACTCCGGCTTGTTTTGGGGCCAGCCCCATTTCTGCCGGATTCCATGGACGGGGACTCGCTCTTCAGGGTCCGCCAGTCTGGTTTTTCGATTGATTACCGTATTCCGCTGGCGCCCCGAGAGACTCAGGCGCCGGCCCGGTGCAGGCCTGATATGCGGTCAACGCGCCGGAACGACGAGCCTCAGGAGTGATCATGCCCAACGAGAAGCGCGCGATTCGTACCCGGCTCGATTTTTCGAAGATTCCCACCGCAACTCAGATTCCTAACCTGATTGAAGTGCAGCGCCGCTCCTATGAGCGCTTCCTGCAAATGGACAAGTTGCCCAATGAGCGCGACGACTCGGGCTTGCAATCCGTTTTTGTCTCTGTGTTTCCCATTACCGACTTCCGCGGCATCTCGCAGCTCGACTTCGTCGACTTCTCCATCGGCAACTGGGAGTGCAAGTGCGGACACCTCAAAGGTCTCCACCACCTCCGCACCGCCTGCGTCCATTGCGGCGCCATGGTCATTACCGATCC
>PLSH01000104.1:12774-16917 GCA_003165095.1 Acidobacteriaceae bacterium
TTCCTGGGCAAGATCATTCCCTACCGCGGCTCCTGGGTGGAGTTCGAATACGACCAGAAGAACACGCTCTACGTGCGCATCGATCGCAAGCGCAAGTTTCTCGGCACCATCTTCCTCCGCGCGCTCGGCCTGCGCTCCGACGAGGAAATCCTCAAGACCTTCTACACCGTCGACCGGCTGCAGATCGCGGATGGCAAGCTGTTCTGGACCGTGCCCCAGGGCACCCACACTGCCACCCACCTCGTGGGAGCCAAGCCGGCCCATGCCGTGCTCGCCAAAGGCGAGGAGATCGCCCACTCCGGACGCAAGATTACGCCTAACTCGCTCAAGGCCATTCGTGCCGCGGCCATCGACAAGATCGAAGTCGAGGCAGCCGAGCTCGATGGCGCGCTGACCGCCTCCGATGTGGTCGATACCTCCACCGGCGAAGTGGTCGTCGAAGCCAACGTCGAGCTCACCGCTGACCGCCTGCACAAGGTGCTGTCCAGCGGCGCCACCGGCTTTGAAGTCTTCTTCCCCGATCGCGACGACGTGGGCAACATCATCACCAATACCCTGAAGCGCGATTCGGTGCACAAGCCGGAAGAGGCGCTCATCGAAATCTACCGCAAGCTGCGCCCCGGCGATCCGCCTACGCTCGATACCGCCACCGCGCTCTTTGAGGGCATGTTCTTCGATGCCCGCAAATACGACTTCTCGCGCGTCGGACGCCTCAAATTCAACATCAAGCTCTACGAGAACCAGGATGCCACGTCGCTCGATCACCGCACCCTGACCCCTGAGGATTTCTACGCCACCATCCGCTACCTGCTCAAGCTGCGCAAAAACGTCGGCATGGTCGACGACATCGATCACCTCGGCAACCGCCGCGTGCGCGCCGTCGGCGAACTGATGGAAAACCAGTTCCGCATNNCGCATGGAGCGCGCCATCAAGGAGAAAATGAGCGTCTATCAGGAGCTCTCCACGGCCATGCCGCACGACCTGATCAACGCCAAGCCGGTCATGGCGGCCATCCGCGAATTCTTCGGTTCCTCGCAGCTCTCGCAGTTCATGGATCAAACCAATCCGCTCTCCGAAATCACCCACAAGCGGCGTTTGTCCGCACTGGGACCGGGGGGCCTGTCACGCGAGCGCGCCGGATTCGAAGTCCGCGACGTGCACCCCACTCACTACGGCCGCATCTGCCCCATCGAGACTCCGGAAGGCCCCAACATCGGCCTCATCAGCTCGCTCAGCTGCTTTGCGCGCATTAATGAGTACGGGTTCATCGAGTCGCCTTACCGCAAGGTGAAGGACTCCCGCATCCTCGACTTCATCGAGATCGTCAACGCCGGCGAAAGCGGCCTGCGCGTCGGCGATCATATCGAGAAGGAAGAGGCGGCGCGCCTCAACGCCAGCCTCAAAAAAGCCGGCAAGCGCAGCATCGACCACATTCCCTACAGCTTCTACCTCTCGGCGTGGGAAGAGGACAAGCACACCATCGCCCAGGCCAACATCGAGTTCAACGATCAAGGCGAAATCACCGAGGATCTGGTCAACGCCCGCCGTCAGGGGAACTTCGTGCTGGTCAACCGCGGCGATGTCGACTACATCGACGTCAGCCCCANNGCGCCAGTCGGTGCCGCTGCTGGTCGCCGAGGCGCCGCTCGTCGGCACCGGCATGGAAGGAGTCACCGCGCGCGACTCCGGCGCCGTCATCCTCGCCAAGCGCAACGGCATCGTCGATTCGGTCGATTCCGAGCGCATCATCGTCCGCGTCGAAGGCGAACATCACCCCACCCAGCTCTCCCGCGAAGTGGGCTCCGACATCTATCAGCTCATCAAGTTCNNTCCAACCAGAACACCTGCATCAATCAGAAGCCGGTGGTCCGCGAGGGCGACCGCGTCGTCAAGGGTCAGGTCATCGCCGACGGCCCTTGCACCGAGCAGGGCGAGCTCGCGCTCGGCCGCAACGTGCTGGTGGCCTTCATGCCCTGGCGCGGCTACAACTTCGAAGACGCCATCCTCATCAGCGAAAAGCTGGTGCGCGAGGATTACTACACCTCGGTGCACATCGAAGAGTTCGAGATTGAGTCCCGCGACACCAAGCTCGGTCCCGAGGAAATCACCCGCGACATTCCCAACGTCTCGGAGCACGCGCTGCGCGATCTCGACGAGAGCGGCGTCATTCGCATCGGCGCTCAGATCGGTCACGGCGACATTCTGGTAGGCAAGGTCACGCCCAAGGGCGAAACCCAGCTCACGCCGGAAGAAAAGCTGCTGCGCGCCATCTTCGGCGAAAAAGCCGGCGATGTGCGCGACGCTTCGCTCACCTGTCCTCCCGGAATCGAGGGCACGGTCGTCGATGTCCGCATCTTCAGCCGCAAAGGCCAGGAAAAGGATGAACGCGCCAAGCTGATCGAGGCCGAGTACGTGGCCAAGCTCGAAAAGAACCTGGGCGACGAAATCCGCATTCTCACCGATGAGCGCCTGAAGCGCCTCGAGGGAATCCTGGGCGCCAAGGAAGTGCTGGCCGACCTGCACGACGAGCGCACCAACAAGCGCCTGCTCGTCAAGGGCGCAATCCTCGATCGCGACACCATTGAACGCATCTCCACCAAGAACCTCAAGCGCATCCGCTACACCGACAAGGACCCCCGCGTCAACGAGCAGATCGACGAGATCGAGGAGATGACCTCTCGCCAGATCGAAGTGCTGCGCAAGATCACCAATGAAAAGGTGGCCAAGCTGCAGAAGGGCGACGANNATCGCGCGCATTCTTCCCGAGGAAGACATGCCGTATATGCCCGACGGCACTCCTGTGGAGATCGTGCTCAACCCGCTCGGCGTCCCTTCGCGCATGAACGTGGGCCAGATTCTCGAGACCCACCTGGGCTGGGCCGCGCACGCGCTGGGACTAAAGATTGCTGGCGTGCTTAAGTCGGAAGAGCAAATGGTGTTGCGCGCTCTAGAACACGGCGGCCACGCTAACGCTGTCCGCGAACTCATGAAGGAAGAGTTCGCCGGAACCGCCACCCTCCGCCAGTTGCTCGAGCTCGACGACGAGATGCTGCTGCGCGTCGCTGCAGGCATGGAGCGCGGCATCTGGTTCGGCACCGCGGTCTTTGACGGCGCGAAGGAAAGCGAAATCAAGGCGCTGCTGGCCTCTGCCGGTTTGCCCTCTTCGGGCAAGACGGCTCTCTTCGACGGCATGACCGGCGAGCAGTTCGAGCAGCCGGTTACAGTCGGCTACATCTACATGCTCAAGCTCTCCCACCTGGTGGACGACAAGATTCACGCTCGCTCCATCGGGCCGTACTCGCTTATCACCCAGCAGCCGCTGGGCGGCANNGCAAGGCGCAGTTCGGCGGTCAGCGTTTCGGCGAGATGGAAGTGTGGGCCCTGGAAGCCTATGGCGCGGCCTACATCCTGCAAGAGCTTTTGACCGCCAAGTCCGACGACGTCTACGGCCGCACCAAGATCTACGAGGCCATCGTCAAGGGCGAGGCAGCCATCGAGCCGGGCGTGCCCGAATCGTTCAACGTGCTCATCCGCGAGCTGCAGTCGCTCTGCCTTGACGTCGAGTTGATCAAGCGCGCGGATCTCATCAAGAAGTTGCCCGCGCCCGAAGTGGCCGCGGTCGCCGATTAACAGTTGTCAGGAGTCAGTTTTCACCGTTCCGTGGAAAGAAGCAACGCAGGCACCGGAACTGAAAACTGACCGCTGATCGCTGACCACTGGTTTCTACGGGTCCTTCTTTGAAGCGGCAAACACCGCTTCCCGGGAAGGAAGGATCCTTCAACAGTCCCGGGATACCGCGGCAGGCGCCAACGAGGCCTGCCAGGGAGGGTCGCCTTGTTCCGTTCGAACCCGTTTGAGCTTACCAGCCCCATCACCGACTTCGACGCCATTCGCATCATGCTCGCCTCGCCGGAGAAAATCCGCAGTTGGTCGCATGGCGAGGTCACCAAGCCGGAGACCATCAACTACCGCACCTTCAAGCCCGAGCGCGACGGCCTGTTCTGCGCGCGCATCTTCGGACCCGTAACCGATTGGGAGTGCCTCTGCGGCAAATACAAGCGCATGAAGCACCGCGGCGTCATCTGCGACAAGTGCGGCGTTGAAGTCACCGTGAGCAAAGTGCGCCGCGAGCGCATGGGCCA
>PLSH01000104.1:17010-17460 GCA_003165095.1 Acidobacteriaceae bacterium
TGCTCAAGCGCGTGCAGATCGACGAACTGGGCATCGAGCTCCGCGAGCGCATGAAGACCGAGACCTCCGCGCAAAAAAAGCTCAAGTACGCCAAGCGCCTCAAGGTCGTCGAGGCCTTCCGCAAGAGCTCCAACAAGCCGCAGTGGATGATTCTCGATGTGCTGCCGGTCATTCCTCCAGAGTTGCGCCCCCTCGTGCCGCTGGATGGCGGCCGCTTCGCCACCTCCGATCTCAACGATCTCTACCGCCGCGTCATCAACCGCAATAACCGGTTGAAGAAGCTTATGGACCTGCACGCGCCGGAAGTCATCGTGCGCAATGAGAAGCGCATGTTGCAGGAAGCCGTCGACGCCCTGTTCGACAACGGCCGCCGCGGCCGCGTCCTGCGCGGCGCCAACAATCGCCCCCTCAAGTCGCTCTCTGACACCCTCAAGGGCAAGCAGGGCCGCT
>PLSH01000223.1 GCA_003165095.1 Acidobacteriaceae bacterium
GTCAACGCGGCGGGGAAGCTCGACACCCATCTGTGCGGCCCATGCATCGGCGGCGCGCAGATCCTCCACCACTCGATCCACGTAGCGCTGGTGCTGGCTGGCCGGATACACCCCGGAAGCAAAGTTGCAATACGTGCACTTGGAGCGGCAAAACGGGATCGAAATATAAAGGCCAAGCGCCGTGTCCCGATTCCCGATCATGAAAAGATTGTTTCACGGGCGAACCATTCTCTGCGCAGCCGTAAACTAGAAGGTTACGGGTGCTATCACTGAAGGAAGGAGATCCGGTTTGAAAGCTTGGCCTGTTCTGGGCATTTTCCTGATCCAAGTCCTTCTTTTTCTTGCTCATTGGTTCCTTTTTCGCTCCTGGACCGCCTTCTGGCCCGGCCTTGGCGCCACGGTCCAGTTCAATCTGCAGGTTGCGTTGCTGGTTCTGTCTTTCAGCTTTGTGGTCTCCGCCCTGCTGAGCTTCCGCTTTTCCAACTTCGCGGTCACCTTTTTCTACAAGATTGCAGCCATCTGGCTGGGCTTTCTCAACTTCATCTTCTACGGCGCGTGGCTGACCTGGCTGGCCTGGTTTGTGATCCGGGCCTTTGGGGCGCCGAACCGGCACGAACTGCTTTCCGGCATTGCCGACGGCTTCCTGGTTCTCGCCGTGATGACCGGGATTTACGGCCTGCTCAATGCACGAATCATTCGCGTTCGCCGCGTCCCCGTCCGCCTGCCCAACCTGCCCGAGTCCTGGCGCGGACGCAGAGCGGTGCTGATGAGCGATTTGCACCTGGGCAACGTGAACGGCGTCCACTTCTGCCGGCGCATGACGCTGCTGGCCGCGGGGCTCAATCCCGACATCGTTTTCATTCCCGGCGATCTTTTCGACGGCACAATCGCCAACCTGGACAAGCTGATAGCGCCGCTGAAAGAACTCGCCGCGCCTTTCGGAATTTACTTCTCGACCGGCAACCACGAGGAGTTTCACGACCCGGCGAGCTACGTCCAGGCCATCTCCCGCATCGGAATCCGGGTGCTGGCCAACGAGCGCGTGACCGTGGACGGATTGCACATCCTGGGCATTCCCGATAGCGACTTGTCCTATCCGATCCGCGTCAAAGCCACGCTCGATAAGCTGAGTCCCGGCGCGGGCGAGGCCAGTATCCTGATCAACCACGCGCCCATTCGACTGCCCATAGTCGAGCAGGCCGGCATCAGCCTCCAGGTCTCCGGTCATACCCACGGCGGGCAAATCATCCCATATACGTGGGTTACGCGGCGCATCTTCGGGCCCTTCACCTCTGGACTGCATCGCTTTGGAGCGCTTCAGGTTTATACATCGACGGGAGCCGGAACGTGGGGCCCTCCAATGCGTGTGGGCGCGCAGCCGGAGATTGTGGTGCTGGAATTTGAGTAGCTCAAGCCGTGCTATGATGTAGGTACGTTGCTACAAGGGGCAAAAATCATGGCCATCTCAACCCTGTCGAGCCGGGAATTCAATCAGGATGCAAGCCGTGCGAAGCGAGCCGCGAGGAACGGCCCGGTTTTTGTGACGGATCGCGGACGGCCGTCCCATGTGCTGCTGACCATTGAGGAGTACCAGAGGATCACAGGCAAGCGGAAAAGTCTCGCGGAGGCTCTCATGATGCCGGATGCCGATCAGGTCGAATTCGAGCCGCCCCGCCTTGGCGACGAATTCCCAGTGCCGGCCGACTTCTCATGATGTACCTGCTCGATACCAATGTTGTGTCAGAGTTGCGCAAGTCAGATGCAGGGACGGCGCACCCCCAGGTAAAAATCTGGTCGAAGGGTTTGGATGCTGGATCCACGTTTCTTTCGGTCGTCACGGTCCTGGAACTGGAAATGGGAGTCTTGCTGATGGAACGCCGGGATGCCCGGCAGGGAGCAATGCTTCGTAATTGGATGGAGAATCTGGTTCTGCCGGAATACGCTGGACGCATTCTGCCGATCGATACCCCGGTTGCACTGAGATGCGCAGCCCTGCACGTACCGAATCCTCGTTCCTACCGCGATTCTCTGATCGCCGCGACTGCCCTGGTGCACGGAATGACACTTGTGACTCGGAATAAAGCTGACTTCAAGCCGACCGGCGTTGCGGTTGTGAATCCATGGGAAGCTTGACCGGCCTTTGCGGGCAGTTGCCGTACGCTGCAGTCCGAGCCACCGGGCGCACATAGCGCGGCTGAAATTGGATATGATTGATGCGGTTCGAGCTGGGCGCCGATGACAAGTCGTCGGCCCCACGGAGCAAAACGCATTGAGCGCAGAATCCCCAAAATCCAGCCATGCTGAAAACGCCGTGATTCGAACCAGCCTGAGCGGGTTCGATCTGTTAATGCATCCGGGATTGAACAAGGGCACCGCGTTCACCGAGGCGGAACGCGACCTGTTCGCGCTCCACGGATTGCTGCCGCCGCACATTGGAACCCTTGAAGACCAGCGCGAGCGCCGCAAAAGGGCCTTCGACAGCTTGCCCACGGCCTTTGCCAAGTACGCCTTCATGCGCGAACTGCAGGACACCACCGAAACCCTGTTTTATTCGCTCATCGCACATAACGTCGAGGAGTTGGTGCCCATTGTGTACACGCCCACGGTGGGCGAGGGCTGCCAGCGCTTCTCGGAGATCTGGCGCAAGCCGCGCGGCCTCTTTCTCAGTTATCCCAACAAGGACCGCATCGAGCAGATCCTTTCCCATTCCCGCTATGACCATGTGCGCTGCATTGTGGTGAGCGACGGAGAGCGCATTCTCGGCCTCGGCGACCAGGGCGCGGGCGGCATGGGCATTCCCATCGGCAAAATGGCGCTCTACACGGCGCTGGCGGGCATTCCGCCGGAACATTGCCTGCCTGTGCTGCTCGACGTGGGCACCGACAATGAGGCTCTGCTCAGGGAACCGATTTATATCGGCTGGCAGCACAAGCGGGTTCGCGGCCAGGAGTACGACGATTTTGTCGAGACGTTCGTGACCGCGGTCGAGCGCCGCTGGCCGCACATTCTTCTGCAATGGGAGGATTTCGCCGGCGTGAATGCGGCGCGCCTGCTGGAGCGCTACCGCAGCCGGCTGTGCACCTTCAACGACGACATACAGGGGACCGCGGCCGTGACCACGGCCACGCTGCTGGCCGCCGTCTACGCCACCGGCATTCCGCTCAAGGAGCAGACCATTGCCATGTTCGGCTCGGGATCGGCGGGCATAGGCATCGTCGATTTGCTGGTGAAGGCAATGAAGGAAGAAGGCCTGAGCGAAGAGCAGGCGCGCAAGCGCATCTACGCCTTCAACCGCTACGGATTGCTGGTGGAGGGCAGCGAGGGCATTCGCGACGGCCAACTGCCGCTGGTGCGCAAGCGCGAAGACGTGGCCGGATGGAAGCTGGCGGGCAGCGGCGCCATTTCTCTGCTCGACGTGGTGCGCAATGCGAAGGTCACGGTGCTGGCCGGCGTCTCAGCGCAGGCCGGCGCGTTTACTGAGGAGATTGTCCGCGAGATGGCCAGCCACACGCCGCGCCCGGTTATCTTTCCACTCTCGAACCCCACTTCGCGGTCTGAAGCCACGCCCGCCGACCTGCTGCGCTGGACCGATGGCCGCGCGCTGGTGGGAACGGGCAGTCCCTTCGCGCCGGTCGAGATCGGCGGCCGGCAAATCCGCATCGCGCAGATCAACAACTCGTATATTTTTCCCGGCCTCGCGCTCGGCATTCTGGTCTCGCGGGCGCGGCGCGTGACGGACGGGATGATTATGGCCGCCGCCAAAACGCTGGCCTCGCTGTCTCCGGCGCGCGAAGACAAGAACGCACCGCTGTTGCCTCCCATCGCCGATTCGCGCCAGGTGGGCCTGGTGGTTGGTGAGGCGGTTGCATTGCAAGCCGTCGCCGATGGAGTCGCAGACGCAGCTGGCGAAGTGCCGGTGAAAGAGCAACTCCGCGCCTACGTGTGGGAGCCGGTGTACCGGCCGTATGAGCGGATTCCGTGAACAAAATGAGCATCTCAAACCCGGGCGACTCGGGAAAGAGCGGGCCACAGTTCAATTCGGGCGGACAAGACCTGCCAAGCCTTTGCAAACTGTGGAATGAAGCCGTGGCCGACGAGTCGGACGGGCTTGATCCAGACGCGGTGTTCGACCGGCTGGAAAGCAAGTACGAGGACGTTGCCAAGGCATCGGGGCAATCGTGCGCCTCCGCTGGCAGGCATCCAATTTGTGGCACAATATGGGATAAGGGACGCGGCTTTGCAGACAGGAGGCGCCATGTACACGCTGGACCGTATCGTTTGTACTCCAGGGGTGGTGAGCGGGAAGCCGCGCATCAAGGGTACGCGTGTGACTGTGGGGGCGATCCTTGGGCAGCTTGCCGTGGGCCACACCATCGAAGAGGTTCTCCAGGATTTCCCATATGTACAACGGGAGGATGTGCTTGCGGCTCTGCAATATGCCGCATGGCGCGCGCAGGAAGAAGAAGTGGAACTGAGTGCATAAGCGTCCCACTCCATGACGATCCTGGTCGATGCCAATCTCACACCGTTTTGGGTTGAGTTTCTTCAATCCGCGGGCATTGAAGCCGTACATTGGTGGAGCGCGGGCAGGGGCGATGCGCCAGATGCGGAGTTGCTGGAGTGGGCCGAGGAGCGCGATGCGGCCATTCTCACAGGCGACGGTGATTTCTCGCAGATGCTTGCGTTGCGCCGGTTGAGCCGTCCCAGCGTGATTTACCTGCGAACGACTGAGCGAAACCCACAAGGCCCCGGACAACAAGTGATTGCGGCGTACAACGCGATTACAGCACGGGCGGAGAGCGGGATGATCGTCACCATCGACGACCGAGGCAGTCGGCTGCGCGCCGTGCCTATCGTGGACAAGGAATAGCCCGGCGGCCTTTGAAGAAATCGCGGAATACGTCGCGAGCGTTCCCCGTTCTCGATTGCAATTATGATGATCGCTGCGAGGTGCAGTTTTGCCGGCACAATTCGACCCGTCCTTCGCTTCTTCTGCGGCGTGGCCTGCTCTGCCTCAGGGCGAGTGGAGCGCGACCTGCGCAACCCTGCAGCTCTGGATGCAGATTGTGGGCAAGGTGCGGCTGGCGCTGATGCCGCCCATCAATCATTGCTGGGGCGTGACGCTTTATCCCACGGTTCGCGGCGTGACTACTTCACCGATGCCGTATGGCAATCGTACTCTGCAGATCAACTTCGATTTCGTGGACCACGTGCTTCTGGTTGAAACTTCCGGGGGCGATCGCGAGATCATTCCTCTCAAACCAATGACGGTGGCCGCGTTTTACCGGCAGTTCATGGACGCGCTCAAGAGCCTTGGCGCGCCGGTGCGCATCTGGCCGGTGCCGGTCGAGATAGCCGCGCCGATCCCATTTGAGCAGGATGACGTGCACAAGGACTACGATGCCGAGTACGTGCAGCGTTTCTGGCGCATTTTGCTCGAATCCGCTCGCGTCATCACCATCTTTCGCGCTCGCTTCCAGGGCAAGGTGAGCCCGGTCCACCTTTTCTGGGGCGCACTCGACCTGGCTTGCACACGCTTTTCAGGCCGCACCGCGCCTGAGCACCCGAGCATGCCGGGGCTCGCCGATCGCGTGACGCACGATGCCTATTCGCACGAGGTGTGCAGTTGCGGATTCTGGCCGGGCGCGCCCGGCATCGAACCGTTCTTCTATAGCTACGCCTATCCCGAGCCGCCCGGCTACAGGGAGTATTCCATCGCGCCCGCCCAGGCCGGCTTCGACAAGAACTTTGGAGAATTCGTGCTGCCCTATGAGGCGATGCGGCTTTCGGCAGATCCCGATGCTGCCCTGCTTGAATTTCTGCAGAGCACCTATGAGGCAGCCGCGAACTGCGCCCAGTGGGACCGGGCGGCGCTCGATTGCGCATAGGGCAATCCTTGAGCTGGCGTCATTCCCAAGTCTCAAAAGCGAGGCCTGAGGCATTCGGCGGATGACTTTATCGCGTAATCCTCTCGATGACCGCAGCGGATGACGAGTCGGACGGGCTTGATCCGGGCCCGGTTTTCGACCGATTGGAAAGCGAGTACGGTCAGCTTGCCGAAGAAGCCGGTCGATGATGCAGCTGCGCTGATCGCTTTTTGTGCCAGGCGACCTTGAAGTGATCGCAGATTGGGCGATCTACCCTCCTCGACGCAAGGCGCGCGAGAGAGGGGGAACGAGGCAAGAACTTACTGGACTTATTATACCTATGTGGGCATAATCAAAAGGTGAAGCGAGTGCCGAAGCCGTTGCGCTGGATTGGGTCGGCGAAGAAGGACTTGATGGCGATGCCGGATCAGGTGCAGCAGACCTTCGGTTTTGCTCTGTATCACGCACAGATCGGTTCGCTTCACCCGGCAGCCAAGCCGCTTAGGGGGTTCGGTTCGGCTGGAGTGATAGAGATTGTCGAGGATTGGCGCGGCAATGCCTACCGCGCTGTGTATACGGTTCGATTCGCTGAGGCGGTTTACGTGTTGCACTGCTTCCAGAAAAAGTCCAGGCAGGGAATTCAGACGCCCCGGCCGGAGATGGACTTGATTCGTGAGCGATTGAAGGAAGCCGAGATGCTGGCGAAAGGAGCGGGGCGGTGAGGAATGGGAAAGAGGGCATGAACGTCTATGCGGAACTGAGCTTTCCGGACGCCGGTGAGATGCTGGTGAAGGCGGAACTGGTGGTGAAGATTGCGGAGATCCTTCACGAGCGGGGTTGGAGCCAGGAGCAGGCGGCAAAGGTGTTGGGGTTGAGCCAGCCGAAGCTCTCGAAGATGCTGCGCGGACAATTTCGCGGCATCAGCGAGATGAAGATGATGGACTGCCTGATCCGGTTGGGACGCGCCGTCAAGATTGTGGTGGGGCCGGACAGGAAAGCCGCCGACGACCGCGTGAAGGTCGTGGCGGCGTAAGATGAGCCGCCCTTCCCAGGTCTCGGACGTGGGGCATCCTGCGAAGAAGCTTGCCGCTAATGCGGCTGCGCTTTACAAATCGGAACGACGTTACTCTTCACGCGTCGACGATTCGGAAGGCTTTGGCCCTGACTCGGGAATTTCTGGCCCATACTTCACGTAGAGCTTGCGCCGCTCGATGAAGCACATGACGGCGCAAACCAGAGCAAAGAGTATGTCGGCGAACGATACTCTGCTCCCCCGAACCGCAAACGTATCTGTCATCCAAAATGGCAACCTCGGAACAACGCCGGAGGCGATCTGCAGAATGCACAGGAGGCTTACCAGATATGCCCCGTGCATCAGCAGAACCTGAAAAATTGACCTGGCATTCCGTTTGGAAAAGATAAGCGGACCGTCTTTGGACGCCTCGCCGGTGAAGACAAATGTGCTATATACGGCTGCGAGAAGGGCGTAAGCCAGCCACGAAAAATATCGCAACACTTCGGCCGGGTCGGCATTGCGTGGCATTTTAGTTACTGAAATTGCGTGAATTAAACCAGACGTCAGCACAGTCGGCAATCCTCGCTCTGGTCGACTCCTTCGTCTTCGGCCTTTGTCTAGCGGAACTTAGTCGAAGGCGCAGGCAATCATCTTTGCGAGAATCTTACTCCCCTTCGGGCGGGACTTGCTCGAGGAGGCGCTTCCACGTCTTCTGGTTTTTGCGGAAGCCTTTTTTCAGATCTTCGAGGATGCGCTCGAAGTCGGCGTTGGTGCGGAGATTGTTCCACGCGGGATTTTTCTGGAACCAGGGATAATTTTCGTTGCCTAAATAAATGGCGCGGCGGAGCCAGTGGAGCGCCTCGCTGGAGTCGCCATCGACGGCGAAGTACGTGGCCAGGCGATAGGCCATCTCGTTGTCGGCCTCGGCAGCGGTGAGGGTGTCGTCTTTGAGCAGCGCCGCGGCGCGCGCCCGCTCGCCGGCCTGCACATAGCAGAGCGCGAGTGTGGGCACGGCGATGCGCAGCGACTCGTCGTCGCGAATCACGTTTTCGAGAATCTCGACAGCTGCGTCGACATTGCCGAGCCTCATCTGCTGATAGCCGGCCGAGGTGCGCAGCAACGGATGGCGCGGCTCGAGCGCAAGACCTTTTTCAAGCTCGTCGCCGGCCAGTTCAATCTGGTTCTGATAGTGATAAACGCGGGCGCGGTGGTTATAGAGGATAGCGGCACCGGCGGGGTTGAGCTTGAGCGCGCGGCTGAATTGGGCCAGCGCTTCCTCATACATGCCGTCGCCGCGCAGCGCGAGGCCGGCCACCATGTGCACGTTCCAGTCGTTGGCCGCGCCCGAAAGCAGGTTGGCGATGCCGTGGCGAGCCGACTCCTTTTCGCCGCGCGAGAGCAGCATGTAAATGCGGTAGAGATTGGCCTCGGTGGACGCGGGATCGAGCCTGAGCGCCTCGTCGAAGGCGCGACGCGCGCGCATCACGTGAATCTGGCCGCCGAAACCGTGGCGCACATATTGCAGCTCGGCGATGCCGAGGCCGCTCCATCCGGGCGCGAATTCCGGGTCGGCCGCGGTGACGCGCGAAAACAGGGCATGGGCGCGGTCAAGATCGGCGCGCGAGCCGGTGCGCACCATGAACGAACTGAGCAGCGCGCGACCCTGCAGATAGCGTTCGCTGATGGGGCCGGGCAACGTGCCCTCGCGCGGTGAAGTCCGCGGCGCGTCGAGTTTCGATCCCGTTTTCGCTGCTTCGATTCTGTCGGCGGCGCTCAGCCCGTGCAGCGTGGCGAAGACCTCGTTTGAAATCTCGGTCTGCACGGCGATCAGGTCGAGCGAAGCCACGCGGATGGCCCCGCCCGAGCGCACGCTCTGCGCGCCGACGTCGAGCAGTTGCCAATTCAGATCGAAACCATTCTCAGAGCGAAGAAAACTGCCTGCCAGCACAAACGAGACCAGCAGCTTTTGGCCAATGGCCAGCGGGTCAAGCTGGGCAATGGGCAGCGACATGAGCGTGCTCGATGGCCGGACGACCAACGCGGGGATACGGGCGAGACGCGCGGCAATGGCGTCGGCCAGCGCGAAGCCGTAGAGCGGAGCCACTTCCGTCGCGCCCAGGTTGGCGAAGGGCAGCACCACCAGCGAATTCTGCGCTGCCTTTTCACCCGACGACTCGCGAAACCGCTCCGCAAGCATGGAAAGAAATCCGGTGGTCCGCTTCTCCGCCTCGGCGCCAGTGGCGGGCAAAATGGCGGCCGCGTCGCCGGGAATGATTCCGGTCTCAATCTGCAGCGCTTTCATGATGGTCTTGAGCGCCTCGCGCACGTCGGCGGCGGAGGCATAGCGCGCACCGGGAGTTTTTTCAAGGCAGCTCGCAATCACGCTCTTCAGTTCCGGCGAAATTCCCGGCACAATCTCGTCCAGATTGGCCGGCTCTGAGAACTGGATGGCGCGAATGGCCTGAAAATCTTCAGCGTCGGGGCGCACAAAGGGATGGCGGCCGCTGACCAGTTCAAAGAGAATTACGCCCAGCGCCCACACATCGGACTGCACGCTGGAGTGGCCGGTGACAAACTGCTCGGGCGCCATGTAGCGGATGGTGCCGCCGCGCGCCGTGTAGGTGGCCGCGAGGGATGCATCCTTGGCCAGGCCCGGCTTTCCGGGATCGAATTGCGAATCCTCGAGCGCCAGCCGCCGCGCCAGGCCGAAGTCCAGAATCTTTACCAGGCCGCCGTCGGTCAGCATCACGTTTTGCGGCTTCAGGTCGCGATGAAAGATGCCCAGCGCGTGGGCAGCCTGCAGGCCGTCGGCGATCTGAATGCCGACTGAGAGCACCAGTTGCAGGTTGGCGGGACCGCGCTCGATCAGCTTGTCAAGCGACTGGCCGGGCACGTACTGCATGGCGATAAAACCCTCGTCGCCGCTCTCGCCCACTTCGTAGATGCCGCAAACGTTGGGGTGCTCGATGGCCGAGGCCAAGCGCGCCTCGCGCAGCACCGTGGTGCGCAACTGCTCGACTGAAAGCGGGCCGGCGCGCAGAATCTTCAGCACCACGGGACGCTGCAACTGCGTGTCGTTGGCCAGGTAGACCACGCCGCTGCCTCCAGCGCCCAGGCGCCGAACAATCTCGTAATGCTCCAGTGTTTTGCGCTTCATCTGCTGGTTCAAGTGTACCGGGCCGGCCATCAGGATCGTCTAAAACGCAGGCGGCTCGAGGACAGGATGGGGTTTGGCCAGCCTCAAAAGAGCTACGGCTCAATCACTGAAACACACCATGATTCCGGCAGGACCGGGGAAGGTAAAGGCGCAAGCCTATGACCTTCAAGCAAATGCCCGTGTCGTTAGAACCTGGGTTGATTGGTGGACCTGGCCGGGATCGAACCGGCGACCTCTTCCATGCCATGGAAG
>PLSH01000049.1:0-14060 GCA_003165095.1 Acidobacteriaceae bacterium
GTCCCAAGCAGAGTAGCGCCGTTATAGAAGCTCACATTCCCCGTGGGCACCGCGCCGCCTGAGATCCCAGTCACGGTTGCCGTAAACGTGACGCTGCTTCCAAAGTTGGAGCTCGATGGACCGGTCACGCTCCCGGTTGGAGTGATCGAGTTGATGTTGATTGTTGTGGACGCGAGAGAGACTACCAGGCTGTAATTGCTGTCGCCGTCATAGGAGATGACGATGCTGTGCGTTCCGCCCGTCAGCGTGCTGGTCGAGTACGTTGCCGTCGAGTTCACCGAACCCGGGATCAGAGCTACTGTCCCAAGCAGAGTCGCGCCGTTGTAGAAGCTGACATTGCCGGTGGGCACAGGACCACTCACAGCCCCGGTCACCGTTGCCGTAAAGGTGACGCTGCTCCCATAGACGGAGCTCGACGGGCCGGTCACGCTCCCGGTTGGAGTGATCGAGTTGATGTTGATTGTTGTGGACGCGAGAGAGACTACCAGGCTGTAATTGCTGTCGCCGTCATAGGTGATGTTGATGGTGTGCGATCCGCCGGTGAGCGCGCTGGTCGAATACGTCGCCGTCGAGTTCACCGAACCCGGCGTCAGAGCTACGGTCCCAAGCAGATTGGCGCCGTCGTAAAAGCTGACGTTGCTCGTGGGCACAATACCGCCTGTAACACCGACGACAGTTGCCGTGAATGTGACACTGCTTCCGCCGGATGCACTCGATGGGCCGGTCACGCTCCCGGTGGGAGTAGCCGGGTCGATGTTGACCGATGCGGTGGTGATGGAGCCGTACTGATAGAGCTGGTTTCCCGGGAAGTTCACGGTCAGCGTATAGCTGCCGGGGGTAGGCAACTGCGTGGAGCTGGTCAGGCTCGCCTGCGCGTTATTGCCGTAGTACGAGGGCTGCAACTGGTCGCCGGCCATGTAGGTGGTGCCGGTGAGCGCGAAGTCGAGATAGCCGTCACCGTTCATGTCGCCGGTCACCAGGAAGTCCGGACCCTCCCCGTAATCCGTACTCGCTTCAGTTCCCAAACCCGTGTCCGTCGTATTCAACACCGTCCAACTGGTCGCACTCACACGCTGGATCTGCGTCACATCGAAGTTGGTATCGGAGCCGACGCTGGTGTAAACAAGGTTCCAGCCGGGTGCAATCGCAGCCCCCGCGAATGGTTTTCCCACTACCGGGAACGGCGCGCCCGCAACCGCGCCTGCCGCGGGCGCCGCATAGCTGAAGGTGAGGGGCAAATTGCCGCTCTTGTCGTTTTCAAAGATCAGAATATTGCCCAGATCCGATGAAGAAGTTGCGCCGGGGTCGGCGATGGCCACATCCGGATACGTGTCGCCGTTCACATCCGTGATGGTCATGCTTTGCATGAAGTAAGCGGTCGAAGTGAACGGAGTTGTGTCCTGCAGGTTAAACCCGGCTCCGCTGCCCTTGCTGAGCAGCACCAGAAGAGCTCCGGGGCTGGAGATCGCGCTGTAGGTGGTGGTGTACTCCTCGAGCACCAGATCGCTAAATCCATCCTGGTTGAAGTCCGCGGAGCCTGCGCTTACCACCGGACCCGCCGAGACGTCGAAAGGCGCCACCGGCCCGTACATCGAATTCTGATTGAACGGGCTGATCACCTGCACGTTCCCGTTCACGCCGTCGATGACCGCGACGTCCAATGACCCGTCCCCGTTGAATTGTCCCAGCACAACACCAGTCGGTGAGCCGATCGGCGAATTCGCGCCGATCTGAACCGGCGCCTGGAAGCTGCCGTCGCCGTTGCCCTTCATGTAAAAGGCCAGCAGGTTGGTGAGACTCGAACTGGCATATCCAGTGCTGCTGCAAACCACCACCAGGTCGGGAATTCCATCCCCGTCGATATCGCCAACTGCAAAATCCTGCGCCAGGCACTCGGTGTAGACCTGCTGTTCCGTCTGGAAAGCGTTGGCGCCTGTGCTCAGCACCACCTGCAAATAGGGCTCTTGCGCTCCGCTGCCGTAATAATTGCCGGGCAGGCCCACAACGTCGACGTACCCATCGCCATTCAGATCGGCAGCAATCAGCTTCGCTGATCCAAGCGTGTCCATCGTCTCGGTAAAGGGCGAGGTGTAGGTTCCCTGCGTGGAAGCCTGGGTAAGCTGCGCCGTTCCGAGGGTGACGTTGGGCCCGCTGCCGCTGAGAACGAAACTCACCTGCCCGGACGGAACCGCGGGAAATGGAGGCAATCCCACCGCTACCGACGTGGCGAAGGTGGACAAAGCGGTGGCGCCGTAGGGAAACGTGGCAGGATTTGCGGTGACCACGGGCGAAACCAAGTCCGGGGTGTAAACCTGCAAATTAATGGGACCGCCGGTCACAAGACCCGTCATCACTTCCAGGCTTATCTCGCCGGTGGCCTGGAGGGCGGCGGTGGGAATCGTGGTTTGGATCATGGTGGACGTGTAACCGTTGACGGGGAGAGTTTGCAGCCCGCCGGGGTACGTCAGCTGCACGGTCGAGCTTGACCCGAAACCCACGCCGTACAGCGTGACGTTCGTGTCGGCGGAGCCGGCAACAATGGCTGCAGGGCTCACTGAGTTCAGCCCGTTTTCTTCCAGCGTCTGGCCGGAAACCGACTGCGTCGCGTAATTGGCGTCTCCGCTGTAGGTGGCGTAATAGCTGTTTGCGGAGAGCGTCCCCGTGATAGTGCCGGAGACGACGCCACCGGTGACGGTCAACTGCTGGCCAACCTGTTGGTAATTGAGATTGGGATCTTCAAGCGTGATGGTGCCCGTTGGTGCAGGCTGGCCGGCAGGCGAACTAACGGTGAAGGTGAACACCAGTTGCGTTCCCGGCAGAGTGCCGCCGGACACACTGACCGTGAAGATGGTGGGTTGAAGCACGGTGAGCGGGTAAGGCCCGGCCGTAACCATAGCGTAAGGGTCGCCGCTCGGGTTGGGGACGTAGGCGGCGCAAATCCCTTCAGTTCCCGGGTCTCGAGCGTTGGCACTCGTGGTGGCGAAGCCATTCCCGTTGACCGGCACCTGGCCGTATTCGTAATAATAGGGCGAGCAGGTATTGGGAATATATGTGGAGTAGAACCAAACCTGACCGGTAGGGACGCCGGAGGCCCCGGAGAGAGATGCGGTCAGCGTGGTATTGAGCCCAACGCCGACGGGATTGGGTGAGGCAGAGATGACAAACGAGCTCAGCGGAATCGGGCCTTGGGCGTAGAGCGAGGCAGGAAACCCGGCGGCCAGGATGACCGGAATCCAAGCTAGGCGAAGCATGGAAAGACGGCGCATCATTGTCCACCCCGTGGCGGCGGAATAAACAGGACGCGGGAGGTGGCGCCGTCGGCTTCGATCATCCATCCCGGCGCGGCCGCTGGAGCCGCAAGTTCGAAGACTGCATTACCGTTCAGCGCCGACAATTCGCTGGGGGAGCAGGTGCAGGTGGATTGAGTCGAAGGCGTTGCCCCGGTGAGATCGATGCGCACCAGTACGGCATCGGCCCGGTCGGCTGTCACCGCCCAGTGTCCGTCCTGGGACGCCGCAACCGCGAAGGGCTGGTTGAGGCCGCTGGCGTGCGTGGCCAGCAACGCAGCGGCCCCGTTATGGTAGCGCGCCAGAGTATTGGCCGCCGAATCCGCGATCAGAGAATCTTCCGATCCGGCGATGAAACTCATCCCCCCAAAGCCGGCCAGGGTTGCCAGGGTGGAGCGGGTCCCGCCCGCGCTGATGGCCGTGACCGCGACGCTGCCCGCGCCGGTAGCCAGCAGCAAGGTTCCGGCGTCGCTGATGGCCGCGCCCTGGACCGCAGCTGCCGCGGTGAGCACATTTGTCACCGGCGCCTGCGGCAATCCGCCGACTACCAGAACCGAGGTTGATCCGGGAACGAATACCGCCGCATACCCCCCGCGCGGAGCGATGGCGATGAACGATGCGGGAGAAACATTTTCCGCCAGGGTTTGCGGCTGCGTCGACGGCAGAACCATCGCCTGCAGATTGCCCTTGGCGTCGATCAGCAGCGCGGTCTGGGTCAGGTTTGCAAAAGCTCCCGCGGCGTATGCTCCCGCCGGGAACATGGCAGGGCCGAGTTGCGCCGAGCCCGGTACACCGGTCAGCATTCGAAGCGTCGAATCCGCCGGTGTCCAGGTCAGGCCCAGTTGCGCGCCGCCCGAAACGGTGGCTCCCGTGGCGGAAGTGGTGCTCCCAGGTCCTTTGGTAACGGCATTGGGAGTTACCGTGCCGCATCCTGAAACCAGCAAAATTCCCAGGCACGCGAATCCGGCGAGGTGGGTTATGGGCTGCCTGTGGGGTCGCAATATCAAGAGGTCGACCGTCCTTACAATGCACTCCGGAAGGAGAGGGGGGTTTCAGGAGCGGAAAAATCGCAGATAATGCCGGAACTTTAAATCGCCCCCCTCGCTCCAGTCAATCAATTTTCGTGAATTCAAATGAAAGTTCACGCACAGTTCCGGCAAATGGCGGCTGGGGAGTGAGAATACCTCGAAAAGACAGTGAAAATGCCCCTTATCCGCGCATTCCGGTTCTCGCGGGCGAGGCGGAGGTTCAGCGATTCCTGTCCATCGATTTCTGTCCAACGATTTCGATTCGACTTCGGCCGCATCGCGAGGCAGCTCCGGGCGGGCGGCAATTCCCTTAAGGGAAATGCCCTAGTTCGACCGGGCAAAGTCTGCGTCCGCAAGCGGTTCGGTAGCCGGCAGCTGGTCGTAGAGGGTTCCGCGCATCTCGTAAAGGCTGCGCCGGTCAGGATATCGCGCGATCAGTTCGGAATAGGTCATCAGGGCGTCGTACCAGAGCCGCTGGTCGAAAAGGTAGTGAGCCCGAGCCGTGTCCGCATCGAATCCCGTGCCCTGGATCTGGCTTATTCCCGTCTCCAGTTGTGCGCGCTCCGCACCGCCCAGGACGACAATCATGGCTGCCGGTGGAGGAGGCGCCAGCAAAGGCGAGACGGGAATGACCCGCCACAGGTAGGTGTCGCCCGGCGTCAGCGGCGGCGCGTCGGAGGGGTAGGCAAGGCTGTTCCCGGTCACGTCGCGATCCCAGGCAAATGTGCCCGTGAAGTTCTGGATGTGGAGTTTGTATTCCGCGCCCGGGTCGCCCCGCCACGCAAACGCCGGACGGAGGGTGTAGATCCTCGCCTTATGGGGCGCATAGAGGACGAATTTCGGGGTTCCCAGCCCTCGCGACGCTCCTCCAATCTGGTTTGCGGTTGCCTTTTCGGGAGCCAGGTCGAAGCCCTCGAGTTTGGCCTGGGCGCGGCGCGGATGCTGGGCCTGAGTTGGGGGCGGGGGTGCAGGCGTACCTGCCGGCTTGCTCTGCCCGCTGTTCTGCGCGCCCGCCAGGGCCGCGCATCCTGTCACTGCAACTAAAATCAGCAATCTGTTCATGCCAGAATCTCCGGTTGGTGTTCCTCCACAGCGGAGGACTTGGTTTGTTTGCGGGGCCCGATACCATAGATCGTAATCTGTTCGTCAAATCCACGCACTTCTGTCGAGCCCAGCGCGTAAATCCCCGGTATCTGTTCTTTCACCTTCTCATAGGTGGCCTCGGAAAGAATAATCTCGGTGCCGAATTCTTTGTTGAGGCTCTCCAGACGGGACGCCAGGTTTACAGTTTCGCCGATGACCGAATACTCGAGCCGGTTGCTCGAGCCCACGCTTCCGCTGGTCAGCATTCCGGTGTGAATCCCGACGCCGATCCTGAATTCGGGGAACTCCTCGCCGGTTGAGGCTTCCGCGTTCAGCTCCTCTACCCGTTTGAGCATCGCCAGCGCGCTGCGGACGGCATTGCGGGCATCCAGGTTTCCACCCTGCGAAAGCGGCACGCCATAAACCACCAGAAGCCCGTCGCCGATGAACTTATTGAGAAAGCCGTCATGGGCCCGGATCACTTCATCCATTGCGGTGAAGTAGCGGTTGAGCCAGCGGAGCACGGTTCGGGAGGGTTTTCCGGCGGTGATGCCGGTAAAGTTGCGAATGTCGCTGAACAGCACGGTGGCGATGCGCTCGTCGCCCTCGAGGCTCACCTCATCGCGCCTCAGCCAGATGTTGCGCGCCACCTGCGGGTCAACGTAGCGCGAAAACATCTCCATCAGTTGCAGCCGCTGCTGTTCGGTTTCAGAGCGCAGCAGGTTGGCCTTCACGTATTGCCAGGCCACGCCGCAGGGCAAAGCCATTGCCACGCCGATCAGCGTTTCCAGATAGGGGAACCACAGATGAAACACCGAGAAGAGGGCCTGGGCGGCAGCATAAATGACCACGAAGAAGACCGCTGCCAGCGCGAAGGTGATCCTGAGCCGGAGACGCGTGAAGACAAAGGTGGCCGCAGCCAGCAGAACGAAGTTGACGCACCACCGCAGCCACGCCGGAACCTCGCCGATCGCGTTGCCATCCAGCAGCGTTGCGATGGCCGTCGCATGAAGTTCTGTACCGGGAGTCTGCTGTCGCTTTCCGTCTGACTGGCGGACCCGGAAAAGCGGTGAAAAATCGCGGTCGCGGGCCGCATCGCTGCCCTGTCCGATCAGCACCAGCTTGTTGTGGAGCTGGGCCGGATCGACTGTCCCGCTGAGAACGTCCCACGCGGAAATGTGCTCCTCCGGGGTTGGCGACCAGTCGCCGATGCGAAAGGTTCCCGCATCCGGATCGTGAAAAGGCACGCGGAAGCCCCGGAATTGCGCGTTACGTCGGTTCAACGGCTGCAGGGTGCAGTTTTTGCAATTGGGATCGACCTGGCCCAAATACTCCTCGGCCATGAAGACCGGAAAACTTTCGGCCTTCTGCTTGTTGTTCCATGCAAACAATTCGGCGTCGCGCACGTATCCGTCGCTGTCGAACGGCATGTTGATGGCCGCATAGGCGAAGGCTCCGGGCGCACCATCTTTGCAGAAACCGGTGGGCAGCGCGGGATTCTCAGGCTGGCAGAACATGGGCAGCGGAAGCACGGCGGGAAGCTGGCCTGTACCCGCCTGGATGGCGACGGCCACGTTGCCGGCCGAGGTGAGAGCGCGTTGCATTGCCGCATCTTCGTCAGGATTGCGCGGCTCGGAGAGGAAGATATCGAGTCCAATTATCGCGGGCTTGGCCTGCCCGACTTTGGTGACGACGTCAGCCACGGTGGAGCGGGGAATGGGGTACTTCTGAATTTGCGCGAAGGTGGCATCGTCGAAATCGACGAAGACGACTTCTTTCGATGGGGGAGCGTAGCCGCCGTGATTCACAAGAAAGTCGTAGGTCCAGTTGGTCAGATCGCTGAACGCGATCCAGCGCTCCAGCATCGAAACCAGGACGGTCAATCCCACGGCCACAATCGCTGCGACAATCAGGCGGTCTGGAAGACGGCGCATCATGGGTGGGTGACGTCAGGCTGAGCGAGCACCAGGTCGATGTTCTTTACGTATTTGCGGGACCGGTCCGCTTCATTGGCGTCGGGATTCTGCTCGATCACATTTTCAAAGTGCTTGCGCGCCGCCGCCAGCATGGCTACGCTGCCCGACTGGTTGTACCGCTCGGAGTAGAGGATGCCGAGCCGGTAATTGGTGAACAGGTCGGTGGGCGTGAAGGTAAGCGCCGTCTGGCAATAATGAATGGCCGAATCGAATTTCTTCTCGATCCATTCGCAGTCGCACAGCCCGGTATTCGCCTGTCCGCGCAACTCCTTCCAAATGTCGGTTTGCGCCGCGCGCTTCTTTACGCCCATGCCCAGCAGGTAGCCGACGGCGTAGTAGTTGACCTTGCCGGCCAGGCCGCTGTCGAAGTTGGAAAGCGACAGGTAACTGCTGTATTGGGCCTCCGCGTCGCTGCACGAATTCTTCTGCCGCAGCGATTCCGCCAGCCAGAAATGCGCCTCCGCGTTGCCCGGCGTCAACTGGATCGCCTGCCGCGCGGCCTGGATGGCATCGTCGTAGTCGCCCTTGCGCGCATAGGCCTGCGACAGCAGGTAAAAGGCCATGCCGCTCGCCGGATCGCGCTGAGTCACGACATTCAACTGCCGGATCGCCTCATCCATATCGCCGGCGTCCAGCAGTGCGCCGGCGTAGCTCGAGCGAGCCTCAAGGTAATCCGGATCGATTGAGATCGCTTCCTTGAAAAACTCGAGCGCCTTCTTGTCTTCGTACAGCGCGTTGTAGACGCGGCCCGCATAAAGCGCGGCCTGGCTGTATTTCGGGTCGATCTCGAGCGCCGCTTCAAACTCCGTGGCAGCTTTGCGGTAGTTCTCCTCGTAGCCCTTGTTATAGAACTCGATGCCCTTGTTGAAGTGCTCCACGGCCGCATGGTTGCGGTTGCGCGCGATCAGGATGCGCACCGTCACCGTGGTCTCCTGGCCCGGATACACTTCCTCCTGGCGGGGACCGTCCGGTTCGTAGCCCATGTGGACCGCCTCGATGGTGTGCGCGCCGGGCGCCAGGCCCGGCAGTCGCAGCGCCGCGGCCTTGTTCACAATGCCCGCGCTTTTACCGTCGACGAAAACCTCCACGCCATCCATATTGGTTTCGATCACCAGCGTCCCGTACTTCGGCGGCGGCAGGTTGGCAGCCGTGACGTGGGTCGGATTGTAGGCCAGCACCATGTTCGGATCGAAGCTGCCGCGCTCCGAGGTCGGATTCTGCGCCGCATTGGTCGCCTCGCGCACATTGGTATGAACGTACTCCGCCAGTTCATCCGCGCTTACGATGCCGTCGCCATTGGTGTCCGCCTCGCCCTCCAGCCCCTTCACCACGTAATAAGTGAAGATGCCGTGTCCGCCGCCCCACTTGTCGCTCTCGAAGCTCTGCTCGCGATCGCGGCTGGCGGTGATCGAGAAAAGTGATTTATCCAGGTCCAGCAGCGTGCGGTTTACCGTGGAGCGATCGGCCTCCGGCGTAATCGCTCCGGAGTGGCAGGAGTCGGTGATCAGCACTTTCCACTTGCCGTTGATCTTTGCGCCGATATCCTTGCCCAGCGTGGCCATGGGATAGGCCGAATCCGAAATATGATTCAGGTCGATGTCGTAGGGCGCGATGTACGCCGTCCCGCTCGAAACAAAACCGTGGCCGGCAAAATAGATCAGCACCCGGTCGTCGGGATGAGTGACCGAAGGCAGCCACGTCTCCAGTTCGTGCTGGATATTGGCGAGCGTCGCCTGGCTGTCGATCAGCTTGTGCACGTTTTCGGCGGGAAACTGGCCTCCTTCCGGACTGATCAGCACCGTGTACATCGATTCGGCATCCGAGTCCGGGAATTCCAGTTGCGCATCCTTGGGCAGATTCTTGTATTTCGAAATGCCGACAACCAGCGCGTAACTGCGCGGTATCTGCACCGTGGTGGTGGCAGCCGGAGCGGTCCCTTCCTTCTTGAAGGTCAGGTCGCGATTCTGATCCGGCGCAGTTGCCTCCGGCGTCGGCGGCGGCTTGAGGGACCCCGAGGGTTGCTGTGCAGCGCCCAGCGCCGGCAGCGCGGGAACGGCCCACATCGCCAATGCCGCCAGGAGTAATTTGTAGCCTCGTCTCATGCCGTTGCCCCGCAAGGTGCCTATCGTGATGGTGGTCATTGATGCGCGAGCAGAAACTCGTACACCACGGGCCCCGACATCGGCGCGCCGCTGCTCACCGTGCTGCCCGACGAATTGTTGGTAAACTTCAGGTCCCGCGATGCCCCGTTGGTCATCGGCAACAGGTCGCGCGGCAGCGCTTCGCCCGGCGCCACCACCTTCGGCCCCGCATCCGTATCCACGCACTCGCCGCGCGCCTTGAATACCGCGTCGTTGCATCGCGGACGCATGGTCGAAGGAGCGGTGCCCTGCGGAGGCATTGAATTTGCCCGGTTCTGTATCTGTCCCGTAGTCAGCGCCGCCGGGCTGAGTACAAAATAGAGCCTTTCATATCCCGACGGACCGGACACTTCGAACCAGCCGTGGTCCATGGCCGGAACCAGGTAATCCTTGCCGTGCTCAATCCGGTTGTCGTTGCCGGTCTCCGCGCGCGGAAACAATACTTCGTACGTCCCCGACGTATTCAGGTCCAGCACGTAGAGATAGCCATCCACCATGGGTTTCAGCCGGAATCGCACCGTGTCGCCGCCCGCGAAAACATGGGCTGGATCGACCGTCTGCACCGCGTCGCCGGTCTTCTTCTCGAGCACGATCGAGACCAGGCTTACGCCTGCGGAGTCCTGCGCCACCGGGACCGCCGGCGACGCCGCTCCCAGGAGCGCGACAAACCAAACCAGTTTCCTCCGCATAAGACCTCTCTGCCGCAGGGATGATCTTCGCTTCGCACCCCTCAGCCCATTTCGCGGCCCGTTGTAATCGTTGGTTCCCAGGGAAAGAGTATCGCCATATCATACCGCCCTAAACTGGAAAATGGGGGAAAGAGATTTTTTTTAGAGAGCCCCAAGCCGGCCTGCGCCCGGCTCCTCTCAAAAAATCTTGCCCATCGTCGGCAAAATACTTTATGCTCTGACCTCATCCCCCGAAAGTGTAAATTAGAGCCTGACATCGACTTTCACGCGCTTGGGGTTCCGGGCCAACATTCGGGTTGCGCCGGAACGGAACGCTTGCTCGCGGGAGGTTCGACGGCAGGTTCTGGATCGAAAGAGACGTCCGCGATGAATCTGAGGTTTTGGGGAGTACGCGGTTCCATCCCGACACCGGAGCCGGACCGGCTGCGCCACGGCGGCAACACGACCTGCCTCGAAATAGGCCCTCTCGAGGGAAAAGAGGCAATCGTCATCGACTGCGGCAGCGGCCTGCGCAAACTGGGCGAGCAGTTGCAACGGCGCGCCGTCAACCGCGTCCATATCCTGCTGTCGCACTTCCATTGGGACCACATCCAGGGCCTGCCGACCTTCGCTCCCTTGTTCCAATCCGGCGTGGAGCTCGTCTTTTATACGAATCGCCCCGCCGACCAGGCGCGGCGCCTGCTCGAAGTCCAGATGGCCGCACCCTTCTTCCCGGTGCCATTCGCCGAGACCGGGGCCCGGGCCGAGTTCCGGCACATCGAGTGCGGCCGGCCTTTTCAGGCGGGACCGCTCACCGTCGAGGCTTTCGCTCTTTACCATCCGCAGGGCGCGGTGGGATTTCGCGCGGAAGCGGACGGGCAGGTTCTGGTCCACGCCTCCGATCATGAATACGGCATTGCGGAGATCGATGCCGGGCTGATTCGCGCGGCCGACAGCGCGGACCTGCTGGTGATGGACGCCCAGTACACGCCCGAGGAGCATGCCGGCAAAGTTGGTTGGGGACACTCGAGCTATGCCCACGCAGCCCAGGCTGCCCAAAGCGCCGGCGTTCATCGCCTGCTGCTCTTCCATCACGATCCGGAACACAACGACGCATTTCTCGATGGCATGCTGGCCGACGCGCGAATGCTGTTTCCCAGCGCCGGCATGGCCACTGAAGGCAGCGTGCTGGACGTAGGGTAATCCGCCGCGGCCGCGCCGTCAGGCCCGAGCGAAACTTCCAGGGGTCACATCTTCTCCAGGCCTCCTTGAGGCCTGCCTTTCTAACTTCCGCCATTGCAAAATTCGCCCCACTCCAGTTTCTCGGCGACTTGATTCGCTGCGGCAGATAAACATTGCCGCCGATACCATAATTCATGTATAAAATTGTTTTACCTGTGGAATGCGCGGCTTTACGCCCTGTAAAGACTGAGGAAAAGCCGGGTGCGGGAGATGAGAAATCCTGCTTCCGAGCCGATACGCGGTTTCACGATTGAAGGCTGAAAGGAGCCCGCGTACACAAATGAAGAATCTTCAGAATGCAGCAAGAGTTCCGGCCCTGATTTTGGCGCTTGCGTGCCTCGCCGCCATGGGTGTGGATGCGCAGGAAGCCGGGATCACCGGCAACGCCCGCGTAGACCGGCTCCTGAAACAAATGACGCTGGATGAGAAGATCGCCATGATACACGGAACCGGCGAAGACGCTTCAACCTACCAGGGCGAGGCCGGCTATATTTCCGGCATCAAGCGGCTCGGCATTCCTCCCATGCGCTTTGCCGACGGGCCGCCGGGAGTCCTGACGCGCGTGCCTTCAATCGCGCCCACCTCGACCATGGGAGTGGCGGCCACGTTCAGCCGCCAGGATGCCGCTGCCAACGGCATGTTGATTGCCCGCCAGGCGCGAGCCCAGGGCGTAAGCGTGGTGCTGCAGCCCTTCATCAATATCGATCGCGATCTCAACTACGGCCGCGGATATAACACCTTCGGCGAAGACCCCTACCTGACCGGCGAATTGGGCGCGGCGGAAATTCTCGGCATTCAAGGGGAAGGCGTGATGTCGCAAGCCAAGCATTTTGTCGGCTACGACACCGACGCCACCAACGTCTTCATCGACGGCCAGACTTTGCACGAGGTCTATCTGGCTCCCTTTGCGGAGGCCAGCAAGGCCGGCGTCTCGTCCATCATGTGTTCCTATAACCGGATCAATGGCCCGTATTCCTGCGGCAATCAAGAGAACCTCACAGAGTTTTTGAAAGGGCAAATCGGATTCAAGGGGTTTGTCACTTCCGACTGGGGCGCGACACACGCCACCGATTTCATCAATGCCGGGCTGGACATGGAGATGCCGGGGCCGCTACCCGTTCCATTTGCCGGGCCATCGTTTTTTGTAAATGGGCCGCGTCGGGATGCTGCCGGAGGCGGAAAGCGGGATGCATTCGCGCTGAGCGATGCCGGCCTTCCCGAAGAGCCGGCGCAGAAGGGCTGGAATGGCACTCCCGAGCCCTGGCCTGCTACCAACCTCAAAAGCCTCGTCGCCAGCGGCGTTGTTTCAGAAGCTACGATTACTCGCGCCGCGGGCAGAGTGCTCGTGCAGATGGACAGGTTCGGCTACCTTGACGGCAAAGACAAACTTCAAGTCACGCCGCTCGATCATACAGAAGACATGAAGATCATCGAGAAGACGGCCATCGATGCGGCGGTGCTGCTGAAGAATGTGTCTGGAGCGCTGCCGCTGAAGGCCTCCGATCTTGGGAGCGTGGCGATCATCGGGCCCGGGGGCAGGCAGATTGTTGCAGTAGGCCTGACGGGTGAGAAGGCGGTGGGTTTGCCTGCGCTCGAAGTGGGGCCGTTGGATGCGCTTGTGAAGCTGGCAGGCAATGGCGCGCATCCGGCTTATGCCGTGGCCGACGATATGGACGGCAAAGCGATTCCGGCGCACGACCTGTCGCACGATGGAGAGCCCGGGCTGGAGCGGCGGGTGTGGAACGAGGATGAGATTTCAATCGATCCCGAAGTCAACTTCACCGCCGGCGCGCACAATGCGCTGCCCGCCAACCAGAGCATTGCGTGGACCGGAACGCTGACCGTGCCGGAGAGCGGCAAATACCGCATTCATCTGCAACTGCTGGGCTGCTATGGGATGGTCAAAATCGACGACCAGGTGGTGGACAGAAACTGGTTCAACTGGATTCACGGAGAATTGACCCAGGCGGGGCAGGACAACATCTTTCCCACTTCTGACGGGCTCGACAACCTTCGCGCCGCGATCGATTTGAGCGCCGGCCCTCATCGCTTTTACGTGGAAGTGGCTCCCGACAGCTCCAACAGCCCGGTGCAGGTGAGGGTAAGCTGGGTAACTCCGCAGGAGCAGGCCGATAACTACCGCGCCGCGATTCTTGCGGCCAAACATGCCAAGACAGCCATCGTCTTTGCGTGGAGCCGGACGCGGCCGGTCTTCGCGTTGCCCGGCGATCAGGACCAGCTCATTCACGATGTGGCGGCCGTGAACAAGAACACCATCGTCGTGCTCAACGTGAGTCAGGCTGTCGCCATGCCCTGGCTGCCGGAAGTGAAGGCGGTGCTCGATATGGGCTGGACCGGCGATGCGGGCGGCTGGGCTACGGCGAAGTTGCTGCTGGGACAGGCAAACCCCGCCGGGCGTCTGCCCTTCACGTGGCCGAAGCGCCTCGAAGACACTCCGGCCAACGATCCCGCGTTTCCTGAGCGTTCCCACAGCGGCGTAAATGGAAAGACCACGTTCAGCGAAGGCATCCTGGTGGGCTACCGGTGGTTTGACCGGCAAAAGATTGAGCCCCTGTTCCCGTTTGGATTTGGGCTGTCCTACACCCGCTTTGCCTACTCGGGAATCACAACCAAA
>PLSH01000049.1:14111-25558 GCA_003165095.1 Acidobacteriaceae bacterium
CAATACTGGTCGACCGCGCAAAAGCAGTGGGTCACTGTGGTTGGATCGCGCACGCTGTGGGTGGGTGGTTCCTCGCGCGACCACAGGCTTGAGGCCCGCTTCGATGTGCGGGCAGGCGCGGCACCCGCTGCAAAGGGAGATTGAATTTGAGAGCAGGCCGGATTTTGCTCCGGAATGAAGCCCGGCCTGCCGCATGAGGACGTACAGCGGTCTGTCTTGAAGGGAGAACAAACGCAATGCAATCGCGGAGAGAGTTTCTTGGAATTCTGCCCGTTGGTCTGCTGGGCACAGGCTACATGGCCACTCTGCAGGCGCAGACCAGTCAGAGTCCGGCGCTCACCCTTGCGCCGGTGCAGCCTGTGTATCGCCCGCTCGATGAAATCCAGGTGCACGGTGCGGGCAACGCCCGGCTCCTGGTTCTTGATGGCGAAGACGTGCCGTATTTCGACCGGGATGTGACGCTGCCTGCTTCTTTCCGTGCGGGCGGCGCGCTGGGTACGCATACTGTGCTTGCACTGGATGGGGAAGACAAGCTGATCGGCCGCGCCTGTTTGCACGTGGATGCACAGACCGCGATTCGCGAGCAGAGCGGAGAGTTTCAGCACCTGCTCGACACCCTTTATTGGACCATGGCCTCGGACGGCCCGATCGGCGCGCGGCGTCACGATGGCCGCGTGTATACATATTGGGTCGACTGGCTCCTGGACAATACCAACACGCTGAAAGGCATGCGCTATTTTTGGCCGGAGGTGCGGCAGAGCTTTGAAATCTTCTCGGTGACGCAGCGCGAAGACGGCATGATATGGGAAAACCATATCGACCGCACGCCGCCGGAAAGCGATTGGGACAGGCGCTTCAAATACGGCGATTTCTCGCGCTCGGCAGACGGCGGATTCCTGGGCCTGCGCCGCGCGCCCGTCGAGAACCACGTGGAAATGTACTTTCTCGAGGCCCTTTACCTGGTATGGAAGACCACCGGGGACGATGCCTGGATGCGTGAGCATCTTGACCGCGCGTTGCACGCCGTGCGCTACAGCACCAGCGATCCGTATCGCTGGTCGAAGAAGTTCGGCCTGCTCAAGCGCGGCCTCACCATCGACACATGGGACTTCCTCTGCGACAGCGAGGCTGCGCTGGTAGGCGGCGACATCATGGTCATCGACCTTGAGAAAACCCACTTCGGAATCTTCTTCGGCGACAACACCGGGTTCATTGCCGGATGCCGATACCTCGCCGAAATGCTCGACCATTCGGGCCGCGCGCAGCAGGCCGCGGAGACGCTGAAAACCGCCGATGAAATGGAAGAACGGTTGAATCGCATCTCATGGAATGGACGCTTCTACACCCATTGGGTGCCGGAAGACCCCGATTTCCGCCCCGATCTGGGCGTCGACATGAGCAGCCAGATCTCGCTTTCCAACGCCTATACGTTGAATCGCGGCATCGCTCCACAACAGGCGCGGGCCATCATCCAAAGCTACGAAGGAATCCGCAAAGAGATGCCCGAAACTTCTCCGGGAGAGTTCTATTCCATCTACCCTCCGTTCAAGAAGGGCTTTGGCGGAGAAGAAAATCTATGGGACTACGTAAACGGCGGCGTGCTGGCGTGCACCGCCGGCGAGTTGGCGCGCGGCTGCTTCCAGCACGGATACGAACAATATGGAGTGGACATTCTGAGGCGCGTTCATGAGATCGCCAGGCGCCATCGCGATTTCCTTCCCGGCATTATGCGCGGCAAGCAACCGGAGCCCCCCGTCGCGAAATTCGAGATGCTCGACCTGCGCGCCCAGGCCAACTGCGATACCGGCCAGGGATCGGACAGCGTTCCCGGCTGGGTGGACGAAGCCAAAAATTATCTCATTGACTTCCCAACTGGAGGGCAGCGGTTCCGCGGCATTCCCTTTGAGATCGCATCCTCTCAAGACAATGGCCACCGCGTGTGCATCGGAGTGTCTTCAGCGCCGCGCTACTCGGCCCGGACCGAGATTCCGGTGCATCAATCCTGCGCCAGCTTCTACTTGTTGCACGCCTGCTCAGGCAAAGAGTCAACCCTCGGCAAGCTGACCATTCACTACGAGGATGGAGACCGGCAGGTGGAATACATTGAGCGCGGCGTGAACGTGGGCTCCTTTTGGGCTCCCGACGACGGCGAGTTCAACAACCGCTATGGAAGCCTCGCGCAGGACCGCATGCAGGTTGCCTGGCGAGGCAGCAGCGGGCTCATCGATAACGTGGGTGTCTGGATCGCGAGCTTCGTGCCCCGCAAGAGCGGCAACGCAATCGCGTCACTCGAGCTCGAAAGCATGGAAACGGGCTCCAAGTGGTTCGTAATCGGAGTTACGCTNNCGCGCGGCGCGGGTTTCGCCGCGATGGCTCGCTGCCGGCGTGAGCCAGGCCCAGGTCAGCGTACGCTATCCTTCCTCGCGCGGCTACGTCCTCTATCAATATCGCCGGGAAGCGAAGACCATCACCCTCGAATACACAAGCTGCGCCGACAAGGCCGCTCTCCGCGTGCCGCTGCCAGATGGAAGCAGCATCAAGAGCGTGCTCGTCAACGGAAAACCTGTTGTCCCGCGCACGGAAACAATTGAGAAGACCGAATACGCGATTGCGGAAGTGGAAGGGCGCGGCGTTCAGCTCATGCAGGTGGAATTCGAGTAAGCGGGAAAAGTCGCACCGGCTCCCGCCCGAGCGCGTCGCTGTTTATGATTCGCCCAGCCGCAGTGACTCCTGGGTCACCATCCTGTGCTCGGTAAAGTTATAGGGTGGCACCGCCTCCCCGCGCAGGATGCTCAGCCCCAGCGAGATCAGCCGTTCGCCGTAACTTTCAGCGGCGTGGTCCACTGACGCGATCAGGGGGCTTCCCGGCTTCTTCATCTCTTCAATGGCTTCCGCAATGCAATCCTGTCCCGCGATCGCCACGCTCTTTTCCCGCTGCATTTCGCGGACTGCCTGCACCGCGCCCAGGGCCACGGTATCGTTATGCGCCGCGATCAGGATTCCCCGGTCCTTGGGATGCCGCTGCAAAAACTCCATCACCAGCTTGTAGCCTTTTTCCTGGAGTCCCCTGCTGTCGATTCTCACAAAGGAATCGATCTCCAGCGCCGGCAGCAGCGAGCGGATTCCGTTGAACGCTCCGGTAGTTCGATTCTGCACAAACGCGCCAGCCTGCTCCACATCGAGGCCCAGCACCCAGCCCACCTTGGATTTCCAGTTCTTGATCGCAAAGTGACCCAGCGCTTCTCCCGCCGTATAGCCGATGCGGTAGTTATCCGCACCGAAATACGAGGCATGTGGATGCGGCACGTCCACTGCGATCAGAGGAATGCCGGCGGATGCGATTTTGTCGGAGATGAGCGCCGCCACTCCGTACTCGACCTGAAACTCGATTACCAGGTCGACATGTTCCTGCACGAAACGATCCGCGTTGCGTACCGCAATCTCCGGATCATAGTGGTTGTCGAGAACCAGCAGCTCAACACCGGACCGGGAGGCTGCGGTCTTCAAGCTGGTGGTCACGATCTCGGAAAAAGGCATGTCGGAAGACTGGGCGGCGAAGCCGAAGCATTTTTTCCTCGGCTGGCTGATCAGCCGATACAATCCATCCGGCCCCTGGGCCACGTATCCCCGATGCACGCAGGTCTTCAAAAGGCGGTAGATCGTGGTCTTGGGAGCCCTGATGTTCTGGTAGATCTGTTCGAGCGACAGCGAACGCTTTTCGCGCTCGAGGAACTCAAGGATATCGAACACCTTGGAGACGGCGGGAACCAGGTACGATTTCTCCTGCTTGACCTTACGCATCTTCTTCCCTTTAACCCTCATCCCCATCGTTGGCAACTGATCTGCCGGTCAATATGCCGTTCTTCTTCAAAATGTTCTATGAAAATTGTACACACCGCGGCAAGCCGGAGCCAGCGTTGCCTCCTGGGTAACCGGCGCGAAAATGTAATTGCAATCCATAGGATCCGGGCGATTCCACGCCCTGCCGCCGATCGACAGGCGGCGCGGCCCGCAAAGGCCGCGCCTCCCGCAGGGTTGAGTTTCGTTTCCGTTTAGAACTCGAAGCGCGCGCCCAGTTGCAGGAACCGCTTGTTGCCGGTGGTCGTAGAGAATCCAAAATTGTTGCCCTCGGCAACGTCGTTATCGATCGAGTTCCAGTTGGTGCGGTTGAGCAGGTTGATGAAATCTCCGCGCAAGGTGAAGTTGGAGGTTTCCTTGGTAAGGAAAGGAAGCGCAAACGACTTGGCCACGCCCGCATTCACGTTGAAGTAGCCCGGATTGCGGAAGGTGTTGGCGCCCTGTTGACTGAGCACCGCCTGGGTGCCCGCTCCCGAAGGATCGGTCCAGGTTACACCGGTAAATGCTCCGGTTACAGACACCTGCTTGCGCGAGAATCCCTTTCTCTGTGCGCCGGATGAAGGCGTTGGATACGCCGGTGTGCCGGTGCCGCTGCTATCGATGCCAAGACTGTTGTCGAATGCATAGGAGGGGCCGCTCGTGTTGCCTACGCTGAAGGGCGTTCCTGTTTGGGCTACAGAGATGGTGCTGATTCTCCACCCCGATACCGCCTCGTTGAGAAGGTAGTTGTCGGTGGCGAGCTTCGGAACCTCGTAGCTGCCTCCGAAGGAGAACGAGTTGGCTACATCGATGCTCGATGGGCCATAGTAGGTCCTGGCCTGGTAAGCGGCAGGCCAGAAGGCTTTCTGACCGCCCTCGCTATCGGAATAGGTCGGAGCCCACTGCTTGGCACTTTCGTAGTTGTAGTTGGCCTGGTAGTTGAGCCCCTTGTAGCGCTGCTTGAGGGTCAGGATTAGCGCGTTGAAGTTGCTGGTGGTTCCGGCATTCTCCGTGTACAGAAGCTGGCCCCACTCGGCAGAGGGCCTTTTCGTCATTCCTGGCATCAGGTTTTCGTCGCAGTTGTCCACTCCGTTCGGACCCTGTCCGACGCAGCCGACCACCAGGTCGTAACCATGGCTGCCGGAATAGGAAGCTCCGACAACAACGTGGTCAGGCAGCGCCTGCTCGACACCTAACGAGTAAAGGAGGAATTTCTCCGGTTTGACGTTGGGAGCAAAGCCGTTGAGGGTGACTGAGTAAATGGAAGTTTGGGCGGCATTCGAGTAGACGTTTCCGGAAGGATCCTGTCCGTAGACCGGGAACGGCATCTGCCCATCGTAATTCTGTCCCCACGGAGCGGCGGCCGTGGTGAAGTCGCCAAACGGGATTGGGGAATTCAGATTCAGACTGATGCGCGTCGGCGGTTGGGTTGGCAGGTTATTGGCAATCTGTTCAGGCGTCAGCGCGTTCTCATACAAGCCGAAGCCGCCGTGAACGGTCATCTCCCTGGCCTTGAACGGGGTATAGGCAAAGCCGACCCTGGGCTGGAAGTTCATATTCTGCGATTGCGTGAATGCATTCGGCGAAACATGCACCGTTGTATTCAGTGCCTGCTCATGGAAGTTGCTTCCGGTGCCGGGGTACAACGGCGCAAACGCACTCGAATTCGAGTAGGGTCCGGGGTTTCCGAAATTGTCGTAGCGAAGACCCGCGGTAATGGTCAGGTTGGGACGGACCTTCCAGGAATCGTCGACCCAGATGCCGTTGAACTTCGAGGTTGCGCCGTAGACCTGCGGCGAGTAGGTGCCGGTTAGCCCACTGATGGTCCAAAGGTAGGATGCGAAGTTAGCCTCGTTGCTCATCAACTGGAAGTCATCCATGAAGTTGAAGCCGAAGCCGCCGCGCGCATAGAGCTGTTCGTTGGTTAGATAATCTTCGCGGGAGAACTGGTAGCCGCCCCGGATGGTTTGGTTGCGCCAACTGTAGCTCACGGTGTCGCGAAGGTTGTACGTGTGCTCCAGCGTGCTGTTCGGCGCGAAGGACTCGCCGCCAAACGGGAACCAGAATGCGTAGCCATCGGTTGTGTCGAGGCCAAGCATGTTGTACGGGATCGAGCCCGCGATGACGGGATCGGTCAATATCTGGCCGCTGATTGTTCGAACGTTTCCGACATGCAATTCATTGAGCAGCCTGGGCGAAAAAACGTGGACCCAGTTGACCGAGCCGTACTTGTTGGTGCTGGGAGTGGTTGAACCGAGCGCCGGCCGGTCTGTCAGTTCACCCAGCGTCTGGTGGACGCGCTCGAACATGGCATAGAGGCGGTCGCCGCCGTTGCGGAAGACCTGATCAAGGCGAGCGCTGAACTGCAGGCCGTCGAACGGTTGTGCCTGATTGAATACCTGGCCGTGGTCGTACATCACCGTGGAACAGGGCAAGGAGTAGGAGTTGCCACCCTGTGTTACCCCTGCGTTAGGACCGCTCAAGTCGCCATTCACGAAAAGCGGTATCGTACTGGTGTAAGTAGAGGCAGCGGTTGGGCATTTGGTTGACCCCAGGGCTTCCGCTGCGGTTGTCGTGGAAAAATACTTTCCGGGGGTATCGCCCGTGTCGGGGGCCAATGTCATTCCCTTGGCCATGCCTGAGTCCGGGAAGGCCGTCAGCCCCCAGGCGATGAACGCGGGATCCCAATTCTGCTGGCTCACAGCGCCCGTGCCGCCGGAACCTTGATTCTGCTTCTGGAGCGAGAAGAAAAAGAAGGTCTTATCCTTGACGATCGGTCCGCCTATCGAACCCAGAAGCTCGTCCTGATGGAAGCTTCCTACACCGACATCGGACGGTGCGCCTGTAGGCACGCCGCCCGGGGTGATGACTGTGTTGATAACGTTATTGGCTGCAGCTATGTTCGCGCCGGCGTAGGTGTAATCCAGATCGCCATGGAACTTGTTGGCGCCGGCCTTGGTGCTGAACGAGGTCTGCAGCGATGCGGATGTGCCGTTCTCGACCGAGTAGGTTTGTGTCTGCATGGTTACCTGGTCGATCATGTCCGCGTTGGGGAACATGATGGCGGCGCCCTGGTTTACGTCATCTGAAACCGGCAGGTCGTCGATCAGGTAAAGGTTGCCGTTGATGCCCTGGCCGTTGGCCTGAAAAGGCGGAGCCCAATTCGCGGCAAAAAGCGTTGCGCCATATCCGCCGCCTGGGGGCGTATTCTCGACTCCGGTTACGCCCGGGGTGAGAGCAAGGATCTGCTGCACGTCGTGGCCCGCCATGGGAAGTTTGGTGACCTCTTCTGAGGCCAGCGTGATCTCAATGCGGGTCTCTTCCGGGTTCAGAATCGGCGCCACCGTGGTTACGGTTACGTTCACCGTGCCTCCGGCAGGCACCAGCGTCACGTCCACGCCGCGCGTTTCGTCCGGCGTTACTGTGACCGAGATCGATTCGCTCTTGAATCCGGACTGCGTGGCAATCACCGTGTAATCTCCCGGCGATACCGCTTCAAAACGATAAAAGCCGGACGCATTCGCTGTCTGTTTCAAGTCGACGCCCGTGCTGGTGTTGTGGAGCGTGATGGCCACCGTGGGGATGACCGCTCCAGTCTGGTCGGTTACGGTACCTTGTACGTTGCTGCCGAACTGCGCCTGGCACGGGAGCCAAATGCAACTCAGGGCGGCAAGCACAACCCATCGGGTAATTGAGAGTGCTTTTGCTGACATCATGGTCCTCCAAGAAGGCTGCCAGGCAGCCTTGATTTCCGATTCACTAGTGGAATAATTTCACATTTGAATCATCCCAGCGAAACGCTACTCTCGGATCGCAACCGATGTCAAGCGAAAATTACGGCCCAGTGAAACTTCTCAGCCGGCGTCTGATTGTCTCTTGATCCAATAGAGATTAAATTATTTATTTTCATATATATAAATAATTCTACCCACGCAGAAAATACCCTTGCTGGTGGTCGAAAACGAGGCCTTTCGGGATGCATTCAACCCCAGAGTGACCCGAATTTCAATACGCGTTTTCATTGCTATTCTTGAATTTATTTCAATTGTGAATAAGGTGGTGAATTCCACAGGTGAACATTTTAGGGTCCATGAAACCGAGCTTCGTCTCAATATCTCCCGCAAAAACTCCATCAGCCGGCGTCATCGTGCGCCGCTTTTCTTGCAGTGAAGGCCCATTCGGCAGGCGGCAACAAGACAGGCTCTTTTGCGCGTCGCCGGGCCACCTGATCTCGGGGTTTACATCGGTCTGATGGTCGTGGTAGCGTGGCTAGGCCACTATATGTCACAACGCAAGGGAGGGCCCGCTTCGTGGACCATGCCACTACCCGCCTGTTCGCCGGCGTCGATGTTGGCGGCACCAAGATCGCGGCCGTGATTGCAGACGCCCGCGGCGACCTTGTGGCCCAGGGAACCATTCCGACTCAAGCCCAGGGTGGCCCCGCCCAGGCCGTGGAGAGAACCAGCCGCCTGCTCCACGATCTGTGCAGCAGCCATTCCGTAAACATTCTCGCCATTGGCATCGGATTGCCGGGGCTGGTCGATCCCGAAACCGGCACAATTGTCCTGCTTCCCAATCTGCCCCGGCAATGGTGGGGTTTTGCCTTCGCCGAGGCGTTTGCCGCACATACTCAAATTCCCGCCTTCCTGCTCAACGATGCGCGCATGGCGGCTCTCGGGGAATACACCTTCGGCGGCAACCGCGGCGCACGGGACATGTTGTTCGTCACCGTCGGAACCGGCATTGGCGGAGGCCTGATTCTGGATGGCAAGTTGCGCCTGGGAGCCTTTGGCGCAGCCGGCGAACTCGGCCACCAAACCATTCTTCCCGATGGGGCGGCCTGTGGATGCGGTAGCCGCGGATGCCTGGAGACGCTGGTCAGCGGGCCGGCTTTGGCCGCGGCCGGAAGAGCGCTGCTGCGGGACGGCCACGCGCCCCGGCTGAGCGAACTGGTCAATGGCGATCCAGACAAAGTCACCGCAACCCAGATGGCGATTGCCGCCGAAAGCGGTGACACGGCGGTCGGCGCCGCAATCCGCCAGGCAGCGGAATACCTGGGCGTAGGAGTGGCCAATGCGGTAACCATCACCGCGGTCCGCGACGTGGTGATTGGCGGCGGCCTATCCATATTAGGGGACTTGCTCCTCGAGCCGGTTCGCAGCGTCATCCTGGAGCGCGTCCGGATGTTTCCATCGCACACCGTAAACGTAAGCTGTTCCACCCTGGGAGAAAAATGCGGCGCCCTCGGCGGAGTTGCGCTCGCCATCGAGCAATACAACTTGGCAACATGCAAAGCCTGACCCTGACACTGGAGATGATTCATGACGAATTCTTTTACCTACGAAGCGATTGCCAAAATGATCGATCACTCGCTGCTCAATCCATCTTTGACGGCTGCGGAGATTGACGATGGGATCGCGCTGGCGATTCGATACAACGTGGCCAGCGTCTGCATCCTGCCCTGCTACCTGGCCAGGTGCGCTGAGCTGCTTAAGGGAACCACGGTTCGCCCCAGCACCACCATCGGCTTTCCCCACGGCGGGCATACCACCGCGATCAAGCNNGCCGCCAAAATCCGCCTGTGCGAAATCTGCGCCGAGATTGGCGCCGATTGGGTCAAGACTTCCACCGGCTTCGCGCCCAGCGGAGCCACTCTTGCGGATCTCAGGCTCATGCGCGAGCACTCCCCCGAGCGGGTTCAGGTCAAGGCGGCGGGCGGCATTCGCGATCTGGATGCGCTGCTGGCCGTTCGCGAAATCGGCGTGAGCCGCGCGGGAGCAACCCGCACCCAGGCAATGCTGGAAGATTGCCGAAAACGGCTCGGGCTTGAGCCCATCTCACACCTCGCCGCATAGGCGGTTCCTGGAGGGGACCATACATGACGCTTTCCGACGCAAAACGGCTGGTGCGCGAACCCATGTACCAGCAGATGTACGAGATTCTGCGAGTATTGTTGAAGACCGGCGAATTCGCCGAGGGACACCGCTTCCTGACGGAACGGCAAATCGCGGAACGGTTCAAGGTCAGCCGGCCGACCGCCAACAAAGTCCTTGCCGGAATGGTCTCGGAGGGACTTCTGGAATTCCGCAAAGGCGTAGGCACTTTTGTCTGTCCCCAGCCGCTGGACTACGACATCCAAACCCTGGTCAGCTTTACGCAGAAGGTGAAAGACGCGGGCAAGACGCCGTCCACGCGTGTTCTCGAGTTCAAGCGGATCAAGGCCTCTGAAGCAGGCACTGAGCTTGCCGCCAAGTTGCAGGTCTGGAATCAGGAACTGTTCGCCATCACCCGCCTGCGCCTGGCCGACCGTGTCCCCGTCATCCTTGAACGGCGCTGGGTGGCCACCGACATCTTCGCCGGACTCACCCGGCAGGAGCTGCAAGGATCGTTCTACGCGCTTTGCCAGGATAAGTACGGGCTGCGCATCGCAGAGTCGGACCAGACCATTCGCGCGGTAAAGCTGACCGGCGAAGACTCGAAGCTGCTTGAATCGCGCAGCGGGTCGCCCGGCTTTCTGGTCTCCGCTGTAGGCTACTCCGGCCCCAAGGCGGCATGGTGGGAAAAAACTCTCTATCGGGGAGATATGTACGAGTTTCATCGCGCCAGGTCCTCGCCGGGAAGGCTTATTTAGATCCCTCCGCAACCGGATTCAGCTTCCTGCTTCCGCGCCCACTCCGGCGAAGCGTCAAGGCGAAACCTGGCCGCCGCCCTTGCTTGGGTAACCTCCTCGGCTTGATCCGTCCAGATCGGCATTGNNAGGTTCTATCGGCCTCCGCGGCGAATCGCCTTTCTTCGCCGGCATCCGGCTGAACCCACTTACTGTCTCCCACACTTCCAGACAGGGATCGTCCGGACGTGAACCAAAGAACCGCAAGTCTCTGCCGCAATCGAGACTGCGTTCAATCAAAACGAAAGAGGACTGAGAGTCATGCGTCGAGCGATGTTGGTTTTCATCTCAATCATTTTTTGCACCATGACTGCGAGGGCAAGCGTGAGCGTGGAAAAGACGGAGTACAAAGGCTGGGCCAATTGTTATCGAGTCACCAATGGCGAAGTGGAACTGATCGTAACCGGCGACGTGGGGCCGCGCATTATCCGCTTCGGCTTTGTGGGAGGGCAGAACCTGTTCAAGGAGTTCGCCGATCAACTGGGAAAAAGCGGCGAAAAGGAGTTTCAACTGCGCGGCGGCGACCGCGTGTGGAAAGCCCCTGAGGACCCAATCGCCACCTGGGCTCCAGACAACGTTCCCGTCGAAATACGGGTTACGCCCACCGGCCTCATCGCGCGCGAGCCGGTCGAGCCGCTCACCAACCTGCAAAAGGAAATTGAAATCAGCATGGCCCCGTCCGGTACCGCCGTCACGGTATTCCACCGCATCGTGAACCACTCGCTGTTCCCGCTCGAATTCGCTCCCTGGGCGCTCACCATGATGGCTCCNNGCCGACCCGCGCTGGAAATTCACCAGAAAATACCTGATGCTGCGCCAGGATCCCAACAACTCCGAAGCTCAGAAAATCGGCATGTTCAATCGCGATACATGGGTCGCCTATATCCTGAATGGCGAGGCCTTCGTCAAGCGCGCTCAGCCCGATAGTTCCAAAACCTATCCC
>PLSH01000436.1 GCA_003165095.1 Acidobacteriaceae bacterium
AAAGTGAAGCAGTGATACGAGGGTGGCTGCGAGCCCGTTCTGATTTCGGCAACGACGGAAGAAGTGCTTGAGTGGATTGGGGGAGGCTTGCGGTCTGAGGCGCTGGGTTTCCCAGAGAAGAATGGGCCCATCGTCTGGCAAAACCGCTCGTGGCAACATGTCATGAGCGCCGAGTTGCTTGGCGGCTGACAGTTATCTGCGTGATAGGCATCGCGGTGAGTATACTTTTTGATGTAAATCACCCGACGAATAGTCAAGCTGTAGGGAAGCGGACCTAATGAGAATACGCGTAAATGGCGAAATGGTTCTGCTCGGAGTGTGCGCGGTAGCGCTACTGGTTGCCTCAACGTCGGATTGGCCATATTTCGTGTATGTGCTTCTACGGGTCCTCATTTGCACGGTATCCGCTTATCTTGCTACCAAGAGATATACGGAACACAACACTCCATGGGCATGGGCATTCGCTGCAGTTGCTCTCCTCTTCAATCCAGTGATGCCAGCGCGTATGGCAAGGTCAGACTGGCAGGTCGTTAACATTCTTTGCGCGGTCTTTTTCATCGCGTGGTTGGTTTACTGGAAGATGGATTGGATTGTGCTGCGTTTGGGCCTGGGATCTTTCACTACTCAGATTCGCTTGGCGGCAAAACGGGGAGATCCCAAGGCACAAAACAGTCTTGGCTTGCTATACGATAGCGGGAAAGGTGTACCACAAGATCACGCACAAGCGGCGGCGTGGTTTCGCAAAGCAGCGGATCAAGGGTATTCAAATGCACAGTTCAACATTGCCTCTCTTTACTGGAATGGCCAAGGTGTTCCGAAAGACTTTTCCCTATCTGCGTTTTGGTATCAAAAAGCGGCGGAACAGGGAGAATCTGAAGCTCAAGTTAGGCTGGGGAGCCTCTACGTTGACGGACGAGGTGTAGCGCAGGATTTCACACAGGCTATTGTCTGGTACCGTAAGGCTGCGGACAGCGGATATCCTTCTGCTCAGACCAGGCTTGGAGTACTTTATGACGATGGCAGAGGTGTTGCACAGGACCACACGCAAGCGGCAAGTTGGTATCAAAAGGCGGCAGATCGGGGCTTTGCTCCCGCTCAGGTCAGACTCGGAGTACTGTACAACAATGGCCAAGGAGTAATGCAGGACTATACAAAAGCGGCATACTGGTTTCGCAAGTCTGCCGAACAGGGTAACGCTGAAGCACAATTCAACCTCGGCAATCTTTTTTACAATGGCCAAGGTGTGCCAAGTGACACCGCTGAGGGTGATGTTTGGTTTTGCAAAGCTGAGGAACAGGGCTACTCCGAAGGCAAAGTCAGGCTCGGTGGTCTTTGCATCATAGACCGCGACCTGCAGTCGGCGGACACACGGGACTTAATGTTAACGCCGCCCAAATCCCTACAGGGACATCTTGATTCAGTCGCCAGCGTTTCATTTAGCCCCGATGGAACGATAATCGCATCTGGAAGTCATGATTCTACTATCAAGCTGTGGGAAGTTATAAGTGGCAGACTTCTTATTACTCTTCGAGGGCACACTGAATACGTGACTTCGGTTGCTTTCAGTCCAGACGGACTTACTCTGGTCTCGGGAAGCAACGATAATACTCTCAAGCTGTGGGATAGGACTAGAGGCCAACTCCTTTTAACGATGTCTGGCCACGCTGGCGGAGTTAAATCCGTGGCTTTCAGTCCCGATGGACGCATTTTGGCGTCGGGAAGCAACGATAAGACCATCAAGATATGGGATGTGGTCAGTGGAGCGTTGCTCCGCACTCTCGAAGGCCACACTGATGCAGTTCTTTCCATTGCCTTCAGCCCTGATGGAAAGACCCTGGCGTCTGGCAGTTGCGACGAAACCATTAAACTTTGGAGTACGTCCAGATTTAAGCCATTACGCACGATGCAAGGTAATTGTGGGTCGGTTCCCAAGATAGCCTTCAGCCTGGACGGGCGGAGACTAGCCTCAAGCTCGGGAGACTGGAAGCAGCCCATCAAATTTTGGAACGTGGCAAGTGGTCAAGAGGTATGCTCCCTTGCGCCTAGTCGTGTCGATGTCGTTACATCGATAGCCTACAACAATAATGCTCACACCCTGGCTTCTGGAAATTGGGGAGGAATTACGATAAAGCTGTGGGACACAGTCAGTGGTGAATTAGTAGGGACGTTGCCGGGGCACAACGGATTGATCTATTCGTTAGCGTTCAGCCCAGACGGGCGCATTCTTGCTTCAGCAAGCCGGGACAAGACGATTAAGCTTTGGAACCTCGGGGATGCTTTTATCTAGGCAGTTCGGCACGGAATACTACTCAAGCGTTCATCCGTACCAAGTGACAATGCAGACCAGTATCAGGCGCTATATCCTAGCTTCCCGGTAGTATAGCCAGCTTCTTAAGGCGGTCACGAATCCCNNCAGCTTCAGAAAGCCGCTTCCACTCCTCATCCGCTCAGTAATAACAACGCTCAAATGAATCGTACAGAGGAATCTCAAGGAATGCTCCCCATTCCGCCAACTTAGCAGAGTACGCCTCAGTAGCAGTGCGCAACTTCTCTACCTGGTTGGCTTGTTCTTCTTCATGTTTTTGGTTTCTCTGACTTGTCGGATGCAGGGCCTGGAAAGCAATCTTCACTTCGGCCAAACGCTGATGGACATCCTTCATCGCATTGAGCTCAACTTCAAAATGGGCGCGAGTCACGAACAGGGAGCTGTCGAGTTGTGTTTGGAGACGCTTCTGGTGCGCGTTCAGGCTGTCTTTGAACGCCTCCAGATCTTTGTTCCATTTCGCCTCCAATCTTCCGAGCGCGGCCTTACTGAGGAACATAAATAGAGCCGCCCCGCCCCCAATCCCGCCAAGCAAACCGGTTGCTAACGCCTGTAGGTCCATGCAGCGAATTGTATCGCACGTGGAAACTGGTTTCTGCCGCCTATGCAGGTTCCCATCATTCTCGCAAACACCTCAAAGCGAGATTCCGCGAGGCACCTAGATGGATTCAACTTTCAGCTATTTAAGAACCCACGCGGTCGAGCTTGGCTCGCGCATTCTCGAAACTTATCCTCCACTTCAGAGCACCAAAGACCCCGTTGCGCCATCTCTCGCAACTCTCCTGCGCAAGGCATTGCCAGCGCAGGCGCTTGCCATCACCGGCACCGCGAAGTATTTGCGCACGGCCAAAGCGGCGCGGATCGTGGCCGAATGCGGAGCTGGCAAAACCTACGTGGCGTTGGGCACAATCCATGTGCTGGCAGATGGGCGACCCAGTACGACGCTGGTGCCCGTTGCAGCCACGCCGCTGCGGTGTAGGAAGTTTGGTGGCACTTGTTCGACGCCGCTGCCATTCGCGTGCAAAATTGTAATCCATGAGCGACTTTTACTATTGGAAACGCGAACTGCTTTACGCCGAAGTCTGGGAGCAACCCGTAACCAAAGTTGGGCAAAAGTACGGTGTATCGGACGTAGCGATTGCAAAGCTCTGTCGAAGGTTGAGAGTACCCGTGCCGGGACTAGGATATTGGGCGAGGAAAGCGGCTGGGCAAACCTTGAAACAGACGCCCCTACCGCCGTTCAAGAATCCGCCAGTAATTGTCTGCCGAAAACATGCCCCAGCCCCAAAGCCTCAGGTTGACTCTTCCGACCCCGAGTTTGCCAAGATTGCAGAGGTTGGGAAGTAAGCACTCTCATCCGAGAGATCGACAGCGGCCACTGCCAGGGCGTCCTCGATTTTCAGCCTCCAGTCAGCCAGGAATTCGTGTCAGAACCAGGTGTGACGGCTTGACGCTCCTGCGGGCGCTCTCACCACAAATTGCTCAATGGCATTCCAGAGAGGGACCTCGAACAGCCGTTTCAGGGTGAAAAGATCGACGTTTTCGTGGCGAAACGCGAACTTCAGGTGGCTGGCAAGAGTCTCTCCCGGCCATAATGGCTTGTCTAATACCGTCTACTCACCCTCTTTTTTCTTGCTACTGCAACATGCTGCTCAGAGACCCAATCCGAAGATGTGTGATCTTCAGTAGCTCTGGGGCGAATGAGTATTCTCCCTTTCTCCTGGAACTGAGGAGCAATTGTGAACTGGTGGCCTGTCGAGCCTTCCAACTCGAAATGTGACCAAGATGTGACCAACCCAAAAGTACACCGGTCTACATCGAGCAACATACGAATACTTTCGTCACCTCATGCCGTGCGGGGCTGATGGATATAATACGTTGGCAATCAACAACTTGCAGTCTGACTTTGTAGTGGTAAGTCGAAACTCATAATCCCTTGGTTGGGGTTCGAATCCCTCCGGGCCCACCATTAGACGGCTGGTATTCACTGCGCATCCATGCGTAGCCTTCTACCCCGCCATTTACTTGTACCGGCTCCTGAACGACATGAGCCCTGCATGGTTGCCGGGCCTCACTTTCCCCCCATGAGATTGGCGGCGACTCTCCAGACCGGTTGCGGTCATTCATCCCGGCTCCGCCACAGCCCGAAGAACTGCGCTATCCTGATTCGTCCTGGAAAACCCGTTCCTGAGGGGTCCGATGCCGCTTCGTTCAAGGTCAAGGAATCCCGCTACCCTCTCCTACCATGCGTTGCGCAGGGCGGTGGGCATCATTGCCATGTCGCTTCCTTTTGCTCTTGCCAGCGGCGCCATCCTGCTGGCGCTCATCGGGCCAGACCATGCGCTGCCGCAACCAATCCTCCAGCGCTCCATCAGCGACTATTACTACACGCCGGTGGGCAACTACCTGGTGGGCAGCCTGGCGGTTATCGCGGCTTTTGTTTTCTGCTCGCGCGGCTACGACCTGAGCGACGAGATCACCGGCTATCTGGCCGGAGCTTCAACGCTCGGCGTCGCCATCCTGCCCCCCGTGAACCCGCGCGGCGGGTACACGCAGCTTCAGGTTGACATAGGGTTCGCGCACACCGGTTTTGCCGCGCTGATGTTTCTTGCGCTTGCGTATTTCTGCCTTTTTCTCTTTCGCAGAACCTCCCCGGAAAAGAGGCTCACTCGCCGCAAGCGGCACAGGAACAACCTATACGCAATTTGCGGCTTTACCATCGTTATCTCCATGATGGGCATGGTGAGCCTCACTCTTCAGCCCGTGACCCGGGTGCTTCAACCCATTCATCCGATCCTGTGCTTCGAATCGCTGGCGTTGATGGCCTTCGGCGTAGCGTGGCTTACCAAGGGCGAAGGCTTTTTGAAGGACAGGCCGCATATTCATACCGAGGCTTCCTAACGCCGGCGCGAATCCATTCGATGGGATTGGCAGACCGCGCGCTGAGGCAACATTGGGCGTCAATCCGATGGCAAAGATTCAGGTCTCGGGGGATAACTTATTCGGAACTTATTGAGTAATAAGGCTCAGCGGTTTGGCAACAGTCGTCATTTTCCAGCGCGATTCTGGTAAGATTCTGTCTGTCATTAGGCCAAGCAGTTTAATTTGAAGCTGCCGGGAAGTCATAACTGAAGTTCCTGCCAACTGTTGAGGGATTGATGAGCGACCGCTCCGAGGCGACCCGGAAAATTCGCAGTGGGCCATCCAGGAACATGGCGGCCCGCGCCTTGTTGTTCATTTCGCCCATCGTGATCGGTTTGGCGCTGGCCCTGGCTTTGAGCGGCGTCGCGCCGCGCCTGGTTTCGAGCCCCAACTACAACCAGATTCTGGCTTTTGCCGCCGGCGCCGCTGCCGCAGTCCTGGTACTTCGCCTGATCGTGCAGCGGGAGCGCCGGGTGGCCCTGCAATTGGTGATGAGCGAGATCGTGGGCGAGAACACGTCTCCCGAGATTGCCGCCATGCGCATTCTTGAAGCGCTGTGCGTTTCGCAGGGTTGGGATGTGGCGCTGCGGTGGGAGATCAATACCGAGGCAAGCCGGCTCGAATTCTGCTCCGCCTGGGGCGCGCCGGGGCGGCACACCGAGACCCTGGTCCAGGAAAGCATGGGGCTGACGCTGACCAGCGGCGATGACCTGCCAGGCCGCGCATGGCAGGAAGGCTGCCCGGTCTGGATCGCCGATCTGGCTTCACTGCCCTCCACCCCGCACACCCGGGCTGCCCTGAGACACGGGATGGTCTCAGGTTGCGCGGTTCCGGTGCGGGTAGGCAATAGCATCCTGGGAGTTCTGGAATTCTATTGCCATTTCTGTCTGCGCGAGAATCGTGAAGCCATGGCAGCCCTTGAGACGGTGGCTGCATCTCTGGGACAGATGCTGGCCCGCTCGCACGAAAAGGACCGCGCCGAGAAACTCTATCGCGAGCAGGAGATCCTGCTCAACTCTGTCGCCGATGGCATTTGCGGATTGGACCCCGACGGCCTGGTCAGCTTTGCCAACCCGGCGGCGGCCAATTTTCTCGGCGCCGATCCGGCGAGTCTGACCGGCAGACCGATCCACGACCTGCTGCACGGCTCTGCTCCGCGCAACAGCCAGTGCACGGAAGACTGCGCCCTGTTGCGCGCGACAGGTAAATTGCGGCGGATGGCCGCGTCCGGCGAAGATACGTTTTTCCGCATCGACGGGGATCCTTTCCGAGTGGACTATAACGTGACGCCGGTCATTGATCGCGGCCGCCTTTCAGGATCAGTGTTCAGTTTCCGCGACATCAGCCAGCGCTATGCGCTCGACCGCCTCAAGGACGAATTCGTATCCACGGTAAGCCACGAATTACGTACTCCGCTCACTGCGATTCGCGGCGCGCTCGGCCTGCTCTCTTCAGGCAATCTGGGTCACGTGAACGAGAAGAGCGCCAATCTGATCCGCATCGCCCTGGGCAACTCCGAGCGGCTGGTCCGTCTGATCAACGACATTCTGGACCTGGAGCGCATCCAGAGTGGCCGCGAGCCTTTCACCTTCCGCCAGGTGCAACTGTCGGAGATTGTGCGGCAGGTGATCGAAGGCATGCGGCCGGTGGCGGATTCGGCAGGCGTGCAGTTGATTCACGACGCCACCCATGTTGAAATTGCCGCCGACGCCGACCGGCTCGTCCAGGTGCTCACCAACCTGCTCTCCAACGCCATCAAGTTTTCACAGCCGAAATCCACCGTCTCGGTTTTGTTGCGCCCGGATGTCAGCGGGGTGACGATCTCTGTAGTGGATGCAGGCCGCGGCATTCCTGCCGACAAGCTGGAGGCCATTTTTGGCCGCTTCCAGCAGGTGGATGCTTCGGATTCCAGGCAGAAAGGCGGAACGGGCCTCGGATTGGCCATCTGCCGCACCATCGTCCAGCATCACTCGGGCCGCATCTGGGCGGAGCGGAATCCCGTCAGCGGCTCGACATTCCGGGTCTTCCTGCCCTATCAACCGCTGCCGATCGGAAAGCCGGAGCAAATTGTTCCGGACGAGGAGACAGGCCGGAGCCCGTCGCGCGCGCCTGTGCCGATTACGCAACGAGGCCGCAGCTAAGAATCTCAGAAAAAATAATATTGAGCTACTCGACCTGCGGCGACGGGTGGCGCACGTTGGCGGCTTACGCGCCGGGTGGGTTTCTNNTCCTTCCGCGGTGATCGCGCTTCGCTTTGCTTTTCGATAGACGTTGGCGACTGCCATGGTCCAAAAGGGAACCAGATCGACTCCGGGCACGATCTTGCCCAAAACCGATGGCAGAAATTCCCAGTGCCAGCCAAGCAGCGAAACGAGCGCGGCTCCGATACCGAAATCGAGTATGTCGTCGTAAGGCGACGCGGCGCCCTCGATGAACAAAGGGAAGACTACGATTTGCAGCGCATCGGCTACGATCGCCACCACAAGGGCGGTTCGAAAGCGCCAACCCGGCGAGATTGTTATGGCATTGTGAGTCACATCAGCCTGCTGCTTCCCTACGCGTGCCTTGGGTCCATTCTACGGCGCAAACACGACCGCAGCCACATTCCGATACGCTGCCAGACGCATTCAAGCGGCCCCCGTGGAATTGCACGCCGGATGTTGCCTGAGGGCAGGATGCGAAATGCAAGCGAGACGACGGGGCACAAATCGAGCTATACTGCTGTTCCGCGGGGCATTGGCCGCCCGGACGAGAGTATGCGCGCCGCCATGCCGCTGCCGGAACCTGGAGGGTTGGATGAAGATTACCGACACGATTGGATTGATTTTGCAGAAGAAGGGCGAAACCCGAATCCTGTCGATAGCGCCCGAACAGTCAGTTTATGAAGCCATCGAGATGATGGCGAAATACGACGTGGGCGCTTTGCTGGTTCTCTCCAACCATCGCCTGGTGGGGATCCTGTCGGAGCGCGACTACGCGCGCAAGGGCGTGCTGCTCGGCCACCACTCCAGAGAAACCAAGGTCAGCGAGATCATGACCAGCCCGGTGATGTTTGTCAGCCCGCAGCACACGGTGGATGAGTGCATGACCACCATGACGGATCACCATTTTCGCCATCTCCCGGTGTTGGAGAACGACACCGTGTTGGGAGTCATCTCGATTGGTGACCTGGTGAAATGGGTGATTTCGGGCCACGAACACACGATCCAGGCGCTGGAGGGCTACATCAGCGGAGCGTACCCCGGATAGCGTACCCCGGATAGTTGGGATCGAATTCCGAGGCGTGGCCCTCATTCCTTCCAGCCGACATATAATCGCCACAGGCCCGGCTGGCGCGATTCCAACCCAGACCCTGAGCGGTAACGCTTCAGGATCGATCAGTTATGGAACTGCTCGAGCGGCTTGATCTTCCCTGCAAAGCGAGAAAAAACTTGGCACGTGAGCTTTATACCGCGGTTCTTGAACGCAAAATCTGTATCTCGGAAGTTGCCCAGTGCTATCACTTCGATTTCGCCATCGAAGGGTTGGATAGCTTCCCCTATGCTGCCGGACAATTCATCTCCGCGGTAGCGCCGGACGAAAACGGCAAGCAGCAGACGCGCGCCTATTCGATTGCCTCGGCAGCCAGGGCCAACCGTTTTGAGCTGTGCGTCAATCGCGTGGAGAACGGCTTCTTCTCCAATCACCTGGCCGACCTGCCCGACCTGCCCGTGGGCAGCAAGATCCAGATACACGGGCCCCATGGGCACTTCGTTCTGAACGAGCCCATCAGCGATTCGATCCTGGTGGCCACCGGAACCGGCGTGGCGCCGATGCGCGCTTATGCGCAATGGCTGTTTCCCGAGGATGGCGCAGACCGGAGCAACGGCAAGGAGATCTGGCTGGTGTACGGCACGCGCCACGAGACCGATATTTATTACCAGGAAGAGTTTGAAGCACTGGCCCGCCGCGTGCCCAACTTCCACTATCTGCCCACGCTGAGCCGGGCCCTGGAGAGCTGGCCCGGATTGCGCGGCCACGTGCAGGTGCATGTGTCAAAGATCATCGAGGAGCGCGCCGCGCGGCTGGGCCTGCCGCTGCCCTCGCCGGCGGTCGACCCCGCGATTCCTCCCGGCGAGCTGCGCTTCGATATCTGCACGTACATCTGCGGACTCAACTTCATGGTTTCGGGCGTACGCGACCTGCTGGCCGGGTATGGATGGCACAAAAAGCAGATTGTGTTTGAGCGGTACGACTGAGCGGGCGGATCCGATCACAAGTTGAACAGTTCGCGCAGGCGCTTGGTTTGGGCGCGGCTTACGGGAATCTCGGTCTGCTGCTTGTCGTTCATGCGCAACTGGTAGCTGATTTGAACCAGGGCATCACTTCGCGGATCTGGTCGATATTGACCACGAAACCGCGATGGGCGCGCCAGAAACGCGCGGGATCGAGCAGTTCGAGCAGCTCC
>PLSH01000073.1 GCA_003165095.1 Acidobacteriaceae bacterium
GCGGTCTTCCTGCTCAACTCGCCCTACTCGGCCGCCGAGGTGTGGGAGAAGCTGCCCCGCACCATGCAGCAGGAGATGCTTGAGAAGAAGATCGAGTTCTACGTGATCGACGGCTACAAGGTGGCGCGGGAAGCCGGCATGGGTTCGCGCATCAACACCATCATGCAGACCTGCTTCTTCGCCATCAGCGGCGTGCTGCCGCGCGAGGAAGCCATCGCGCAGATCAAGAAAGCCATTCAGAAGACCTACGGCAAGCGCGGCGAATCGGTGGTGCAAAAGAATTTTGCCGCCGTCGACCACGCCCTGGCGCACCTTGAAAAAGTCGAGCTGCCGTCCGCGGCCTCTTCGGATTTTGACATGGTTCCCTTCATCTCCGCCAAGGCGCCAGCGTTCGTTCGCAATGTGCTCGGCCAGATTGCCGCGGGCCAGGGCGATTCGATTCCGGTCAGCGCCATCCCCGCCGGCGGAACCTTCCCCACCGGCACCGCGCAGTGGGAGAAGCGCAACATTGCGCAGTTCATCCCGGCGTGGGACAAGGATCTCTGCATCCAGTGCGGCAAGTGCGTCATGGTCTGCCCCCACGCCGTGATTCGCGCCAAGGTCTACAGCGGCGACCTGGCCCAGGACGCGCCGCCCACCTTCCAGTGGGCCAAACCGAAATGGAAGGGCATGGAGCAGGACCGCTACACGCTCCAGGTGGCTCCTGAAGATTGCACCGGCTGCGGGCTCTGCGTTGAAGTCTGCCCGGTGAAAAACAAGAGCGACGCCAGCAGGAAGGCCATCAACATGGCCCCGCAGGTTCCGCTGCGCGAGCCCGAGCGCGCAAACTGGGAGTTCTTCCTCGGGCTGCCCGAAATGAATCGCTCGAGGCTCTCGCACACGCAGGTGAAGGACATTCAGCTTCTCGAGCCGCTGTTCGAATTCTCGGGCGCATGCGCCGGCTGCGGCGAGACGCCTTACATCAAGCTGCTCACGCAGTTGTTCGGCGACCGGCTCTATATCGCCAACGCCACCGGCTGCTCGTCCATCTACGGCGGCAATTTGCCCACCACGCCTTACGCCAGCAATGCCCAGGGCCGCGGTCCCACATGGTCCAACTCGCTCTTTGAGGACAACGCGGAGTTCGGCTTCGGCATGAGAATCGCGCTCGACCAGCAGAAGGAGTTCGCCGAACTCCTGGTGAAGCGCCTCGCGCCCGCCATCGGCGACGAGCTTGTCTCCGCTCTCATCGGCGCAACGCAAAAAACCGAGACCGAAATCAACGAGCAGCGGGAGCGCGTGCAGTTGCTGCGCCACCAGCTCGAAGACAACGACACGTCAGACGCGCGCAACCTGCTGGCCATCGCCGATACGCTGGTTCGCAAGAGCGTGTGGATTCTCGGCGGCGACGGCTGGGCCTTCGACATCGGTTTCGGCGGCCTCGACCACGTGCTCGGCTCCGGCAAGAACGTGAATGTTCTGGTGATGGACACCGAAGTTTACTCGAACACCGGCGGCCAGATGTCAAAGGCCACACCACGCGGCGCAGTGGCCAAGTTCGCGGCCAGCGGCAAGAGGAACAGCCGCAAGGACCTGGCCATGGAAGCCGTCAGCTACGGCTCAGTTTACGTGGCGCATGTCGCCCTCGGCGGCAACGACACGCACGTGGTGAAGGCTTTCCAGGAGGCCGAAGCGCACGACGGGCCGTCGATCATCATCGCCTACTCCAGTTGCATCGCCCACGGCTACGACCTGGTGCACGGCCTCGAGCAGCAGAAGCTGGCCGTGCAGTCCGGCTACTGGCCGCTGATGCGCTATAACCCATCGCTGCGCGACGAAGGCAAGAATCCGTTCCAGCTCGACTCGAAGGCGCCGTCGATCCGGCTCAAGGACTACGCCTATCGCGAGGCCCGCTACACCATGCTCGTGCGCAGCAACCCGGAGCTGGCGGCCGAGCTGCTCAAGGAAGCGCAGGACGACGTCGAGCGCCAGTGGCGTGTCTACTCCGCGCGCGCGGCCATGCCCGGACGCGGCGAAACGCCCAACATTGCACCGGCTGAAAAGCCGGAAGAGAAACTGGCGGCCGTGGCTGCCGGAGGGGAAGAATGATCGATATATCAATGCACTATCTCGGCATGAATTTGAGCGGCCCCATCGTGGTTGCGTCTACGCCGCTCTCCGAGTCGATCGACAACGTTCGCCACATGGAAGACGCGGGCGCTTCGGCCATCGTGCTCACCTCGCTGTTTGAGGAGCAACTCGCGCTCGAGTCGCGCACCCTCGACGAAGATCTCTCGCGCGGCACGGATTCATTTGCCGAATCGCTCGGCTACCTGCCGGACCTGAGCGACTATCGCATGACGCACGAGGTTTATCTCGAGCATCTGCGCCGCGCGCGCGCGGCCGTCCACATCCCTATCATGGCCAGTCTCAACGGCGCCACTTCCGGCGGCTGGCTGCGGTTTGCCAAAGACATGGAACAGGCTGGAGCCCAGGCCATCGAATTGAATACCTATGCCCTGGCGACTGATCCCAATCAGACGTCAGCCCAGCTCGAAGTGCAACTCATCGAGCTGGTGAAAAGCGTCTGCCAGGCCGTAAAGATCCCGGTGGCCGTCAAGCTCTCGCAGTCTTTCACCAGCATCCCGAACCTGGCCGCGCGGCTTGAAGCCGCGGGCGCGGCCGCCGTGGTGCTGTTCAACCGCTTCTATCAGCCCGACTTCGACATCGAGGCGCTCGAGGTGCGGCCGTCGCTGCATTTTTCCACGCCGTCGGAGCTGCTGCCGCGCCTGCACTGGGCCGCCATCCTCTACGGCAAGGTCAAGATGGATATCGCCATGACCGGCGGCGTTCATTCGGCCGAGGATGTGTTGAAGAGCATCATGGCCGGCGCCAGCGTTACCGAGATGGCCTCCGCGCTCCACATTCACGGCATCGAGCACATCGGCCGCGTGCTGGCCGATCTGCGCTATTGGCTGGAGAAGCGCGAGTACACGTCGCTTGCTGAAACCCGCGGCTGCCTGAGCCGCCGCTCCGCCCACGATCTCTCGCCCTACGATCGCGGCAATTACATCAAGACGCTCAGCTCGTACAGCCTGCGTCAGACGGTGGCTGCGTTTTAGGACTGCGCGTCCAGCGAATCGCCCAGGTCTCAAAAGCGAGACCTGGGCACCCGGCGTTCTGAGCTTGTCTATTCTTTTTTGTGATCGGCGGCTGCGGAAGATTGCAGCCGCCATTTTTTTTCGGCAAATGACCTGCCGGTGTCGAGACCGTATGATTTGGTAATTACCCTTGGACCAGCGCGGGCGAGGACGCCCGCGCTACAGCCGGTCCGGAGACCGGCGCTACATTCCGGCGATACCACAATCATTCGGTCACAGTGCCGGGCGCATTCCTGTAGCCTGTGAATGGTTCCATCAAGGAGAAATCCCATGAAACGAGCCATGGCGTTCGTGCTCCTGGTTTGCGCACCGGGATTCGCAGCAGCCGCCCCCGCTCCGGCGCGCTCTGTTGCAACGGCGGTCTCTCAGCAGGAACAAAACAAAGCTGTCGCACGACGCGTGTTTGATGAGATTTTCAACCGGGGCAGATTCGAAGTTGCCGGCGAGATCTACGCCAAGGATTTCGTCAATCACGGAATGCACAGAGACGTTGGCCCGGCAGAGGATCAGGCTGCACAGCGCTTTGAAAAGCACGCCTGCCCCGACCTGAAGATGACCGTTGGCTCCATGGCTGCCGAGGGCGACATGGTTTCAGTGCTGTGGATCGCGCGCGGAACCAACACCGCCGCGACCGGCTGGCTGCCCCCAACCGGCGCAAAAATCGAAGTGCGCGGCATTACCATCTGGCGCATTGCGGATGGGAAAATTCGCGAGGAATGGACGGCCTTCGACCAGTTGGGAGTCCTGCGTCAATTAGTGGCGCAGTTGAAATGGCAGCTTATCGGCCTTTTTTGTGCCGTACTGTTTCTTTTGTGGATCGCGTACCGGCTGATTGGCAAGCTGTTCAATCGCCGCTCTTCGCTTGCAGCGGCAAGGCATTCACGCGGTTGAATCAGTTGGCAAGAAAGCGCAGCACAGCTTTTTCCAGAATGCCGCGCGCGCGGGGAAGAGCGGCTTGGACAGGCTCGCTGAAGGTTTCGCCGAGTTCGGTAGAGCCCACACCGACGGTCAACAGCATGGCATGGGATTTGATGGAGCCATAGAGCGAGCGCGTCAAACCGAGAAGTTCGGACGGCTTGAGGTGATGCGAGGCCGGTGCTGAGCTGTCGACACGCGACGAAACCGGAATGAGCCGGACGCGTCCCGGCGGAGAGCTCACCGAGGAATCGACGAAGAGGACGGAATCGGCGGCGGCAATCTCTTCGGCCAGTTCGGGAGTCCACTGCTGGCGCGAAATGACGCGCACGTTGCCGTTCTCGTAGAAGCGTTCCTCGGCCCAGTCTGCGAGCTTCGGTCCTACGCCATCGTCGCTGCGCAAGGNNGAATCGAATCCGCTCTCTGGTCTCTCAGAAATCGTTCTGAGTCAATCTGTGAGTAGCGCCGGTCTCCGGACCGGCTGTCGTGCGGGTATTCCAGAACCGCACATGACATTGCGGTTGACTAGACATTCTCTGGCGGCGCGGACGCCGCCAGTACAGACGGCCTGGAGGCCGGCGATACGTTTCTATTTTCTTGCGATGCGGTCCACGACTTCGCCATCGGCGGAGAGCAGCGAAATCTCGAGCGGCATC
>PLSH01000390.1 GCA_003165095.1 Acidobacteriaceae bacterium
CTAGAGTGGCAATTGCCTAGCTAGACTGTGTTGCCGCGTTCCAGGCCGTGCGAAGCGTCACAAGACACTGCTCTGCTTTAGCAATTGAACACAGGCAGAACCGTCGCACTTGCATCTGTCCAAAAGGAAACCTTATCCCAAAACCCACATAGCAATCATAGAAAGCGTGAACGACAGTGACTATTCAGAGTAAGATTCGCTCGTTGTTTAGCGCAGCCGCGCTTATTTTCGCGGTTGCATGCTTGTTTGCCATTCCTGGATTCGCACAACAATCATTACCCACGCGGCACATCCGTCCGGCAGTTTCCAGCGGCCAAGCCGCACTCGTAGGCGCGCTCCCCGCTACGCAGCAAATACAACTCGAAATTATGTTGCCGTTGCGCAATCAAGAAGCACTCACGAGCTTCTTGGGAAGACTCCAGGATCCGTCTAGCACCGACTACCGAAAGTTTCTAAGCGTACAACAATTCACGGATCAGTTTGGCCCTACGGCGCAGGATTACCAAGCAGTGGTTGCCTGGGCCCACTCCAAGGGCTTCGAGGTTGGCGACCAACCTGCAAACCGTCTGGTTGTGCCAATCGTCGGCAATGTTGCTCAGATCGATCAGGCTTTCAACGTACATCTCGCGAGTTATCAGCACCCCACAGAGAGCCGCACGTTCTTTGCCCCGGATCGCGAACCCTCCGTTGATTTGAACGTTCCGATTTGGCATATTGCTGGGCTGGACAACTACTCGATCCCGCATCCACTCTACCTTAAGGGATCAGCCGTGCAGGGCAATACCACCGGCTCGGGTCCAGGGAACAATTTTCTCGGGAGCGACCGGAGAGCGGCCTATTATGGCGGGACAGGTCTCACCGGTGCCGGTCAGTCGGTCGCACTATTCCAACTAGACGGCTATTCCCTCAGCGATGTCCAGGCTTATTTCACAAATGTGGGCCAGCCGCTGAATGTTCCAATCAACAATGTCTTGCTCACGGGTGCCAGCGGCGCGTCCGATGGGGATGACACGGAGCAGGTCATCGACATTATCGAAGCTGCTTCAATGGCGCCAGGGTTGTCTCAAATTCTCGTCTACATAGGGTCGAAGAATACCTTTGCGGTCGGTGCGACCGACGTTGCAATTTTCAATCAGATGGCGACCGATAACATCGCCAAGCAAATCAGCGTTTCGTGGGCATGGATACCGGACGACCCCGGTAGCAACTACAACGTATTCCAGCAGTTTGCGGCACAAGGACAAACTGTGTTCGTAGCCTCAGGAGATTACGGCGCATGGGTTCCCGGCGCCGCCTACCCAGCGGACTACTTTTACCCCGCGGAAGACGCAAACGTAACGGCGGTAGGCGGCACAGTTCTTACAACCAGCGGCACCGGGGGGCCTCGAACCTCCGAGATCGCGTGGGGCGGCAGTAACACTACCTGCACGCAGTCCGGCACTGGTAGTGGAGGAGGCATTTCCCCGGATAACATACCAATTCCCCCCTATCAGCAACTTGCTGGCGTCCTCAACTCGTCCAATTTCGGCTCGACTACATTGCGTAACGCACCCGATGTGGCCGCGGAAGCAAATTGCGACAACTATTACTGTGCCAATGGCACATGTTGGACACCCGGTCAACAACCTCTAGGCGGAACTAGCCTCGCTGCGCCCACGTGGGCGGGCTTTATGGCCCTCGTCAATCAACAGGCTGTCACCAGCGGCACGGCGCCCTTAGGCTTGGGCTCTATCAATCCCCTCATCTACCCGATTGGCATAGGCTCAAATCACAACAGTGACTTTTACGACGTTACAGTTGGGGACAATTTCACCTCGGCCAGCCCGAATTTATTCCCTGCGGTTCTTGGCTATGACTTGGTCACCGGTTGGGGAAGCCCAAACGGACAGAATCTGATCAATGCGTTGGCCCCGGCTCCGCCCTTCCTCCCAACCCACTACATGTGTTCTGGAAACGTGTTCAACCCCCAAGGCCCAACACTCAACTACGACGGTGATGCAGAACTAATGAGCGTAGGAGGCAGGCAGAATACTGTGGCACGGTGCGTATATTCCGGCTTCACGACCAGTACCTATCTGACTCCAACCCCAATGACGCTCTCGTTCGACGCTTACGCCGATTCCGGAGAGTTCGGTACGGCGTATATTCAGGTCTCGGGTTTCGGTAGGGTCATCTCCGGCTCGTACTCCGGTACATACTCTGTAACGATCCCGGCACACACAGATCTGTCAACATTTTCGGTGACAGGATATGCGAAAGCATCCAGCATCAACGGAGACGAAGCCGAAGTCGATCTCGGCACCATGACAATCAACTAGCGACGAAAGCGGGGCTGTGGGTCGGAGAACCCGGACCACAGCCCCGGTGTATCCTATGCTGAAGGGAATACGGTATGAGTACCAGCATCAAGTCGTGCATCCTCGTATTCACGGGAATGGCGTCGCTCGTCTTCATCGGCTGTGGTGGCGGAGCCACCGGGGCACCCTCAACCCCGGCTGTTCACAATGAGTGGACATGGATGAGCGGCTCCAGTTCCGTAAACAAGTTCGGGAGCTACGGAACCCAGGGAACGGCTGCGCCCAGCAACACTCCAGGAGCGCGCACGTCTCCTTCTTCGTGGACGGACTCCTCTGGTGGGCTCTGGCTTTTTGGCGGGTACGGATTGGGTTCGAATGGCGCGGGAGGAGACCTGAACGATCTCTGGAAATATAGCGGGAGCGAATGGACGTGGGTTAGCGGGTCGTCCACGATCGAAGCAAAAGGAGTGTATGGGACAAAAGGAGTATCGGCCCCCGCAAATGTGCCCGGCGGACGATATGAAGCGGCGAGTTGGACCGACGCCTCCGGCAACTTCTGGCTCTTCGGTGGGCTTGGAATCGATTCGACTGGGACGCGAGGAGATCTCAATGACCTGTGGGAATTCAGCAATGGCGAATGGAAATGGATGGCCGGTTCGAATGTGGCCACTGAATCGACGGCACCCGTTGCCGGCATATATGGAATCCAGGGTGTAGCCGGCCCCGGCAACACGCCGGGAGCACGGTTCGAAGAAACCACATGGGCCGATCACGCAGGGAATCTCTGGCTGTTTGGAGGGGAGGGCTTTGACTCGACCGGAGCACTTGGCATCCTCAACGACCTCTGGAAGTACAGTAACGGCGAGTGGACCTGGATGAGAGGGGGGAACACGACTCTCCCTCTCTTCCAGCCAGGGATATACGGAGTGCAGGGAACTCCGGCCCCGAATAATGTTCCCGGCCAGCGCACCGGCGCAGTCGGCTGGATCGATGCCGACGATAACCTCTGGCTCTTTGGTGGACAAGGGAATGACTCCACCGGAGGAGCCATATGCTCAGCATATGGGGGGCCATGCTTCCTGAACGATCTTTGGAAGTATTCCAGCGGCGAATGGACGTGGATGGGCGGTTCGAACCTGAACAACGAACCGGGGACCTATGGGACCAAAGGAACCGCCGCACCCGCCAACATCCCCGGGGCACGACTTTGCTCGGTAAGTTGGATAGATGCCGAGGGTAACGTCTGGCTCTTTGGCGGCACAGGCCTTGATTCCACAACCGGTGCTTACACGGTTTTCGGAGAGCTAAACGACCTGTGGAAGTTGAGCAACGGCCAATGGACATGGGTGTCCGGATCAAATTTGGCTTCATCCACGCCAACTGGGATCTACGGAACGCAAGGAGCGCCCTCCGTCAGTAATGTTCCAACCCAGCGGGAGACCGCCGTGGGTTGGGTCGATTCGTCAGGGTATCTCTGGCTCTTCGGCGGGGATGACAACAGCTGGGTTTCGTATGGTGGCTCCTTCAACGACCTGTGGGAGTACCAGCCCTGAAGAAGCTATGCCCCAGCTCTCGCCACTTGGCTAGGGATTGTCGGCAGCGACCCCAGCGAATCCTCCGCATTAATCCCTTCCATTCTTCCCCAGTGGTGCCAGCGGCCCAATCCGAGTAATCTCTACTCATCGCGCGCGCGTGTGGAGTGATCCGGATGCCAATAACCATCACGCCTCCAAATCTCGAACGCCGCCCCCGCCGCTCCGAAGAGGACGATGGAGGCAACAGCCGCCGTCCGCCCAATGGCCACGACCTCAAGCGCACCGGCGGGGGAGGCGACAACGACAACTGGGACAACCGTCCCAACCGCCCGCACCGCCCGGGCCAGCGACTCATCTCATACCGTCTCGGCCTCTTCTTCGCCCTCGGCGCCGTCTTCCTCTTCTTCACTGGGCTGGTCAGCGTCTTCTCCGTCACCCAACCCGCCACTCGGCTCGACGCCTACAAGCACGCCATCAACGCATGGCTGCCCGCCGCCGTCCCGCCGATCCTCTGGCTCACCACCGCCATCCTGCTGCTCAGCTCGCTCACCGTCGAGATCGCCCGCCGCCACATCTTCCACCCCATCGACGCCATGAAGGAGTGGTTTGGCCTGGGCCATCCCATCTCGCGCCGAGCCCTGCCCTGGCTGCTCCTCTCGATGAAATGCAGACGCGGATTGCTGGTGAGGGGTGCACCCCTCGGGCCAAGGTCGCGCCCCTGAGAGTAAAAGCCTCCCTCTATCCGGTTCCAGCGAGATTCCTCAACTCCATGACCAGGCGACGCTACACAACGTGTCTCCCCTTCATGGCGGCACGTAGAGGCGCGGACGGTTTATAACCCACACCTTCTGGAACAGCGCAGTCCATCAATTGCGATCACTTATTTTCAGCAGATTGCAGCATCCCCAACAATCGGTCTTTAAAAGCATTCTTGCGCGCGTGTGAAGCTCGACCCGGGCAGAGTGCTAATTGGCGATTACAGGCCAGCTCGCTCATCCAGCTCAGGAGTGGTAATGGAATCCGGCTCGACCGGATAGATACCCTGAGACGTTGTGTCGACTGGGTCGATCAGAGTAGCTGATTGGGCGGAAATCGGCCTCTGAGAATAGTGGTCGGCCTGAAAGTGGATTTGCGATCACCCTCGAATGCTACCGGGGCAGTTGGTCAGCCTGCACGATCTCCTATTTGCACGATCACACGGCCACCGCGCCGGTGCTGGAGCTGCGCCCTGCGGCTCTGCGTTCAGAACTCGCGTACCGCGCCCTACGGGTTTCGGACTCCTCCCCCCTCGCAGGCTCCGGGTCCCTTTCCAAAAACTTCTTCACTTGGCAACGCGGCCATGCCGCGACTTGGGAGCAGCGCACCTTTGCGCCCACAACGGGCAAGTGTGTCCCGAGTAACCGGGCAAAAGGAGAAACACCATGCAGACACAACAGTCACTATGGAGTGACCGGCGCGATGCGCTGAGCGTGGGTTAGGCTGTGAGTTCGCACAGAACCACAGTTCAGAGCCACAAGCGGAAGGAGCCGGTCATGAGAGAGAAGTTACGATTTCTGGGCATGGATGTCCATGCCGAAACGATAGCCGCAGCGATAGCCGAGCCGGATGGCGAGGTACGAAGTCTTGGTACGATTCCCAACCGGATGGAGTCGGTACGCAAGCTGATCAAGAAGCTTGGCCCAGTGGAGAAGTTGCGGGTCTGCTATGAAGCCGGGCCGACTGGCTATGTACTGTACTGGCAGTTGGCGGAGCTCGGTGTGCAGTGCGAGGTGATCGCCCCGTCACTGGTCCCGATGAAGGCCGGCGACCGGGTGAAGACCGATCGGCGCGACGCTGAGAGGCTGGCGCGAAGCTACCGATCCGGCGATCTAACGGCGGTCTGGGTTCCGGACGAAGGCTCTGAGGCGTTACGCGATCTGGTGCGTGCGCGTGAGGCGGCGAAGCAGGATGAGTTGCGAGCACGTCATCGGCTGGGCAAGTTTTTACTGCGCTCGGGTCAGCGTCCACCGACAGGAGTTAGATCCTGGACCCATCTCCATCTGATCTGGGTCTCGCAGATACGCTTTGCGCAGATGGCTCAAGAGGCCACGCGGCTGGACTATCTGCATGAAGTCGAGCACATGCGAGAACGGGTTCTACGACTGGAGCAGGCCATCGCCGAGGCGGTGAAGCTGGCCTCGCCCGCTTTGCAGGAAGTCATCACGGATCTACAGGCGTTGCGCGGCATCGCGCATATTTCAGCGGTGACGATCGCGGCTGAGTTAGGCCAGGTCTCTCGCTTTGCAGGTGCTCGAGAACTGATGGGTTATTGCGGCGTGGTGCCGAGCGAGAACTCCAGTGGCGAGCGGACTCGACGAGGCAGCATCACGAAGACGGGCAACGCGCACCTGAGACGGATCGTCGTCGAAGCAGCATGGAGTTATCATCGTCCACCCGCCATCTGGGCTGGATTGCGCAAACGACAGCAGAGCGCGTCGGAAGAGGCTAAAGAGATTGCGTGGAAGGCACAACACCGATTGCATAAGCGATACGCGAGACTGGCGGCCGCGGGCAAGGACAAGAGAAAGATCGTCACAGCGGTGGGCCGCGAACTGCTGGGTTTTATCTGGGCCATAGGTACCAAGGCGGAAGCGACTGTCAGCCAGCGAATAGCAGCTTGAGAAAAAAGCAAAAACCTTCCCAATAAGGAAAAAACAAAAGCGAACTCACTGATGAAAGTCGTCATTCAAATCGAGCACAGAGCCAGCAGCAGCCGGGGTAAGCACGAAGGAGAATCCTCGATTGGTCTATGCGACAGGCTCAGCCGGACTCGCGACAACAGTCAGAGGCAGCTCCCGACGGATCAAGATTATGCGGCTTCGACCCGCGAATATCAGACTGATCAATCGTCGCTGAAAACTGCCCCGACTGCTGCTCGCTCTGTCCTCGAAAAACGACGAAACCAACAACAACAAACCCATAGATTGCGCAGGTTGACACGGTCACTCCATATCAGGCGAATGCGCTCATCGAACGTGGGTTGTCCCCAAGAACGACGGATCGGTCCTGAAAACGCGTCAGCGTCATGG